>JAYRWN010000286.1:0-1987 GCA_041917975.1 Saprospiraceae bacterium | reverse complement strand
TTAGTCGTCCCTCAAAAAGTCTTTTTCAGGCATTGATTAAATATTATAAGCATTTTTATTTCATCCAAAATATAAAACAAAAAGTTAATGAGCCCCTGTTTCCAGAGGTTCATGACTCGTTTAAAATTCATTGCGGCGGCGGCTAATAAAACATTGATTTCATCTCCGGTAACTCCTTTTAAAAAATTTCTGTTCATTCGATAATCGCTTTTTAAATGACCAATTACTGGTTCAATTGCCGCTCTTCTGCTGTGCCTTTTTCGTTTGGTTTTTGTAATATCGTTATCGGGTTTAGGTACGCAGATATTTATTCCATTAATAGTTTTCTGTCCCCGATATCCTCTGTCAACAAAAATATTTTTAATACTGTTATCTGTTAATCGCTTATGTTGTTCAATGGTCTGGGCTAATGTTTTACTGTCATGTTCTGTACTGTTAAAATTCAACGCACCAACTATTACGCCTGTTTTTTGCGTTACCAGAATAGATACTTTGCTTCCGAACTCAAATCGTTTATGCTCTTTCCCTTTTGTATAACATTTTACATCGGGTTCATGTAAAGAATAAATTTTATTACTGTCACTTCGCTTTTGTGCTAAAATCCTTTCATATAAATTCAATTTCGTGTTGTATTTTTTTAAATTTTCAGGCGTTAATTTTCGGTTTAATTCTCTTACTAATACTCCTGCAATGGTTTTTATTTTTTTACTTGCTTTTTTTGCCTTTGAAGATCCATTTTTATTTTTCTTGAAACGCTGGATTGTGCTTAATTTTTTTACTGTTTGAGTGTAGCTCTGGCGCAGTTCGATTTCTTCTTCTTTTGCCATTGACTGACATTCTTTAATGATCTTTTTATAAAGTTTATCATCGGTTGGATACGTGATGTTTTTTTCCTGTATGGTTGTATCTGCGCTAAGATTATCGTCATTGGCATCATCCCCGTTTACTTTTATGCTCTCTTTAAAAATAAGCTCAACTCCCTGCGATCCGATTCGTTTTCTGAATTCAACCAGTTCGGTTGCCGAACAAGGCGGTTGCGGACTAAAAAAATCCTCACCACTGAAAAACTGGTAATAACTGTTCTCAGCCCATTGTTCAACTACAGATTCATCACTTAAATTTCTTACTTGTTTTAAGATCAGTAACGAAACCATTAAACGAATAGCTTTAGCAGGTTTACCATGGGTAGAACTATAAAGTTTGGAAAACTCTTCATCAAAAATTTTCCACCTAATCGCTAAGCTTAATTTATACAGAGGATGCGAGTGATCCAGTTGCTCTTCAAATGTGCTGTAAAAACCCATTTGACTTGTGTTTTTTTGTTTTGCTAGCATGCACAAATCTGCCGGTTTTTTAATACACTTTCACATTTTTCGGCAGATTGTTATCACCTTTTTTTTAAACAATCCCAAGAATACCAAGCATTATAGAATATTTGAGGGACGACTAAATAAATATTATGAAAACAAAATTCCTTTTTCATTCGCTCAAGATCGGTTTGATTTTGGCTATTGGGCTGATTCCTATATTTGGAATAGCTCAAAATACGGTTTGGGTAACTCCTCCGTACTATATGAATTTTCAATCAGGGGCACCGGTTGTTGCAAATTTACCGATACCTCCAGGAGTTCCAAACAATTTACGATACAATGGACAAGGAGCTGAATTTGCTGCCAATGGGATGCATGATGCAGAAGGGAATTTACTATTCTTTGTTGTTGATGATAAAGTTTACAATGGACAAGGGCATTTGATAGGTAATTTGTTTAGCGGATATGGGGGTATCCCTATAACTGGCAAAACAGAAATTGCTGTTGTACCAGTTCCGGGTAACTGTTGTAAATTTTATATTGTTTCTTTTGGCTATAATGATAATCTTGATGATGTTGTATATTATCAAACGGTTGATGTATGTGTTGATAATATTAATTTCCCCGATCCCGAAGATGGCATTACCGGAGCATTACTAGAATATGATAGCGATTAC
>JAYRWN010000285.1:0-2169 GCA_041917975.1 Saprospiraceae bacterium | reverse complement strand
TTATCAACAATTCGGTGATGCTCAGGAATTACAGAAGCTCATCGAAAATGATTTGTCCGTGCTCATGTCTGAAATCTTTGAAAACGCTTTATTAACCAAAGCCGAAGCAGTGGAAGAAATGGTTCCCGGCGAGGTGTTGGGCGACAAGGTATTTTTTGCAGTGCCGAATCTTCGTTCGGAACTATTTGGCCGTGATGAAGACCTGAAAAAAATTACCACCTTGCTCATTCACAAAAACACCCATTTACTCACCTTGCTTGGCGCCGGAGGAACCGGAAAATCCACCTTAGCCATTCAGCTCGGTCAATCGTTAAAAGCACATTTTAAACACGGGATCGTATTTATTCCTTTAGCTCCGGTTACGGATCATCACCTGGTCAGCCATACCATTGCAGCGATGCTGGAAGTTCAGGATAGCGGTAAACAACCGATTGAACACACCTTGACTGATTTTTTATCCGATAAAGAATTGTTGTTAATCCTGGATAATTTTGAACAAGTGGTGGAGGCCTCTAAATTCCTTAGCGACCTTTTGCTGCGGTGTCATGGTCTAAAAATGTTGGTCACCAGCCGCACCACCCTGCACATCCGTGGTGAACACATTTATAATCTGTCCCCTCTGGCTTTGCCTGATGAAACAATCGTAATTAATGCTCAGACTTTAGAAAACTATCCGGCGACCAAACTCTTCGTTGAGCGGGCTTTGGAAGTTAATCCGACCATGGAATTTACCGCTGAAAATACCGCCGCCATTCTGGATATCTGCCGGCGCATGGATGGATTACCACTGGCTATAGAATTAGCTGCCGCCAGGACGCGCTTTTTTCAGCCCGCCGCACTCATGAAACGGATCGATAAAACCCTGGACCTGGTATCCAAAGGCCATAAAGACTTGCCGGAAAGACAACAAACCCTACGCGCCGCCATCGAATGGAGTTATAATTTGCTGAGTCCCGAAAGCCAAAAGGTGTTCCGGCAACTGGGCATTTTTAAACGGAGCTGGACCCTGGAAGCGGCGGACGTCATTTTGAATGACGGGGATGACATGATCGACATTGAAATCATGACGGAAAGTTTACTCGATGTCAGTTTGATCAAACCAGTTTTAGTCAGTCACAGTGCGGAGACCCGCTTTAATATGCTCCAGACCGTACATGAATATGCCAACGAAATGTTGGATAATTCCAGTGAAGGTCAAATCACCAAAATGCGTTATGCCCAATATTTTTATCAATTGTGCCGCCAGGCGGAAGGTAAATTATGGACCAGAAATTCGGAAGCCTGGCTGGATAAACTTGAGTACGAATATCAAAATATCCGGGCGGCGTTTTACATTTTTATTCAGAGTGACTGTTATGCCGAAGCCTGGGATATCGTGGCCATCCTTTGTGCGTACTGGACGGTGAGAGGCGGTTTTTCGGAAACGCTGCAGTGGATAACTGCTGCCCGGATTGACGATCCGGAATTTCGTCAGCAGGCCAACATCCCCGGATCAATCCAGGCAAAGTCTTTGACCTGGGCCGGTTATGCAAAACTATTTTTGTTTGATCTGGATCAGGGATTTGTTCTGTTGAACGAGGCGGAAAAAATGGCAATTACGGCCGGCGATGAACACTCCCTGATGTATGCCCTGATGTTTGATGGTTGTTACGGGTCTTATTTATGTCGTGAGGATGCACCGGAAAAAATGCAACAAGGACTGGATATTGCCCTGAAGAGAAAGGATACCTTAGCCTTGTGCATGTATTATTGTTGGTCTTATGAGTATTCCCGTCAGCAGGGGGATTACGATCGGCTGGAGAATAATTTCCACTGGGTAGAAGAAACCGCCACCGACGAGGAAAACATGTACATTTTAGGAGCGCTTTATATTTTGCGTTTTGCCATGGCTACCATGAACAAACAGACCGATTGGCAGGAGATTCACCGCCAAGGTCAGGCCACCTATCACCAATTGCCGGCCAAAGGGTACAAAGGATTAAAAGCAGCTGCTTTAATGGGTTCGGCTTATGCCCTGATGCAATTAGCGCAGTTGGATGAAGCGGGGGTACATTTGCGGCAGGGCCTGGAGTATGCCCGTACGGCCGGGGAAATGGAGAGTAATGTTTATGGCGCCATGGAAGCCAGTCCGTACCTAAAATTAACCGGTCAGGACCAGAAAGCCTATCA
>JAYRWN010000284.1:0-1979 GCA_041917975.1 Saprospiraceae bacterium | reverse complement strand
TCGCTCTACATCATCCCAGTGTTGGCTGACCATTTTCATAAATTCAGCCTTGTCCATAATTAATGTTTATAAATTTGTAAGTTCAGGTTGTACCTCAAATATATTACTTTTTTTAATATGCGACATACTGAAATGCACACATTTCGCACTCCATAATTTATGATTAAGATCACACCCTTGACTTTCCAATTCATTGGAAAGTCCGCCATCTAAAAGGAGTGGATACCTAATATTCATTGCTTAACCCAAATTAAAAAAATTAATTTGATTACCATATAACCCGAGCCGGCATAAATACAAATGTACTGGTTATTTTATTCTTTTGTACCGTTTTCAAATATATTCCTCTACTCAGTAAATTTGGACTTTAGTCTATCTGCTAAGTTTTTATCGGTCAGAACAACAATCGCATCAAATACAAAAACTCGCATTGCGATAAGCCCTTTGTTATATGCTGTGTTTTTTTATGATAATTCATTTGTTAGTCTGTAAATTGATTTCTTTGCGGTGTCAGATAATTCATCAACATACTGCGGTTCTGTAAGTAATCTAATCTCTCTTGATAATTCTGGGTACTTTTGGGAAATTTTAATCAGTAATTTAAGAGCATTGTATCTGAGAGAAGTGTTCTTGCCTTTTTTCTCCCAAATGTTTATGCAGGTATCAATTATCTTTACTTCAAGTGATGGGTCTATTTCCATTTTTTGTAGCACTATCAATAACTCTCTTTGTTGGTTGTCTTTTATTGTTGGCAAAACATCAACAATTTTATTTAAGTATTTATGTATGCGATTGTCGTTGTGTTCCATACAACTCCACAACAGCCATGATGCTCTCCACGAATATTTTTGACTGGGTGACACCGACAAATTAATTAATTCATTAAAGCACTCGGGATGCGATTTCATAATTTTAATCATCTCTGCCTTGTATGTATTTGTCAATAAGTGTTCCAACTCGCTTTCCATAATTCTTATTTGCTGGAGAGATAGAAATTCATTACTTCATCTGCTCTTTTGGTTATATATGGATTGGATAAGTTTGTTTCACCTATAGAAACAACCATATTGCTGATTTTCCTTTCCAAGAGCCACGAGCCGTTATTTTGTCGTTTTGATGTCAATAAATTAACAGCCTTATTCAATTTGCCAGACTTGACTTTTTCCCGTTTCAATAACCAAAGTATTTCTAAAAAATCACTTTTATACATGTTTGGAAAAGTAAGCTGATCCATTTTGTCAACCATAATTTTGTCCGGATGATGCGAAGAGTAGCTGACTTGATGCTTCAAAACAAAATTTACACATTTATCTTTTAATTCGAGTATCTCTTTGTTTCTGTACTTATGTGGAATAAAAGATATACCTTTTAACAGTTTAACAATGCCCCAATAACATGAATGCTTTCCGTAACAGCTTGTATTAGAACAAAACTTGTTTTTGGGTTCTTCATATTTACCATCATCAAATCTTTGATACTTGTGAAAGAACTCTAAAGCTTTCAAACTTCTGCTGTCTGGCGTCTTGTTAAAATATAAATCAATATAAATGATATTTCCATTTAAACACGGAATTGGAAAATGGTCTTCTTTTAATGCGTAAATCCCAAAATTGTGGTCATAGAAATGGCTTTTAACTTCTTCTAATGCTTTCTTTACTCGTGGTTCATTCCTATCGATTTCTAAATCTGCAAGAAGAATTAATGTCCATAACGAGGCTCTGAAATTGGGTACATAATGAAGATAGTCTGGATAGTATTTATCAGTTTTGGGCAAGACTTTCCATAAGCCATTTTCATCTTGTGCTTTAAAAATATTATCAATTAGATTTTGGTCAATGTGTATATTCCGGTCAAATAGAGCCACCAATTCCGGAGCAAAGTGAGCCACTTACGATGATGGTTTTTTAAAACGTTTGGTAAAGATATAAAAATGCGACTATTTTTTTGTTTTTCGCAGGGACTCACCTTTGAGGTCAATT
>JAYRWN010000283.1:0-83711 GCA_041917975.1 Saprospiraceae bacterium | reverse complement strand
TTTTTGAATTAAGATGGGTTCTAAGTGAACCTTGCTGTTGTATCCAAATAGCTCCACCCAATATATACCTGAATTAATGTGAGACAAATCGAGTCGTCCAGGCAAAGGATAATAATTTCTAATGAAGATTTTTTGGCCTTGGAGATTAATTAGCTTTATTAGGTAGTGATCAGGTGGCGGTTGAATAGTTATTCCACTACGAAATGGATTGGGGTAAGCAGTAAAAGATTCAGAATACCCATCATCCGAGGAGGTGGTTGTACGTATTGAACCCTCAATGGCGCCGATAGAAGGCGGGTCCGAGAAAAGGTTGCCCTCAAAGTCTTTCAAAGGTGAGTGGGCTTTTAATCCCTTACCCAGAGCAGGACTGGCATTTTGTAAGTGAAAATCTTCAGTTGCTTCTGCGGTAAAAAGTGGATTTGCGAGTATTTGGCGATTATCCGTCACAGGAAGATGAGGTGTCCAGTTGCCTGTTGCAGAGGCATTGTACCAGAGGTTGTTCGATATGTGAAAACTATTAGGATTCGTATTTGGGCCGATATTTACTTCAGTCAAGTCACTGGCAAGGAAAATGATGTTATTTTGAAAACGATTATCGCCACATGGTAAAAACCCGTCAGCTGTAGTTTCCTGTAAGATTCGGATGACCCAATTAACCGGTTGGTAGATGGTATTATTGACCACATTTACCCGCACGCAGCCTACATAAGCTATTGGGGCCCAATTACCTATAAAAATATTGCTATATACATCAATATCAGCCGCTTCAAAAGCATTCCGAATAGGCGAGGACAGAGGCGGGCGGAAAAATTCCAGACCAGTGCTTCCACCAAGGTTAAGGGCCCGCTGAGCCATGTCTTTAAACACATTACGGGTGATGGTAATGTACTGTGATCCCCCTTTGGCTTGGATACCGATGGTTCCGCCACGTTCGAGGATATTATTTTGGATCAGTCCATGATGGCATCCGACCATGTCAATGCCACTTCCTCCGGCGCTACCGTTAATGAATGTATTGTGTTCGATAAGAAAACTGTCTAATCCTGACAATTTTAGTAAATCATTGTTACCATTCGCGCTAATATCTCGGAAGGTACAATGACGAATAGTGATATGTTTGGTCGGGAAATTATAAACACCGCCATCATCAATATTAAGGCCGTTACCAGTCTGCTGTTCGATGACCAAACCTTCTATGTTTATGTAGCGGCATTGAATGAGGTGAAGAGATTCCGTACCTCCACGAAAAACTACCTGCCCAATGGATTCTGCGACGATGACAATGGGGCGGCCGGGATCACCCTCCCAGCGTTCCAGAAACTGTGTTCCGGATGAATAAATTCCATTTTTTAACCGGACCGTATCACCTGGTAAAATCAGACCATTGAGGGTACTAATCCTGGGGTAGGGAGTCTGTGGACCAACCACAATGATTCGCCCCTGTGAAGCTGCACTCAAGGCGCATAAAAAGGCTAATAAGGTCACTCGTAATAAAACCATATGTCTGCATTTTGTATCTAAAACGAAATGTTGATAGCGGAACCATATAGATAGGTCGAAACTATTTTTTCAACAATACACTTGTTACTAACTTAAAACTTTATCCACCAAAGCCTGTTTGAAAAGTCGTATCATTGCAGGACGGTATAAAAGTCCATGGAAGAGCAAAAACGCCAGAAGATTAGTGTGACGCAGGTAAAAGAAGTTGCGTATTTTTTTAAGTATGTGCGACCATACCGCTTTGAGTTCTTTACAGGAATGTTATTGTTATTTATGACTTCTGTCTTAGTCATGGCCTTCCCTTATCTAAGTGGAGTGATGACAGACATTGCACAAGGCAAATCCATTTACGGGTTTAACCTTAATCAAGTGGGCTTGGTTTTATTGGCTATTCTTATCGTTCAGGGCATATTTTCCTATATCCGGGTTAATTTATTTACGGTGGTCAGTGAACGGAGTATTGCGGATATACGCCGGGACTTATATGAAAAATTGATCAGCTTACCCATTGCGTTTTATGATAAAACCAGGGTGGGGGAATTATTATCCAGGATTTCTGCAGATGTGGAACAACTACAGCAAGTTTTGTCCATGACCCTCGCTGAGTTTGTCCGCCAAATCCTTATTCTGATTATCGGAGTAATTCTTTTGCTGGTCACCACACCCAAGTTAGCCTTGGTGATGTTAACCACCTTTCCGGTGGTGGTGGTAGGTGCTTTATTTTTTGGACGGTTTATTCGCAATAAATCTAAAAGCAGGCAGCAAGAGTTGGCTGAAACAAATACCATTGTAGATGAAACATTGCAATCAATCCAAACGGTTAAATCGTTTACAAATGAGCCCTATGAATATAAAAGATACAGCGAAAAAATAGAAAAAGTAGTCATGATGGCTTTAGGTTTGTCTAAATACCGGGCGGCTTTTGGTTCTTTTATCATCATTATCTTGTTTGGGGGTATTTTCTTTCTTTTATGGTACGGCGCAACTATGGTCGGGAAAGGGCAAATGACGGTGGGTGAACTGGTGTCCTTTATTGCCTACACCATGTTTATCGGTGGAGCTATCGGAAGTTTAGGAAACTTCTATACCACCATTGCATCAGCAATAGGGGGTACGGAAAGGATCAAGGAAATCTTACAACACGAACAGGAACTGGACATCAATCATGAGCCGGTGAAAATAAAGACCAATGGGGAGATAGAGTTTCGTCATGTTTGGTTTCATTATCCAACCAGACCCGATGTGGAAGTTTTAAAAGGCATAAGCTTAACTATTCAACCGGGCCAAAAGATAGCCTTAGTAGGTGCCAGTGGTGCTGGTAAATCCACGATAGCCCAATTGATTTTAAGGTTTTATGAAGTTAATAAAGGTTTGGTATGCATAGACGGCATTGATGTGCGAGCTTATCCGCGAGATGATTATCGGCGCTTACTTGGCTTGGTACCTCAAGAGGTGTTGTTATTTGGTGGAACCATTCGCGAAAATATTCTATACGGCTTTCCCCGGGCTACCGAAAGCCAGGTTATTGAAGCGGCTAAACGGGCTAATGCCTGGGAGTTTATTCAGTCTTTCCCGGAAGGGTTGGAAACATTGGTGGGAGAGCGTGGGGTAAAACTCAGCGGAGGGCAACGACAAAGGATAGCTATAGCGCGCGCCATTTTGCGAGACCCGCAAATATTGATCCTGGATGAAGCAACATCAAGCCTTGATGCAGAATCCGAAAAACTGGTCCAGGATGCTTTAAATAAATTGATGGTAGGTCGAACTTCAGTCATCATTGCCCATCGCCTGGCTACCATAAAAGATGTTGATTGTATCTATGTCATCGATGATGGGCAAGTGGTGGAATCCGGCACTCACGAACAATTATTATATAAACCGAACGGATTGTTCGCTCAATTGGCCCGCATGCAATACGATCTGGCTCAAAGCCAATAATAATTTTCGGGAGTCATGTTTCAACTGAAAGCATACAATACGTTTGGTGTAGCCGCTTCTTGTCGCATTTTTACCAAATTTACCACCATTAATGAATGTGCGCAGCAACTGGATCAGTTGAAGGAAGCCCCTTTAATTCTTGGCGCAGGGAGTAACATTCTGGTGATTGGTGACTTAACTCAACCGGTAATGCACAACTGCATAAAAGGAATCGAAATCTTGGATGAAAATGATCTGCATGTATGGATCCGGGTTGGTGCCGGTGAAATCTGGAATGATATAGTAGTATGGGCCGTTAAAGCTAATCTGGGAGGGATCGAAAATTTATCTCTGATTCCAGGCACTATGGGAGCCGGCCCAGTGCAAAATATCGGCGCTTATGGCGTAGAGCTTCAATCATTAGTGGAACAAGTGAAATTTTTGCACCTGGACGATGGCTGCCTCAGTCTTTTGTCCAGTGATGAATGTGCCTTTGGGTACCGTGAAAGTGTATTTAAACGTGAGCTCCGGAATAAAGCCTGTATTTTGGAGGTAGTTCTAAAATTAAATAAAGCAAAAGCCCATGAACTGAAACTAGATTATGGTGAGGTGCGGCAGGAGTTGGAAAATCAAAACATTAAGACACCCACTATAAAAGATGTCAGTGATACTATTGTAAGAATTAGAAGAAAAAAATTGCCGGACCCCGCAGTGCTGGGAAATGCCGGATCATTTTTTAAAAATCCCGTCATCGGATTAGATCAATTTCAAGAATTAGCCGGACGATATGCTGGTATTCCGTCATACCCTTCTGATCGCGGAATGGTCAAAGTCCCGGCTGCATGGCTAATAGAAAGAGCCGGCTGGAAAGGTTATCGGGAAGGTGATGCTGGTGTTCATGATAAGCATGCGTTGGTCATCATTAATTATGGATCCGCATCCGGGCGTGATCTGTGGACTTTAGCCCAGAAAATAATTAACTCGGTTAGCGAAAAGTTTGGAGTTATTTTACAGCCTGAGGTAAATATTCTAGGCGTTTAATCCAATAGGGGATTATTGGAGCGACGGAGGTGGCGCTGAATGTTGAGCCAAAATAATGAAACTAAATAAAGTACAAGTGGGCTACCAAAAGTAAGCACAGATGTATAGATAAAATACAAACGTATCTTAGCTGGAGCAATCCCAAGGTAAGTGCCGATGCTCTGGCACACTCCAAAAACAGATCTTTCAATAAATGAACGAAACTCCAGCATATCGCTGTGTTATTTGTTGATATAACGAAACAAATATAAATAACTTATCTATGTACGGGACTATTTTTTCGGATCCGGTGAGGTAAGGATCGAATCTGTGAGGATCAGCGGTGGAAGTTCCTTAACTGGAATAATTTCAGTTTCCTGATGTTTATGGTGGATCAAAGTACCTGTTCCGGCTGCCTCTTCGATAAAATTCGTACCTGGAGAGCTAGTTAAAAAAATCAAATAGATCGAGCCCAAGAATCCAATGCAAGCAACTATATATAATAAATAGATATCATTGAAGCGAGAATTTGCCTTTTTGTTATTTCTTACATGTACAGTTACTGCCATTTTAACTCAAAAGGGATGATTAGGCGGCTAAGATATACAAACTGCAATTATATTACAAAATAATGTAATGTATATTTTTTTAAAATATACAGTCTTTAACAATATCACCATCAGGATGCAATTATCTTAATCTGGTTCATATTCTACAAATATTATTCCAAAAATAATGTCCGGTCATAATTGGAATAGAGGGTTGGCCGGGTTGATATTTTATCTTAATTTTGTGTAACAGAATGTTTAACCATGAGTCAAGAAAAGCAAGTTGGAAACCAAATAAATATAGAACTACCTGAGGATGTCGCCGATGGGATTTATTCTAATTTGGCAATTATCTCTCATTCTCAATCAGAATTTGTCGTAGATTTTGTTCGCCTTATGCCCAACGTGCCGAAGGCCAAAGTAAAGGCTAGGGTAATCTTAACTCCACAGCATGCCAAACGACTCATGTTTGCCTTACAAGATAATATTAAAAAATTTGAAGCACAGTTTGGTAAGATTGAAGAACCGGATGTGCCCAGTATGCCACCAATGAACTTTAGTACGCCCACAGCTCAAGCTTAAGTACTAAACGGATTTTTTCACATCTTTGAAGTCATTATATGCTTTTACCAGGTAAAGGCACGTATGCGTAGAGATTTAAATGTTAATTAACAAAATAAGAGGTAGAGTAAAACTATTTATAATCTATCTTCATCTTGTTATAAACATTTAAATTTATGAGACTCTCCAGTTTAGCCATCCCTATAGGAGTTATAGCTATAGGTGTGTTATTTTATTTTCTTTTGAATAAAGGTGAAAAAGCCGAACAACAAAAAAACATCTACACGGCAGTAAAAAAATCTGATTTTATCATTCCTGTTTTAGCTACTGGGGAGCTAAAAGCTAAAAATTCCATGTCGGTGCGGGGTCCTTCGGAAATGCAGTCAGTTAATGTATATGAAACAACCATCTCCCAGATCATTCCTGAAGGAACGAAAGTAAAAAAAGGAGATTTTGTAGCACAATTGGATCAGACACCCTTAGCTACTAAAATAAGTGAGCTTAAGAATGAATTGGATAAAGTGCAAACCCAGTTGGAGCAAGCGTTAATCGATACAACCATTGAGATGCGTAATCTGCGTGAACAGATTAAAGACCTCGAATTTACTATCCAGGAGAAAAAAATTCAAATGGAGTTAAACCGTTTTGAACCTCAAGCCATCCTGCGACAAAATCAGTTGGACTATGAAAAAGCTGAGCGAGAGCTTAAAAAGAACTTAAGCAGTTTTAATTTATCTCAGGAAAAAGCGGAAGCAAAAATACGGGAAATCATGACCACTAAACGCCAAGCTGAGATTAATATGAACTCCTTGAACGAAGTGAGTCAAAAATTTACAATAACGGCTCCCAGTGAGGGTATGATTATCTACCGGCGTAGCTGGAATGGTACCAAAATAGGGCCTGGTTCTCAAGTTAATGCCTGGAACCCGGTAGTTGCGGAACTCCCTGATCTATCGGATATGATTGTCCAGGCTTTTGTGAATGAAGTAGATATCAATAAAGTTGATCTGGGGATGGAAGTAAAAATTACGGTGGATGCATTGCCGGATCGCGCATATAGCGGGCACATTTTATCTGTCGCTAACATCGGAGAAAATTACCGCAATTATGATTCAAAAGTCTTTGAAATAACCGTGCAATTAAATGAGAACGACAGTTTAGTCCGACCAGCAATGACCTGCGGTTTAGAAATTATTACCGACACGTTTCAAAATGCAATAAACGTGCCTTTAGAAGCCATCTTCAGAGATAGTTTGACCTACGTTTATCTGGATAAAAACGGGAAACCATTTAAACAGGAAATATTACCTGGGGATATAAATGATGATGGCATGATGGTCTTACTGGGGCTCCTTGAGGGACAAAACATTTACCTGAATGAACCTCAGGACGCAGAAAAAGTGGAAGTAGGCTGGCTGAATAAACAAGAAAAGGAGAAAGCTTCGACTGATTATACAAATTTGAAAGCCCGACACAAAAAAATCATCGAAGACCGGAAAGCGAGTGTTAAAAAAGAACAGTTGAAACCTTCCCAGGGTGGAGGCTCATCCGACGATTTTGTCATTATTTTTTAGTTAAGAAATGAACCGGATCCTCTTTAATATTGGGTTGGCCGTGGAAGGTGTACTTGTGAATAAATTACGCAGTTTTCTTACTGCACTTGGGATAATTTTCGGTGTTGCCGCTGTCATTGCCATGTTGGCTATAGGGAGCGGAGCCAAAGAGGCCATATTAAACCAACTTAAGCTTATCGGCTCCAATAGTATTGTTATCGAAAAAAAGGAAGCCGATAAGAACAAAGATGAATCCCAAGAATCTTCAACAAATTCTTCGGAAAAAGATAGTAAAAAAAGGTGGAGCAGAGGATTGCATATCAGCGATGTGGAAGCGATATTAAAGCACATTCCGACCATAACGGAGGTAAGCCCTGAAATTATTATTGAAAATAAAATTATCGCTGATGGGAGAACAGGTGATATCCGGGTGATTGGTATTACTGCTGATTATTTTAAGTTGAATAATTTAGGTCTTGGCGATGGTCAACCTTTTTCATTTTATCATATGCAGGAAGGTGCGCCGGTCTGTTTAATAGGCAGAACTATTCAGACTAAATATTTTCAACAAAAAAATCCCATAGGCGAAATCATCAGATGCGGAAATGTACGTCTCCGGGTCATAGGGGTATTGGAGAAAAGAATAGCCTCAAAGGATAATTTGGAGGATCTGGGAATCAGAGATGTTAATTCGGATGTTTACATTCCATTACAAACGGCTCTATCCCGATTTACAAATCGCTCAAAAGTGACGGTAGCAGATATCGGAAATCGAGGACGGAATAGCGAGGAAACTGAATACCACCAGCTGGACCGTTTGGTAGTGCAAATAGACCAAACGGAAAATTTGCAAGCCACCGCGGATGTGCTCGGACGTTTACTTAGACGAAGACATCAGGGCGTTTTAGATTTTGAAATTCAAATACCTGAATTGCTTTTACAACAACAACAAAAGACCCAAGAGACCTTTAACCTGGTGCTGGCGGTGATCGCCGGCATTTCACTATTAGTGGGTGGAATAGGTATAATGAACATTATGCTGGCATCTGTCTTAGAACGAATAAAAGAAATCGGCGTACGCCGCTCTATGGGAGCTCAGCAAAATGACATTGTCAACCAATTTCTATTTGAAGCCATAATTATTAGCTTAATCGGAGGACTTATCGGGGTTGCTTTGGGTATCAGCGCGGCAAAAATTATTGCCAGATATGCCGAAATACCTACAGTTGTTTCCGGCTGGTCAATTGTGGTTTCATTTGGAGTCGCTTTCATTGTTGGATTGATATTCGGTTTATTTCCAGCCCAACGTGCTGCCGCCCAAGATCCAATAAAAGCTTTGCGTGTGGAATAAAAGTTTTGGTCTATGAGAAGTATTCTAATTCTGTTATTATTTACATTGTATGCGCCTGGTTTTGGGCAGACTAAAACCGCCTTGTCAATAGACTTACAAAAAGTCATAGCTCTGGCCCAATCAGATGCACCGGAGTCATTATTAGCCGAAACCAGGTTTGCCAATTCTTTTTGGCGATATAAAGCCTACCAGGCTGACTTGCGTCCAAGATTAGACCTTTCATTGAATTCAGATCTGAACCGTGCCATTAGTCCGGTGGTACTGCCTGATGGTACTGAAAAATTTATCAACCGATCTGTTTTTAACTCCGGGGCATTCTTCACCCTACGCCAGGATTTGCCATTTAGCGGGGGTACTATCTTTGCTTATACCAGTTTAAGTCGCTTGGATAACTTAAAAACTGAAAATTTTGCCGGCCAAAAGCAGTATTTCTCTACCCCAATAAGCATTCGATTTGATCAACCTGTTTTTCAATTTAATTCTCTTAAATGGAATAAAATTTTACAGCCTCTTACCTATGAACTGGCCGAAAAAGAGTATTCAGCGGATATGGAAGATGTGGCCTACCGGGCAGTTCAAAATTATTTTCAACTACTTACGGCACAATTATCCTTAAATGCTGCTCAGCGTGAAAAAGCTAACGCGGATACACTATTGTCTATAGGTAGAGGAAGATACTCGGTAGGGAAAATAGCCGAAGTAGAGCTGTTACAGTTAGAACTCCGCGCTATGAATGCTTATGCAACCTTAGCAGAAGGAGAACTTAACGTACAGACTACCACCGAGCAATTGCGCAATTTTTTAGGCTTGAAGGGACAAACTGACTTTATATTGGTGACACCGGAAGAAATACCTGATTTCACAGTTGACGAATCCAAGGCTTTACGCATGGCAAGCTTACATCGGCCCCAAGTTTTAGAATTTAGACGGCGGCTCTTGGAGGCAGACATGGCCGTAGATGAAGCTACTAAGAGCAGGGGAGTTAATGTCGGAGTTACCGGAAGGTTTGGTCTTTCACAAAGTGGAGAAGAATATAATTCGGTTTATCAAAATTTGCTGAGCCAGGAGTTGATATCTTTTGATATTACTATTCCCATTGCCGATTGGGGTAAAACGAAAGCCTATCGGGAAACTGCCCTGTCCAATCAGCGACTGATACAAATGACCGTGGATCAAGCGAAAATAAATTTTGAACGCGACATCACTATTAAAGTGCAACAACTGGCCTTAAAAAGGGAGGCGGTCAGCCGGCAAACCAAAGCTCTGGAAGCTGCTGAAAAACGTTTGAATTTAACGCAGAACCGTTATTTAATTGGCAAGGTGGATCTTACTGAATTGAATTTGGCGAATGATGACCGGGAAGGTAACCGTCAAGCATTTGTCCATGCTTTAAGGTCATTCTGGGAAGCTTATTATGAAATAAGGTTATTAACCTTGTATGACTTTATTAATGACCGGCCCTTATTACAGCAAACGACTAAGAATTAACTATTTCATAAGATGGCAAGATTCTTGTCCAACGTTATGAGGTATTTAAACTGTTATATCATGATCAGGAAGTATTTTATCTACTTTATTCTGCTACTTTTTACCTTCAACTTGTGTTTACCTTCCTGTGCACGCTATGGATGCCCTGCGGAAAATCAGAAAAACCAGAAGGTAAAACGAAAGCCTGATTCTACCACCACTTTATTTCCAAAATGACCTAATATTATTAAGGTCGCACCGCCTGTGGACGTAGAGAGGTCAGGGCTTCAATACGGATCAACCGGTGTTCTTCAATGGATTTGCGTGCTGCTATGCCAATCAATGCGGACATGGCACCATCCCGAACGCTTGCTTTCAAACGATTTTTATCAGGTGTAGTTTCAGGTCGGAAGATGGCATCTTGCATGAGTTTATCTCCACCCCCATGACCATCATGCTGAGCGACTTTTATGATCTCTCTTTCACCAAATAAGGTAGTCAGGTGAAGTTCATCGATAGGTTCCTCCGGCCAGGGTTGGCTTTCTTTAATCCAGGTTTCCAACCGACCTTTTGTACCGTTGAAGGCGAGCCGGTACCCTTCATATGGGGAGTAAGTGGTCAACGAGTAGCTAACTTGTACATTATTAGCATACTTTATTTGAACCGCCATTTTATCATAAATATCAATGTCATTGCGGAACAGGCAGGCATCTCTGAGGTAGCCATCGTACTGTTCATGATCTGCATACAAAGCCTGAGAGTGGGCATCCAGAGGCCAATAAAATTTACATTCAGATTTATGGATACATGTTCGGCAATTTGTACCCCGGAATGGCCCCTTTTTACCATAATAATCTAAAGAACCATAGGCGAACACTTCCTCCGGTTCTGACTCTAACAGCCAATTGAGCAGATCAAAGTGATGAGTAGCTTTATGAACCAACAAAGTACCGCTCTGCTGACGTATCCCGTGCCAGCGTCGGAAGTAGGAGGCGCCGTGGCTGGTGTCCAGATACCAATGAAAGTCCACCGAGGTGATGTCCCCGATAGCTCCACTGCGCAGAATCTCATACATCTTTTGACGGGCGGGCGAATACCGGTAATTAAAAGTAACAGTAAGCTTATTTCCTGTTTGGGCCATCGTATTCAGGATCGCTTGGCATTTCATTTCATTTGTGGTCATGGGTTTCTCAGTGATGACCTCACAGCCGAAGTTTAATCCCTTTATGATAAATTGGTGGTGGGTCCCATCCACGGTAGTTACGATAACCATGTCTGGTTTTACTGTCGATAGCATGACATCAAAATCGGTAAAAACAGGACATGTCGCGCCCATATATTTTTTAGCAAATTCAGCTCGTCCGGGATTGATGTCGCACAAACCAACCATCTCTACTTTATCTCCATATTGAGCAAGCAGTTGTTTTCCCCACAAACTGCTCCCGCGAATGCCGGTACCTACCAAAACCACTCTTTTTTTACTAGCCAGTGATGGAAAGGATGGAGAAACCGTTGAGGCCGCCAATAGAGCGGATTGTTGCATGAATTTGCGACGAGTTGGAGACATAGAATAGATAAATTAAGTAGATCTTTTCTAATTCGGAAGTAGCAATCTTAATAGCCCATCTAAAATAATATATAATTTGTGTTGTTTTGCAAGAAATTTTGACAGGAATGAAATTAAGACTCTGGCTAATATTATTGGGGTTAGGAATAATCCCTCTTTTAACATCAGCACAATCTTTTTCAAAGCAAGATACCTTGCGAGGTACTATAACTTCTGAGCGCAGCTGGTGGGATTTGACCTTTTACCATTTAAAAGTAAACGTTAATCCTAATGATAGCACGATATCTGGGACAAATGAAATGACATACCGGGTATTAACTCCGTCCAACTTGCTACAAATAGATTTACAGGAGCCAATGAACATAACTCAAGTTACCCAGGATGGACTCCCTTTGATATTTAACCGCGAAGGGAATGTCTACTGGATTAGCTTAACTAAATACCAACAACCCCGGGATTATAATAAACTCATCATTACTTTTTCAGGTCGACCCAAAGTGGCCAAAAGACCTCCCTGGGATGGAGGGATTTCCTGGTCCAAAACAGCACAAGGCAAGCCATTCATCGCATCCTCTTGCCAAGGATTAGGCGCGAGTGTCTGGTGGCCCTGCAAAGATCATATGTACGATGAGCCCGATAGTATGAATATTAGTGTGACTTGTGCCCGGGATTTGACTAGTGTGGCTAATGGTCGCTTGGAAAACAAGGTGATTAACGCCGATGGTACTCGAACTTTTAATTGGCGTGTTTCTAATCCAATAAATAATTATAGCGTCAACATAAATATAGCGCCATACGCCCATTACCGGGATACTTTTCAAGGGGAAAAGGGTGTATTGGATATTGATTATTATCCATTACCTGAAAATCTGAATAAAGCTAGAACTCAGTTCACTGAGGTGAAGAGGATGTTAAAGGCTTTCGAATATTGGTTTGGTCCTTATCCCTTTTATGCTGATGGTTATAAATTGGTTGAAGTACCTTATCTGGGTATGGAGCATCAGAGCTCTATTACTTATGGCAACGGGTATCAAAACGGATACTTGGGTACTGATTTATCTGGCACCGGGTGGGGTTTAAAGTTTGACTTTATCATCGTGCATGAATCCGGCCATGAATGGTTTGCCAATAGCATTACTTACCGGGATATGGCTGACATGTGGATTCATGAAAGTTTTACCAATTATTCTGAAAACTTATTTTTGGAGTATTATTTCGGTAAAGAAGCCGGAGCAGCCTATGTGATCGGTACACGGAAAAATATCCGCAACGACAAACCCATCATCGGCCCCTACGGAGTCAATAAAAGTGGATCCGGAGATATGTACTACAAAGGAGGAAATATGCTGCACACATTACGTCAATGGGTGGGTAATGATATAAAGTGGCGTGAATTATTGCGTAGCCTAAACTCAGCTTTTTACCATCAGACGGTTGACTCTAAACAAATCGAGGACTTCATCAGCCAACAGACCAATCTCATTTTAAGGGGGTTCTTCGACCAATATCTACGTGATACGCGTATTCCTAAATTTGTTTATCGCATAAATGGGAATAAAGTCGAATTCAAATGGGCTGAAACCAATGCGGCTTTTAATCTTCCGGTGAACATTTCCACAGATGAAGGTAAATCCTGGATGATCGTCGAACCATTAACAGACAAATGGATGAGAATAAAAGCTAAAAAAGGGGTTAATCAACTGATTATGGACGATGATTATTATGTGCAGGTGGAAAAGCTTAATTAACATAAATATTAACGGTTAATTAATATCGAAAGGTTTTGCACATATTCATCCACATAGCGGGAAAATTGTTTTCGGCGATATTGCATGACCCAGCGGGGGTGGGGTAGTGCTGATAATTTTTTGAACCATCCATATTGTTTATTCAGCTTTTGGAAATACAAGTAGTTTTGGCCCTGACCAATGCAAATGCCTACATCCCTATGGCATCCAAATTCTACCTGTGCGTCAATACATCGGATTGCAAAAGGTTCGATGATGAGCTGTAGTTTTTTATCATCATAGTAATTAATATTTATCTGATCTTTTACGAATCCTAGCGGAGATATAGCCGTCAAATAAAAATGTTTAAAAAAGTCTGTTGGACCGCCCATAGCGTTGATAACTTGATAAATAAACTCAGAAGATAACTCAGGTCTTGGAGGAAATGTATTATCAATACCACAATCCCTTGCCAGACGGATTGGGTCAGTAAATGAAATGCCGGTTAACCCAGCTCCAAACCGACCCGGATTAATACCAAAAAGGTAGTGCCGAAAGGTTGAGTCCAGATAATATTTTTGAAAAAAAATCTTAAAAACCCTTTGGCCTTCTGTGTCAAGGTAAGGATTTAGAGCAACGACACCAGAAGGTAGTTTCTCGGGTTGTTTAAGTTGCAGGTGAAACTGAATCACCTGATCAGCAAAAGTCACACTTTTTACATTTAGGTAATAACCTACTTGGTAGGTTTGAGTAGAAATTGATGGGCTCGTTCCGCTGCTTGCCGTCCTTCGGCAATAGCCCAAACCACCAAAGACTGTCCGCGGCGCATGTCTCCAGCTGAGAAAACCTTGGGCACCGATGTCAGGTAATCCTTAGTGGAAACATTGCCCCGGTCATCCAAGGTAAGTCCCAAAGCTTCAAGCAGGCCATGATGTTGCGGATGAAGGTAGCCCAAGGCCAAAAACACAAAATCAGCTTTAATATCCCTGACCGTGCCGGCTAGTTCTTTCATAGCCGGGCGACCATCCACCAAATCCCAGGTGATATCGGCGATGGTCACCTTTTCCACATGCCCGGAAGCATTGCCTGCAAACGCTTTGGTTGTGATTGCCCACTGCCGCTCACAGCCTTCTTCATGACTGGAAGAAGAACGTAATATTAAGGGCCATTCTGGCCATGGGTTGATTGCCGTTCTGTCCAGGGGCGGTTTACCTAGGATTTCAATTTGTGTAACGCTGGCCGCACCCAAGCGATTGGATGTGCCGACACAGTCACTCCCGGTGTCTCCGCCGCCAATGACTAAAACATGCTTGTTTTTTACATCTATTTCGACCTCTGGTGATATCCGATCTCCCGCCTGCCGGCGGTTGCTTTGCTCCAAATAGTCCATAGCAAAATAAATACCCTGTAAAGTGCGGCCCGGAATAGACAAATCGCGAGGGATGGTCGAACCTCCGCAAAGTACTACTGCATCAAAGTCGGTCAACACTTTTTGTGCCGGAATATCTTTTCCCACTTCAACGGAGGTCCTAAAAGAAACTCCTTCTTCTTCCATAATAGCAATGCGCCGGTCTAAAACCCATTTTTCCAATTTGAAATCAGGAATACCATACCGCAATAAGCCTCCTAATCGATCTTTGCGCTCAAACAGGGTTACCGAGTGCCCATACTTATTAAGTTCATCAGCAGCGGCCAAGCCGGAAGGGCCGGAGCCTATTACCGCTACTTTGAACCCGGACCGTTTGATATTACTATTTGGTTTATAATAACCGAGTTCGTAAGCTTTTTCGGCGATGGATTTTTCGATGAACTCTATGGCTACCGGAGGTTGATTGATGCCTAGTACGCATGATCCTTCACAAGGAGCGGGACAAATTCGTCCTGTAAATTCTGGAAAATTATTGGTTGATGCAAGAATCTGGAAAGCTTCATCCCATTGCCCACGGAAAACGGCATCGTTAAATTCAGGAATAATATTTCCCAATGGGCAACCCGAATGACAAAAAGGGGTTCCACAATCCATACATCTGGCTGCTTGTTCCAGGGTTTTTTCCGCCGGGAAGGGCAGATATATTTCTTTGTAATCGGAGATACGTTCACCAACTGGTCGTGAAGAGGGCAAGTGGCGTTTGTATTTTAAAAAACCGGACGGATCACCCATGACAAGTTTTGTGTTTTGGCTGAATAATTAATGATTTATGGATGCAAGAGTTTCTTTTTCTTTATTTTGTTGAAGAACTCTCTTGAAGTCTTTGGGCATAACCTTTACAAAATGGTGTAGTTCTTGAGCCCAATTCTCCAGCAAGTTAAATGCTTTACGACTTGAGGTATACCAACCATGATTTCTGATTAACAATTTAAGCTCCATTTCGTCTTCGATAGAGAGGTGCTCGAGGTCTACGGTCTCCAGGTTACAGGTTTGAGCAAACTTTTGATCGAGATCATAAACAAAAGCAATACCACCACTCATCCCGGCAGCAAAGTTATCACCTGTTTTACCGAGGACGACCACTCGTCCTCCGGTCATGTATTCACAACCATGATCACCAACCCCTTCTACAACCACACTGGCCCCGGAATTACGTACGCAAAAACGTTCTCCTGCCATACCTTTAATGTATGCTTCACCGGCAGTAGCCCCATAAAAAGCCACATTACCGATAATGATGTTTTCGGATGGGTCAAATTTTGCAGCTCGATCATGACTGACGATTAATTTAGCCCCTGACAAGCCTTTACCGAAATAATCGTTAGCTTCTCCTTCCAGGATGAATTTTAATCCTCTGGTGGCAAATGCTCCAAAACTTTGGCCTGCTGATCCTCTAAAGCGGAACTCTACGCTGTCCTCTTTTAGACCTTTATCTCCAAATTTTTTGGATATTTCATGAGACAACAAAGTACCTACTGCTCGGTCCGTATTGCGAATGGAGATTTCGCTGGACACAGCGGTGCCATTTTCAAGGGCAATGGTTGCACGCTCTAAAAGGTACCAATCCAACACCTGTTCAATACCGTGATCTTGGGACACACACTTATATCTTCCAGTGGGTGCATCGGCAGAAGCGGGAAATAATAATGCCGAAAGGTCGACACAATTATGTTTCCAATAATCCACCGAAGGTGAAAATTTCAATTTATCGACCCGGCCAATCATATCATTGACGGATTTAAACCCCAGCAGAGCCATAATTTCTCTTAGCTCAGTCGCCAGGAAGGTGAAAAAATTCACCACATGATCCGAATCACCCGTGAATCGTTCGCGTAATCGTGGATCCTGAGTAGCTATACCCACCGGGCAAGTGTTTAAGTGACATTTGCGCATCATAATGCATCCTTCGACGACTAACGCGGCCGTTGCAACGCTCCATTCTTCGGCGCCAAGCAATGCCGCAACCGCCAGATCTTTGCCAGTGCGCAGCTGTCCATCCGTTTGCAGGACAACGCGGTCCCGCAACTTATTGCGCACCAGGGTTTGGTGAGCTTCTGCTATGCCGAGTTCCCAAGGCAGGCCGGCATGCTTAATGGAGGTTAAAGGAGAAGCTCCGGTTCCACCATCATGGCCACTAATCATGATCACATCAGCATGTGCTTTGGCCACGCCTGAAGCGATAACCCCAACACCAGCTTTAGAAACCAGTTTTACACTGATGCGCGCATGACGATTAGAATTTTTTAGATCGAAAATCAGTTGGGCGAGATCTTCTATGGAATAAATATCATGATGCGGCGGTGGTGAAATTAATCCTACACCTGGTGTTGAATGGCGGGTACGAGCAATCCACTCGTCCACTTTGTGACCGGGTAATTGGCCCCCTTCACCGGGTTTTGCGCCTTGAGCCATTTTTATCTGTAACTCGTCGGCATTAGCCAGATAATAACTGGTTACACCAAAGCGACCAGATGCAACTTGTTTGACAGCCGATCGTTCCCAGTCACCATTTTCCTTGCGATGAAAACGCATATAATCTTCTCCACCTTCTCCACTGTTACTTTTCGCTCCAATTCGATTCATGGCAATGGCCAAGGTACTATGGGCTTCATGGGAAATAGAACCAAACGACATGGCGCCCGTAGAAAATCTCTTTAAAATAGAGCTTATAGGTTCAACATCCTCAATGGGAATAGGATCTCCGGAAGTAAAGTCTAACAAACCGCGCAAGAAGCACGCTTGCTGACTTTGTTCATTCATTAAATGACTATATTTTTTAAATAATGCGTAATCATTACGACGGGTGGAATATTGCAGTAAATGAATCGATTGCGGATTAAAGTGATGGTATTCGCCATCACGTTTCCATTGGTATACGCCGCCTGACTTCAACATTTCATTATCCTGGTTAAAGGATTCATTATGCCGCTCCAAACATTCCCGACCAATATCTTCTAAAGCTAGCCCTTCGATGCGCGAAACTGTGCCTTTAAAGCATAAATCCACCACATCTTGGTTTAATCCCAAAATCTCAAATATTTGAGCTCCTTTATAGGATTTTAAAGTGCTGATGCCATTCTTGGATATG
Organism: Saprospiraceae bacterium; assembly: GCA_041917975.1. Lineage (GTDB taxonomy): Bacteria > Bacteroidota > Bacteroidia > Chitinophagales > Saprospiraceae > JAYRWN01. The sequence continues at coordinate 65,983 of JAYRWN010000283.1, read as the reverse complement.
ATTTTTAATAACCCTTTTTGAATCGCTTTGCGATAATTTTCCTGGTATTTTTCGACAGGGTATTTCTGATCTAATGCTCCTTCGGACCAGAGACCATTAATACTTTCAAATATAAGGTATGGAAAAATGGCGTCCGCGCCATAACCAATGAGAGTAGCATAGTGATGAGATTCACGCACATCACCTGCTTCTACTAATAGGGATGTTTTAAGTCTTAAGCCTTCTTTAATCAGGTGGTGATGGATGGCTCCAACAATAAGCAATGAAGGCAATGGAAGAAGATGTTGAGAAGCAGAACGATCAGATAAATGAAGAATGTTACATCCATCCAAAACCAATTCTTCTGCCCGATAACAAATTTCTTTAATGAACTGAATTATGGACTGAGGCATGGCATCAACGGTGACCACCAATGATATATGCCCAATTTTAATATCTGGATTTTGTAATGCTAGGACCTTATTAAATTCAATGGAATCCAGAACAGGATGTTCTAAATGTATTTGGCGACAATTTTCCGGAGATGCTGAAAGAATATTGCCAGTAGGTCCCAAATGGGAGTTCAATGACATGACACTTTTCTCACGGATTGGATCAATAGGAGGGTTGGTGACCTGGGCAAAGAGTTGCTTAAAATAGTTGGATAGATGCTGGGGTTGATGGGAAAGTACGGCAAGAGGTGTGTCATTACCCATAGATCCGACCGGTTCGTCAGCCTGGACACACATTGGGGTAATGATAAATTTTAAATCTTCCCTGGTAAATCCGAACAGTTTTTCACGCTGAATTAAATCCAGGGAATAATCCGGTGAGATTATCTGTTCAGGCTTAGGTAATTTGTCGAGATATATTTTATTGTCCTGCAGATATTTAGCATATGGTCGATTACTGCAAACAATGGATTTTAATTCTTCATCGCCGATGATGCGATGTTGATCCAGGTCAGCAATTAGCATTTTACCTGGCTGTAACCTACCTTTCATGATCACAGTGGACTGATCAACGGGCAAGACTCCTGCTTCGGAGGCGACAATAAGCGTATTGGTGTTTAAGAGACAATATCGGGCTGGGCGAAGGCCATTGCGGTCAAGAGTAGCGCCAACCACAATACCGTCAGAAAAACAAATGGCAGCAGGTCCGTCCCAAGGCTCCATGAGACTCTCATGGTATTCATAGAAAGCTTTTTTATACTCTGGCATATGGTGGTCATGCTGCCAGGCTTCCGGGATCATCATCATCAAGGCATGGGGAAACGACCGGCCGGACAAAAACAAAAACTCCAAAACATTATCAAAAGAGCCGGAATCTGACAGCCCAGGATAACAAATGGGCAAAATATCTTCCAGTTCGGTGGACGTAAAGACATCCGGTTTTAGCAGAGGTTCACGCGCCTCCCACCAATTTAAGTTTCCAGTAATTGTATTAATTTCTCCATTATGAGCAATATAGCGGAAAGGTTGCGCTAACTTCCATTTTGGAAATGTATTTGTAGAAAAGCGGGAGTGAATGATAGCAATGGCTGAAATTAGCCTCGGATCATGTAAGTCCGGAAAATACGAATCCAATTGATGGGTGGTCAATTGTCCTTTATACACAATAGTTTTATAAGACCAAGAGCAGACATAAAACAAATCAATCCATTCCGGATGCAAGGTATGGATGTGGTGTATACAATACTTCCTCAGCCTATACAACTTGCGCTCTAAAGCCCGGCGATCAACCGTATCGTTGTATTTAACAAAAATTTGCTCCATACGAGGCTCGGTGGCTAATGCGGATTGGCCTAATCCCTGAGGATTGGTGGGTACAACTCTAAACCCTAAAACCTTAAAATTGAGCGTTTCAATGTCCTGAACCAACAGGCGTTTGCATACACGATATTCTGACTCTAGCCTGGGAAGATAAAGAAATCCTACTCCATATTCTCCAAAAGCCGGTAGTTCAAAACCCAGCGATTTGCACTCCTGGGCTAAAAAATCATGTGGGTTTTGAAGCAAAATTCCCGCACCATCTCCAGTATTAGGTTCGCAGCCACATGCACCGCGGTGTTCCATATTTTTAAGCATGGTGAGAGCCTGTTCCACCACTTCATGCGTGCGGTACCCATCTAACTGAGCAATTAATCCGGTACCACAGGAATCTTTTTCCAATTCCTTCCGGTATAGTCCTTCTTGTTTTTGAAGAGCCATATCCTTAGTTTTTTTTATTTTATAGTTAGGGCAAGCCACAAAGTTAAAAAAATCTCAGGTGCCCTTCATAAAAATAACAAACACCCCAATTATTAAAACAAATTGACAGTGATACGTTAAATTCTTAAAAGTATATTATTAAAGAGCTTCCCTTATTAAAAAATTATTAAATTCTTTTTGGGAAGAAGATAAATAATAAACGCTAAGTATACTTTAGGTTATTTTCTTGTGTTAAAATGTGCACCTTCTATTAATGACTCTTCAATCTGTCGGATGCGATTTGCTTCAAAAGCATCGTACCGGATCATCAATTTTGTTTTAATGTCCTCCAAACAAAGCTTACCAAGGCTACCTGTGTGAGAATACTCGCCACTTGACCCCGAACGATAGGTATGCTGTTGGATTTGGCTGCTGATAGATTCGTAAGCGCTCCTAAAGCTGGTCCCCTGCGATACCATGTTTTGGATTTGATTTACGCTGTCCAGGTATTTATAGATGGGGCTGGTCAGGATATCTTGACGAAATAGTATTTTAGGTATGGCGTAAGAAAGCATGGATATAACATCTTTCATTAAACCGATGGCAGGAAAAAGTATTTCTTTGAGGATTTGAAAATCGCGATGATACCCTGATGGTAAGTTGCTAATAATTGATTGTATCTGTACAGGTATGCTTTTTATTTGGTTTGATTTGGCACGAATTAACTCAAATACATCCGGGTTCTTTTTATGGGGCATAATGCTGCTTCCTGTGGTAAAGTTTTCAGGAAGTTCTACAAAAGCAAAGTTTTGGCTGTTAAATAAACAAAGGTCATAAGCTAAAATAGCAGTTGTATGAGCAATTGTAGCCAAACTAGTAGCCATCAACCACTCTGTTTTACCACGTTGTAACTGAGCATGTATACTATTGATATGCAAACCGTTAAAACCTAAAAGTGTAGTGGTTAACTCGCGGTCTATGGAAAAAGTGGAGCCATATCCAGCACCGGATCCTAAAGGATTTTGATTGATGACTTCGAAAGTTTGTTTTAACACGATCAGGTCATCGGCCAGGTTTTCAGCAAACGACGAAAACCACAGCCCACCGGAAGAATACATGGCTGCTTGAAAATGAGTGTATCCAGGGATAAGCGTTTCTTTATATCGGTCAGCTTGTTCGAGTAAGATTAAACCTAGCTGTTTGACCAGGTCGCCCAGTTCTAAAATCTCATGGCGTAGATAGAGTTTAATATCGGTGAGTACCTGATCATTGCGGGATCTGGCCGTATGAATTTTTTTGCCAGTTTCACCTAATTTGTCTGTCAACCAGCCTTCAATTTGGGAGTGCACATCTTCCACATTTGGACTCATCCGAAACGTCCCACCTTCTATTCCCGTGAGGTAAGATTTTAGAACAGTGTGGATGTTTTTGGCTTCCTCCATGCTCATCAAACCACATTGAGCGAGCATAAAACTGTGTGCCATATTAGTCAAGATGTCGGCAAACGCTAAATGCAGGTCCATTTCGCGGTCTTGGCCCACAGTAAAAGCTTCAATTTTGTCGTCTGTGACACTTTTATGTTTTTGCCAAAGTTTCATAGATTAACTTATCAAGTGATCTAACTCTAATAATAACTTTAAATAAATTTCTATACCTTGTTCAATATCAGTTAAATACAAATATTCATCAGCCACGTGACTACGCGCAGATTGGCCACAACCTAATTTTATGGTAGGCCATTGCCAAAGGGCTTGATCGGATAGTGTGGGGGAGCCATAAAGCCCCAGGTTTAAACTTTGACTAGCCTTAACCAACGGATGTTCAAGTGCTATTCCGCTGGATTGTAAGCGGAAAGAACGCGCTTGAAGGCGTGCATGACAGAGTTGAACGAGTTCATTGAATATGTGCTGATTCTGATATTTTTCGGTAGTACGCACATCGATGACATAAGAACATAGATCTGGCACAACATTATGCTGGGTCCCCGCCTGGATTTGGGTAACGGTCATTTTCACCTTCCCCAGCCAGGGAGAAATTTCCGCAAATGTATAGTTTCTAATTTTTTGAATATCCTCTAAAGCCAGGTAGATAGCATTAGTACCCTCATCTCTGGCCGCATGCCCAGCCACACCGTCCGCATAGGCATCAATAACCATTAAACCCTTCTCAGCAACAGCCACTTGCAATGAAGTGGGTTCTCCGACTATTCCTGCATCCACACGACCGATTTGATCACGGATGGCACTAACCCCTCCGGCACCGGAAATTTCTTCTTCAGCACTTATAACCAGGATGAGCTGATGGGGGTAATTGGATTTAATTAAGGTTAAAAAACTCACCAGTAAAGTTACTAATGGTCCACCTGCGTCATTAGCTCCCAGACCATAAAGTTTGCCGTCTTCTATGACCGGTCGGTGTGGGTCCCTTCTCCATGATGTGGAAGGCTTTATAGTATCCAAATGTGAATTTAGTAAAATGCGGTAAGGTGCCTCTGGCCGGTGACGAACAATAAGGTTATGGCCCAAGCGCTCTACCTGACAACCATAATTTCGCAAATAATTTTCAAGGTAATCAGCTCGTCTACCTTCCTCTCGCGAATAAGCAGGGATGGCAATGAGGTCTTGTAAGAGCTGTAATGCTTGTCGGCTTAGGACAGGCAAGTTCATGACAGGCTGATTTTTGTGCCAACAACATCTCCTGACGAGACAACTTCTCCGGTGATCCAAATTTCCTTGATTCCAACTTTCAGGGCAGCAAAAGCACCGTCCAGTTTTGGGATCATTCCGCCAGATATAGCTCCTGATGATTTTAAAAATGCATAATCTTCTGCGGTAATAGTTCTGATCAAACTGTCTGGATCAGAAAGATCGGATAAAACCCCGCTATTTTCCGAAACAAGTTGTAATGATACATCATAGTCTTTACTGAGTTTATTAGCTAGAACGCTGCCGAGACTATCCGCATTAGTATTTAATAAACCATCTTTGGGGCTCCAGGTAATGGCTGAGATGACCGGCTGCCAGTCTAACGCAAATAATTGGCTAAACATAGCCACATTTATTTCTTCTACATCCCCAACAAAACCATAATCGATAGGTATGATGTCTCTTTTTTTACTCGTAACCAATTTAAGGTCTGCGCCACATAGACCGATCGCTTGTCCACCCAATTGGTTTAATGCACTAACTATTTTTTTATTTATCAGACCGGCATAAACCATAATTGCCACGTCCAAAGTATCGGAATCAGTGATTCTGCGTCCTTCGATAAAGGTTGGCGTGAGCCCAAGGCGTTCACTCAACGAGGTAGCCAGCTTACCTCCGCCGTGCAGTAATATTTTTGGTGAAGCGAGTTTAGAAAATTGCTGAAGACATATTGCCAAGCGATTCGGATTATCAACAATTGCGCTACCTAATTTTATGACATGAAGTCTATTGGCCATGGCGTAACAGGTTGGCAATCACGGCTTGAGCTGCGCATATGCGATTAGCCGCTTGAGGTATGACTAAACTTCTTTCACTATCTATAACCACATCTTCAACAATGACGTTTCGGCGCACCGGAAGACAATGCATAAAATAGGCCTGGTCGGTTAGGGCCATTTTGGCGGCGGTTACGGTCCAATTCCGCAGTTCCAGAGCTGTTTGGCCATAATTGGTAACACTACTCCAGTTTTTGGCGTAAATAAAATGAGCATCCTTAAACGCTTCAGCCTGATTGTATTCAATTCTTACATTTTGGCTAAATTGCGGATCTAATTCAAATCCTTTGGGGTGGGTTACAACCAATTCGACATCAAGAGCTTTCATCCACTCAATAAAGGAATTAGACACGGCCTGAGGTAATGCGCGGGGATGTGGTGCCCAGGTAAGGACGACTTTAGGCCTTTTAACTTTTTTGTAGGTTTCTATCGTTATCGCATCCGTAAGCGATTGAAGTGGGTGTCGGATAGCGGATTCCAAGTTTATTACCGGGCACAAACTTAGAGAGGTAAATTTGTTTATTACCTCATCCTGATAATCTTCGCTACGATCTTTTAAACCTGCGAAACTCCTGATTCCCACGATTTGACCATAACTACTCACTACCCGAGCGGCTTCCATGATATGTTCCGCTTTATCTTCATCCATGACTGCCCCGTTTTGAAACTCAATGCCCCAGGTTTGACCTACATCCATGGAAATAACTTGCATACCCAGGTTTTGGGCAGCAATCTGTGTGCTCAAACGTGTTCGCAAGCTGGGATTAAAAAATAAGAGTATCAAGGTCTTATTAACCCCTATTTTATCGTTAAAAGGATTTTCTTTAAAATATTGGGCCTGAGCAATGAGTTCAGCGACATCTGTTACATCATGGATGCTGATAAAATTTTTCATATTAACCACTTATTCTTAGTTCTTGTAAAGCCATTTGCAGTTTTTGAAGAAAATCATTGACATGATTTTTTTGGATATTCAATGCAGGTAATAAACGCATAGTATTGGGTTCATTTGACGAACCGGTCATGACGCGATATTTTTGGTAAAGCAGATCACGGATCGGTTTTGCTGCTTGTTCGAACTGAATCCCAATTAATAGTCCTTTACCTCGCACTTCAACTACCCCGGACATGTTGCGCAATGCCTGCAAAAGAAAATCACCCATTTTCTCAGCGTTAGCAATGACTTTTTCCTTTTGCATCACCTCAAGTACCGCAAGGGCAGCAGCACATCCTAAATGACTGCCTCCAAAAGTAGTACCCAATAGTCCATGGGAGGCTTTAAATTTTGGGTGGAGCAATACGGCACCAATAGGAAAACCATTGCCCATACCTTTAGCCACGGTGATGATATCCGGAATGAGGGGTGTAGGAGCATGCTGGAAAGCAAAAAACTTTCCGGTTCGGCCATATCCACATTGGATTTCATCGGCGATAAAAACCGTATTGGTTTCCTGGCAAACATCCTGGATATCTGCCAGTTTATCCCAGACAGGTTCATATATACCAGCTATCCCCTGGATTGTTTCCATGATGAAAGCAGTGTATTGCCCTGATTTGATGGCTGTAATGATTTCGGACACTGCAGACCAGGATAAAAAGTCAACCTCAAAAGTTTTATTTATAGGCGCCTTAATTTTCTCGTTGTCAGTAACATTTACGGCGGCGCTGGTACGGCCATGGAAAGCATTTTTAATAGCCAGGACCTTGGTTCTGCCATTGTAAAAGGAGGCCATTTTTAAAGCATTTTCGTTAGCCTCGGCTCCTGAATTTATTAAAAACAACTTATAGTCCGAACAACCGGATAATTCGCCCAGAAATTGGGCTAATTTTTTTTGGAGTGGATTTTGAACAGAGTTTGAATAGAACCCTAGAGTCTTAATTTGGTCAGTCAGACGCTGAACATAAATTGGGTGGGAATGGCCAATAGAAATTACCGCATGTCCTCCATACAAATCCAAATATTGATCGCCATTTTTATCATAAATATAAGTTCCATAACCTTTATTAGGTTCTATGTTTAATAAAGGATAAACGTCAAATAATTCCATGTTCAAAATTTAAAATGCGCTGGCTTTGAAGGTTAAGCCACAAGTTTCTTCAAGACCTAAGATAAGGTTCATATTCTGAATGGCCTGACCAGCGGCACCTTTGATCAGGTTATCTATCACACTGGTGATAAGCAGTTGATCACCATGTTTTTCCAGATGGATAAAACAGTGATTGGTGTTCAAAACAGGTTTTAAGCTCAGCATGTCTTTGCTGATCCATACAAAAGGATGCGGCTCATAAAAGGTCCGGAATAATTCTGTAAGATTATCAAGACTTTCATCGCTTTTCAGGTATGCCGTACAAAAAATTCCTTTAGAGAAATTCCCCCGCACTGGTATAAACAAAACCCGGCCTGGCAGGGGCATAAAACAGGCTAAGGTCTGATTTATTTCACCCAAATGCTGATGAGTGAAGGGTTTATAAACACTGATATTGTTATCCCGCCAGGCAAAGTGAGTTGTATCCGAAAGAGCTTGCCCAGCCCCAGTAGCGCCGGTGATGGCATGGATGTTTACCACCTCAGACATGCGATGATGTGCGACCAATGGCAATAGGGCTAACTGGATCGCGGTGGCGAAACATCCAGGATTAGCTATATGCCTGGCGTTCTGAATTTGTGGTTTGAAAGCTTCGGGTAAACCATAGACAAAATCGTGTTCTTCGGAATTGATTCGAAAATCATGACTAAGATCTATAATAATCTTATTTAAGGCTTCCGGGTGTTCTTCTAAGTAGGCTTTCGCACGACCATGACCCAGGCAAAGGAATAGGACATCCGCTTCGTCATCCCAACCACCGTCAAATAATCGCTCACCATAGGGCAATAAATCAGGATGTAGTTCAGCGATGGGTTTTCCTGACTGACTTTCACTTTGTATGGAAGATAACTTAACTCCGGGGTGGAGTAATAATGAACGAATGAGTTCGCCGCCGGTATACCCACCGCCGCCAATGATACTAACTTTCGTCATAATTCATCCGTATTCACAGCATAATAGATCTTTGGTGCATTGGCCAAGATGTGCGTAAATCCTTTGACATCCTCACCGGACCAGGCTGTATTCTTTTCACCATAGCTGCCAAATTTGGCTTGCATTAAATCGTGCGATGACTTGATACCCAGGCAAGTAAACTTATTTGCTTCCAGTTGTACATACACGTCGCCGTTCACGTTATTTTGTGTATCAGCCAAAAACGATTCGATTTGACGCATCACTGGCTCGAGGTATTGCCCTTCATGTAAAGCCATACCGTACCAGGTGGACAGTTGGTCCTTCCAATACATCTGCCACTTGGATAAGGTATGTTTTTCCAGCAGCTGATGAGCTTTAATAAGAATCAATGGAGCCGCAGCTTCAAATCCTACACGACCTTTAATCCCAATGATGGTATCCCCAACATGAATATCCCGGCCTATACCATAAGGTTGGGCCAGTGCTTGTAGACGATTAATGACTTCAAGTGGATTCATATCCTCACCGTTTAATGCAGTAGGCTCTCCTCGGTGGAAAGTGACGGTGAGCGTTTGAAGTTCATTAGCAGTGCGTGGTGTAGGCCAGGCTTCTTCAGGTAAGTATTGGTCAGAGGTGAGCGTTTCCACGCCGCCGACACTAGTACCCCAGATGCCTTTATTAATGGAATATTTGGCTTTCTTCCAACTCCAATCCACCCCCTGTTTTTGTAAATAATCAACTTCTGCCTCCCGGCTTAGGCTTAGATCTCTGATCGGCGTGATTATTTCAATGCCCGGTCCCAGGACTTCAAATGCCAAATCAAACCTTACCTGGTCATTGCCAGCTCCGGTACTGCCATGTGCTACGGCTGTCGCCTGAATGGACTTTGCATAATTAATTATGGATAAAGCCTGAAAAATGCGTTCGGCGCTTACTGAAAGAGGATAGGTGTGATTTCTTAAAACATTGCCAAACAATAAATAGCGGACACAGTTTTGGTAAAAAGTTTGGGTTTCATCCAATACTTGAAAACTGGCTGCACCCAGTTTTAACGCCTTCTGTTCTATGTCCAGCAATTCCTGAAGACTAAATCCTCCAGTCTGAACGATGGCTGCATGTACCTCCAGACCTTTTTCTACCGTCAGATACTTTAAGCAAAAAGACGTATCCAGACCTCCACTATATGCCAGGACTACTTTATGCTTCTTCATTGACGACCTGAGTGTTTATGATTAGATGAGATAAATCAAGTTCGGGCAGTTCATTTTTTGAAGGAGCCAACATACCTGTACACAGACACATGCGTCGTTCATGACGCTGTAAGATGTCATAATTAGGGCAGCTGCTGCATGAACTCCAGAATGCATCATCTTGCGTAAGTTCCGAAAAGGTAACCGGTTTGTAACCTAATTCCGAATTGATTTTCATGACGGCCAGAGATGTGGTAATTCCGAAAATTTTTGCTTCCGGGTACTTGTCTCTGGCGAGCTGAAATGCATGGACTTTAATAGTTCGCGCTAGTCCATGGCGGCGGTATTCATGAGCTACGATTAAGCCCGAGTTAGCTACGTAAGATTTCATGGACCACGTTTCAATGTAACAAAAGCCGACCAATTTTTGGTTGTCAAGAGCTATGATGGCATCACCATTGATCATCTTTTTGCGCAAGTATTCAGGGTTTCTTTTAGCTATGCCGGTTTTGCGTTCTTCCGCTGATTTGCGGTACATTTCAGCTAACTCTTCAGCATAAATAACATGTGTTTCATTAGCAACACAAATATTTATTGACATTGTAATTTCGAATTTAAATTTGAGTGAACCAAAAAAGGAGAGTAAAAAGCAAGGACGTACCTCGCTAAAAGGTCATTTCGCCCCCACAGGGCGGCCTGGAAAGCGCCTGGGCGAATAGGGAAGAGCTAAATCAAGGTATTGAAAAAACATAATACAAATATAGGGTTGTTCAGCACATATTATTAAATCAGGTTCTCTTTTTTTTACATATTAACGAAAATTCTCAACTTTCGTTATAAAACAGTTAACAAATGCTGTAAGAAATGAGGTTGTCTGATGAGCTTGGGAGTAACACCTCCATCGGAGTAGATCGGCCGGATTAACGCGCCTTTTCTAATGTTTTAATGCTTATGGCACTAATTTTTTTAAAATTTTCTCGGACAATGACAGATAGATCGACTTTTTGAATCTTACTATCTAACCAAGCCAGCACGTCTAGATAGACAAAGGATTTTGTTTCGGCTTGGTGGTGAACTTGTTTTTCAAGTTTCTTGCGAAAACGAATCATTTCGTTATTCACCGTCAAATTATCTTTAAAAAGGATACGGCTTAGAAAATTTAAGATTTCCTTTTGCATGGTGTTCAAATCTTCCATTTTGGACATGAAGCGCATGACACTTTGAATCTGATATTCCAGGAGCTGAAAGTTTTTAAGTTCATAATGTACTAACAACGACAATAACCTGGCATACGATTGAATATCTTCCCGCAAATGGCCGAGATCGAGATAAATGATTTTATTCAAATAATCCAACGACTTGCTATATTTTTTTGCTCCAAAGTACATCCAAGCTATTTTGTAATAAAACACCATAATACGGTGAGGATCAAGATGATGTTCTAAGTCACTTAATTTTTTATTTACCTCATCTACTAATACTATACCTTCCTCAAAATTTCCTTCGATGAAGTGTTGATTTAATTTTGCCGAATAATAGTATAGAAAAAAGATGATTTCCGAGGTACGGTTGAACCCCTCTGCATATTTGGCATAGAATCGTTCAAACCGTCCAATGGCCTCCTTAAGTTCCACATAGCACTTCAGGTTAAATAGGCTGGTCAACTGGTAGTGTAATCCCCGCATATACAAATCAGGATCCTTATCCATCATATCCGGTTCTCGTTCAAAACAATCCACCCAATTGGCGGCATACTGATAACAACTGATAAAATCCAGAAGGATATAATGGTACCATACATAACTTTGATTCAGGTAAACTTCTTCAAAAAATGTCAGCTGGTCGGTCTTAATCTCTTTTAGACCGCTGTGAAAGTATTCGCTGACAGTGATTCGATCCTTATCGTTGCGGATGTGACCATATTGGATGTACCAGCCATGAATCTTTAGACATAAATTGGCCAGGTTGCTTACATTAAGGCTAAGTTCATTATGTTTGGATGATTCATCAATCAAATTTTCCATCTTATTCTTGACCTTTCTGGAGCGTGTGATGTGGCGGCTTTCTATGAGTTTTTGAAACTCCAGAATGTCGATCAGCAAAAAGTCCTGATGGGTTTCAATGGCCCATTGTTTGGTACGTTCTAAAAGTTTCAGACTTTGCATGTATAAACCTTTTTCATAAAGAATACGGGCAAAATCTACCTGCTCACGGATCTGGATATCAATATTCTTGGATATATATATAAGCCTTAGGGAGGTGAGTATCTGTGAATAAAGATGCCGCCTGAGATTGGAAAATTGAGTTTTGTTCATCTCAGGCATTTTATGCATCACGGCTTCTTCATTATATTCTTTTTGTTTGTCTAGGATGTCAAACAACGTGATGAATTTGGTATCACCTTCCTTATTTAAACGGTTTGCATATAACTTAAAATTCCTTTTTTCCGCCTTGGTCAGACTATTGACCAGGTCAAAAAGATGATCAGACTGGGAAATTGGCATAAACAGGGCTGAGTTTAGTTCAAATATAGGCATCTAGAGCCCTTTTTTTTTGCATTTTCGGACTTTTTTAGACCCGATTTCAATTTGGATTTGACAATTGAATCTTTTTCAAAGTGCAGATAGACAGATAATTATATATATTATGTGCCTGATTGGAGGTCACATTTTTATAAAGATAATCATACTGTGCAACCATTGGGGCCCCCTACATTTGCACCATCAATTTTATTTAAACCAAAAATATTTAACGCATGGCAAAGCTCAAATTTGAATACATCTGGCTCGATGGTAATAAGCCAGAACCGAATATACGGAGTAAAACCAAAATTATCGAATTACCAAAGTATAACGGTGAGGTTGAGGCATTACCGATTTGGTCGTTTGATGGAAGTTCCACCAATCAAGCTGACGGACATTCTTCTGACTGTTTATTAAAACCAGTTTCAGTTTATCCGGATGCTGCCCGTAAGAACGGATACCTGGTTATGTGTGAAGTGTTAAATCCAGATGGAACTCCCCATTCTACCAATCACCGAGCAGGTTTGCAGGATGATGAAGATTTTTGGTTTGGTTTCGAACAGGAGTATGTCCTGGAAGAAGATGGGTTACCTTTGGGTTTTCCTGAAAAAGGATACCCACGTCCTCAGGGACCTTACTATTGCGCTGTGGGCAGCGGCAATGTGGTAGCACGCGAAATTATAGAGGAACATCTAGATTTGTGCCTGGAGGCCGGATTAGGTATTACCGGTATCAACGCCGAAGTACTTATTGGTCAATGGGAGTTTCAATGTTTTGCAAAAGGGGCTAAAAAGGCAGGTGATGATGTTTGGTTGGCCAGATATTTGTTATATCGGGTGTGTGAAAAATACGGTATTAAAGTAAATATCCATCCAAAACCTGTAAAAGGTAACTGGAACGGTTCAGGTATGCACTGCAATTTCTCTAATAAGAAAATGCGTGAAAAAGGTGGTAAAGACTACATGATTGGGATTTGTGAAGCTTTCCGTCCATTACAAAAAGAACATATCGCCGTTTACGGATCAGATAACGATCAGCGTTTGACTGGTCTGCACGAAACGCAAAGCATCAAAAAATTTAGCTTTGGTGTAAGTGATCGGGGTGCTTCCATCCGAATTCCGGTAGCTGTAATCGAAAACTGGAAAGGTTATCTGGAAGACCGTCGTCCGGCAGCCAATGCTAACCCTTATTTGGTGGCAGGTAGAATTATCCAAACCGTTCACTTAGTCAAGTAAACGGTCTTAAGAATAAAGGCTTTTTATTATTCATTTTGGTTAGGGCTTGCTGTCCAACATTAGTTTGGACAGCTTTTTTTTCTTTTATAGGCGATGCAGATCATCCGCTTCGGTCGCTCTGTTGTTAATATATTTGGACTTAACAAAAACCTTAACATGAGCCAAGACCATTATATCCATGGATACTCAGAGGATGAACAGAAGCGGCTTAGTACGCTCAACGATTTGTTGAATGCGCGGTGTTTGACTAAACTGCAGGTTCGTGAAAATCAACATGTACTGGATGTAGGGTGTGGGTTGGGCCAATTAACAGCCCAGGTGGCACAGCTGGTCAAACCCACCGGACGCGCGGTAGGTGTGGAAATTGACGTACGCCAATTATCAAAAGCACGAGAACAAGTCATTCAAAATGACCTGGTGGAATTCCGGCAGGGGAGTGCCTATAATTTACCTTTATCTGACTTGGAATGGGGTTCTTTTGACTTGATTTATACCCGCTTCCTCCTTGAACATGTTAAGCATCCCGATCAGGTAGTCAATCAAATGGTGGCTGCCGCAAAAACCAATGGAAGAATTGTACTGATGGATGATGACCATGCCCAGTTTCAGCTATATCCTGCTGTCCCCGGGTTTGGCCAATTGTGGACTGCGTATTGTCGAAGTTATGATCGTATTGGTAATGATCCGTTTGTCGGTCGACGGCTTGTACACCTCCTGCATGAAGCGGGCTTGGACAAAGTTCACAATGATTATATCTTTTTCGGATGTACCTATGCCGATCCTCTGTTTGGAAGTTTTGTTGATAACATTATTGGTATTTTGGAAGGAAGCAAAGAACTTATTTTGGAGCATAAACTGATTGACAAAAGGTCATTTCTGTTAGGAATCGAAAATTTTGATCAATGGAAAACACTGCCCGGGGCGGCTATTTGGTACGCCATGAATGTCGCAGAAGGGCAGAAAACCTGACCATTATTATTTAACCAGAGGAATGGTTTGGCGCTTAAGGATTAAGATCAATGGAAGTGAAACTAATTTATGCTTAAATTATCCGATAAAATTTTTAGCTATGAAAAACATAGTTTTTGTTTGGGTCATTTGTAGCTTTTTCTCCCTTTCGGCACAGAACAATTTGGATTCCATTTTACCCATACGTGGATTGAGTTTGTCTGCTCCAAAACCAGAAAATGTGGACCGTTTCGTGAATTTCATTCGGAATGAATTGGTCCCGCGCAAGGTTAACACGCTTTTGGTCTTAATCGATTACCGGTATCAGTTTGATAAACGCCCGGAGCTTAGAGCCGAAGGTGCTTTATCTAAAGCGGATATAAAAAAAATTGTGTCGGTCTGTCGTACCGGAGGAATCCGTTTAATACCACAGATTAATATGCTTGGCCACCAGTCATGGTTTCAACAGATTGGAATGTTGCTTAAGGCCTATCCGCAGTTCAATGAAACACCCTGGGTTCCCATGGAAAGCGGATCAGGCCAATTAAAGTGGCCCAATGAATGGGGTCTGTATTGTTTAAGTTATTGTCCACTCCATCCGGACGTTCATCAAGTTGTTTTTGATGCCATAGATGAAATTGTAGAAGTTTTTGAAGCTGATGCTTTTCATGCCGGTATGGATGAAGTATTTTATTTAGGCGAGGAAAAATGCCCTCGTTGTGCCGGATTGGACCATGCAGAATTATTTGCCGGTGAGGTGACGAAACTGCACCAGCATTTAGCCAAGTCTGGTAAGGAGTTATGGATATGGGGTGATCGTTTGTTAGACGGCCGAGCCACCGGTATTGGGTTGTGGGAGGCCAGCTATAATAATACGGCCCGCGCCATTGACCTTATTCCCAAAGAAGTAGTGATTAACGATTGGCACTATGAACGGGCCGATCCAACCGCCGTGCTTTTTGCGATGAAAGGGTTCCGGGTGGTCACTTGTCCCTGGCGTTTCCCTGAGGTTACTAAAAAACAATTAGAGATGATGGTAGATTTTAGAAAGAATGCCACCAAGGCAGTAAAAGATAATTACCAAGGCATGTTGCATACCACCTGGGTAAGCGCGGAAGACTTTATTGATCAGTTTTATGGCCTTAAAACGGTGAATACCGGACGTGGGGGAAATTATGTCGAGGCCTTTAAAGCCTTGTACGATGAAATTAACAAGCTGGATAAATAGATATTTGTGCTTCCTTAAAATTTATTGGACAATTACCAACGGTTGAAAATTATCATAACGTCTTAGATGAAAATAGATGTTATGAACAAATATTTAACTTTCACCGCATTGTTTGCCGCATTTTTCTTGAGTGGTTGTCTGAAGGATGATTGCGAACAGATTTACCGCTACATTGCTTTAAACCCGGTATACAAAGCCGGTAAAGAGTTCCGTGTTTCCGAAATCAGTTCGACTATTAACCGTGAATTAGTCCATCCGGGTAAAATCTATTTTTATAAAAACTACTTACTCATTAACGAACAACGGGAGGGCATCCATGTGTATGATAATTCTGATCAATCCCATCCGGTAAAAATCACCTTTTTGGAAATTCCCGGCAATGTGGATATCGAAATACGCGACGATATTTTAATGGCCGATTCCTACACGGATCTTCTGTTTATCAGCATTAAGGATATTTATCAGCCCAAATTGCGAACTCGCCTTCAGGAAACATTTAATTTATATGGATCGGATGGGTCAGGGAACTATTTGGTTTATTACCTTCCCAGTCATGAAGTTACCGTTTCAGAATGTACGAATATTCAAGCAGGTCAGCCTTGGATTAGATTAGCTAACGGACAGCTACTGGCCGGGCGCGAGTTTTTCGACACCCGCGTGGATCTCTCAAGCGTTAATGCCAGCTCGGTATCCAAAGCATTAAGTAACGTAGGTATTGGCGGATCCTTAGCCCGGTTTACTCAATACGATCAGTTTCTGTATATCCTAAATGAATATAAATTAAGTGTTTTCGATTTATCAAATATGGATAAACCTTTTTTGGCCAACGATATTCCGTTTGGCTGGGGCTTGGAAACCATTTTCCCCTATAAGGATAAGTTATTTATCGGTTCAAGATCGGGTATGTTTATCTTTGATGCTTCTACACCTTCTAATCCCACCATGTTGTCCGCCTTTACTCATGCCAATGCCTGCGACCCGGTCTATGTGGATGATCAGACGGCATATGTTACTCTAAGGGATGGAACAACGTGCGAAACTTTCCATAATCAGCTGGATGTTGTAGATATTTCTAACTTGTCTTTACCGGTACTGATAAAATCTTACCCGATGGAACACCCCCATGGTCTATCAAAATACAAGAATAACCTTTATATCTGTGAAGGAAACTATGGATTAAAAGCCTTTGATGCATCAGACCATAAATCTATAGATCAGAATCTTTTGGTCCATAATAAAGACATCCAGGCCATGGATATTATTACTCTGCCAAATGAAACGGCCTTGGTCATAGGTAGCGATGGATTTTATCAATTTGATATTAGTAACCCAAAGAAACTACGTGAATTAAGTCGCATTCCCGTCGTGAATAATTAATTCATCAGGTATGAAAACATGGTTATCGCTTGCACTTTGTCTTTCTATAGGCTATGGTTTGTACGGACAGGACAATTTACTCATCTTGGACAAGGTCCGTTTAAAAAATGGCAGTATTTTTCTGGGCCAGATCCTTCGTTTGGATTACGGAGAAGTCATTGAGTTTCGAAATACATCTGGAGTTGTTTTTACAATTCCTTATGGTGCGGTGAAAAAAATTAGTCATGAAGCGGTCAATCGTTCTGGAATAAGACCAGAATATATGTTCATGGATCAAAAATTTTATTCGGTTGGAGAGATAGAGCTGATCAGTGGTGATCAGCGCACAGAGGATACACCAGGTATAGGGATAAAAGGTGTTTTTGGTTATCGTATTCACCGGTTAGTAGGGCTGGGTGTGGGATTAAGTTTACACCACTATTACCCGGGAAAACAAGAGTTGATTTATGCTTCGTCTGCTGAAATACGTGGTTTTTTATGGCCAAGGCGGACCAGTCTTTATTACACATTGTCTGCCGGCTGGGGATTTCCGGGCCGCCAGACCGAACGTTCTGATTCCAGGTCAGGATTTTATTGGGCTCCGTCACTGGGTTATCGCTTTGGGGCTAAAGATGGCGCAAACATGACTCTTGGCTTAGGATATAATTTCCAACGGATCAGATATATTACTGACCTGGGCAATCAAACCTCCGTGGAGCAAAACATACATTATAGACGTTTAAATATAAAATTGGGTTTTATTATTTGAGTACATGCTGACCAATAAGGAGCAAGCAGAGCAGGAACTGATCCGGGGTTGTGTCGAAAACAACCGTAAAAGTCAGGAACAACTTTATCGGAAATTTTTTCCGACTATGCTGGCTATGTGTCGAAAATACATGTCCGATGAGGACGAGGTTATGGATGTATTGAACCAGGGATTTTTGAAGGTTTTTCAAAAAATTAATCTTTATGAAAATAGGGGTAGTTTGGAGGGATGGATCAGGCGGTTAATTTTTAGAACCTTGGCGGATCATTTTCGTTCGAAAAAAAGCTACCTCAAGTTTCTGGTTATGGAAGAGCGTGATCAGCCGTTGCCAGAGAACGCAGTACAATCCCTCTTTTATGAAGACTTAATGAGCCTGGTAAAATTATTACCTACCACTAGCAAAGAAGTATTTTTATTACATGCTTTAGAAGGCTATACGCATATAGAAATCGGAGAAAAATTAGGGATGAGTGAAGGGACCTCAAAATGGCACCTGTCCAATGCCCGTAAAATTTTAAAAGAAAAGATTAATGACTATGCTCAACAAAGACCGTATACCGGACGAACAAAATGATCTGAAAGCTCTAGAGGATCGTGGATGGGCGGAGATGGCACAAATGTTAAATATCCACATGCCAATTCAAAAAAAACGTCGTGGATTAGTTGCCTGGTGGTGGTTAGCCGCTGCTGCGTTAATCGGTTATGGCTTGTTTAATATTCCTTTCAGTACTGGCCAACCACCAGAGGTGGTTATGCCGGCAATTGCATCGCAGGCTGGGGCACAAGAGGGGAATAGGAAAACCAATGCGTTAACTTTAGAAGAAACTACTCCTCAACATCAGTTTGCCGAAAACAGTCTGGTCACCGAAGATAAAGATGCTAAAGTTCCCTCTTTCATTGATAATTCAAATCCTTCTAAATCTAAAAATACATTTTCAGCCAAGACGTTAAATCAACCAGTATCAAAACCCGTTAATTCTGCCACCAACACTACTCACCCTGCCACCTATCCAGATGCAGATAATCTTGTGCAAAAGACCCTCTTGCCATTTTATCGTGCAGATGTTCCAGCTATTGCTCATTCTAACTCAACTCATTTTGAACCGCAATCATTTATTGAGCGGGTTAATTTCAAAGTGGAGAATCTCTCCATTGGCCCCAAGATTACTAACAGTCAACCAATAACATCAAAAACGCTTACACGGGTAAATACGACCCCTTGGACCCTCGCTATGCAGTCCACAGCAGGAACCGGTTTTTCACAAAAAATAGGTCAAGATGATATACTAAAATCCGGACTTCACACCATTGGTATAGGCATACAACTTGGTTACGCTCTTTATCCCAAACTGGAAGTTGCTGCAGGAGTGGGCTTTCAGCGATGGAACTACAATCAAGTATTATTCAGACCGTCGTCAAACCCTCAATTATTATTTGGAGTTGACAATTATCAAGAGTTTTTTAATGCAAACCGCACGAGCAGTACCGGGCAAAAATCGACTGGATCGCAGCTTAATTACCTTACCGTTCCGATTTCCATAAGTTATAAACTTAAGTCAAATTTATGGATAGAAACCGGTGTACAGACCGCCGTAGACCTGGATATACCGCTTGGCACGTCAGACGCCGTCAGTGTAAATCAAGCTGGGGACCCCATTCTTGATAAATCCAATGGGAGTATTACCAATACAGTTAATACAGTCACTTCGTCGGTATCTCTTCCTTTGTACCGCAAGGTCCACGCCGGATATCATCTAGGCTTGGGGTGGCGGGTTAATTCGCTGGAATTCGGACTCAGATGGTATACCTCCAGCGCCTATTTGTCTCCTGATCTGCGTAATTCACGAGATTACAAACACGAGAGTTTAGCCCTGACAATTAAGTATCGGTTTCCATTATTTTGGCGACATTAATAGTCCAATCTCAATGATTGTGCTCTGACTCACCGCCACCTTCCATTTTTTTAGCCTCTGCATTAATAAAAAATGCCCCTTCTACCACAATTTTCGGATATGCGGCCACCGGCTCAAGCCATTCAATTTCTATGTGGATGCCATCCTGAACACCGGTTTTTACTGGAACCTTTTGAAAATAGTGATGATCTTCTTCAGTATAGCCCTCAATTATCACATATTCTAGTCCCCTATCTCTAATTAAAGCAGAAACCGGTATACTTAAGACACTATCAGCCTGCGTATTGATCCATCCTTCCAGATACATTCCAGGTTTAATATCTGGAATAATTGGCAACTCAGCATGTACCATAAATGTATGGTTTTCAGTATCCACAGATTGACCTATGGAGTAGATTTTTACCGCATAGAGTTTATTTTGATTTTGCAATAGTTGCAAGTCTACGAATTGCCCGGCTTTTACAAGATTGGCATAACGGTCGCTGAGTTTACCCTCCCAGTGAAGATGATTGAGATTTATCATAGTCAACAACCGTTGAGAGGTAGATACAAATTCTCCAATATTGGTCTCAATAGATTTGACGAAACCACTGAACGGGGCCACAATTGGGATAGAGGTCACATAGTTCTCCGGTTTTCCACCGGCCTGAATATTCAGTAGGGCTAATTTTTTGAGCATTGCATTTTGTTGAACGGACAGCCTGGACCAATGCATTTGAGCTTCGTCCAAGGCTTTCTTCTGACCAGGATCCAAAACCACTAAATTTTGCAGGCGGTCTTTTTCTTTCTGATAATACTCCATCTGTACTAAAGCATCGTCCAAGCTGCTCTGCATATCCAGTAAAATGGGATTGGTGAGTTTTACTAAGACCTGACCTTGTTGCACCGCCTGCCCTGGCTTTACCGCAATAGTCGTAATCTTACCTTCCAGGTAAGAGCTTAAATGAGCTTCATTTTCAGCCGGCAGTTCGGCATACCCGGCTATTTTAATGCGGTGACGTAAATTACGCTGTTGAGGAACATCATAGGTTGCCCGGATACGCTCCAATTGGCTCGAAGTCAGAATAATATCATGTCCATGATCGATATTCTCTATAGATTGCGCGGTTGCAGTTGCTGAGGATGAATCATGGCTTATCTGTCTGCAACCACCCATAAAGATTAGAGACACCGTGATTATATTGACTAACGTATTATACATGTCTTTAGAATTAATTAAATAAATAATTGAGTTCAATTTCATTTTGATAATAGGTCCATAAGATATCGACGCGCTGCAATTTCATATGGCTGTAGGATCTTGCCACCTCAAACCATTGTTGAAAAGAGATGCCGCCCAATTCATATTGGTGAGTCGTCGATTTGAGCAATTGTTCGGCATTTTTAACTAAATCATCAATAGTATTATATTGGCTGATTAAGCTACGCCGCTTGAGTGTAAGCACATTTTGAGCGGACCGAAGACTTTGATCAGCAAAATCTAGATTTTGTTGTGCTGACAGCTGATCATGTTGCAGCATCTTTTCAGTTACTTTAAGATTTTGTCGGGACAAAGGATAAGTAAGTCCGGCCTGAACACCCCAAAAAGGCCACTGGCCATCAACCAGCTGGTGCCGCAAAGTAAGGTTATAATCAGGTTTGCGATTAGCTCTATTCAAAGCCTGAAAGCCGGTTAACCTTTGCTGATTTTCTTTTTCCAACAGGATTTGAGGGTGTGACTGGAGGTCTCCGGTGATATGTTGACTTTGGGAAGGAGGCACCATAAACTGCTCGTTTGGACTCCATGCAGTGTCCGATTTATTCCATTGGTTGAGCAGCATGTGCAATTGTTCCAGTTGTTGAGTTGTTGTTTGTATATCTGTTCGGACTAATGAAAGATTTTGGTTTGCCATAGCTTGTTGGATAACGCTTCCATGGCCCGTTTGGACTTTACGCTCTTCAAGGTCTGTGGCCCGCAACCAGAGGTCCTCCAGGCTTTTAAATACTTCTAATTTTTCTTTAGAAAAAACCACTTCCTGATAGCGGAAAGCTAAATTTTTAGCCACTTGCAACTCATTTAACTTCGCTGTCAGGTTTGCGGTGTTGTAATTAGCTTGACGTACTTGATTTGTAGCACTATTTTTTGATGGATTTGGTATATACAAACCCGCATTAAGCGTCCAGATACCTTGATCACCAAACCTATATTCTTCATTTTCAGCCATGATGTTAAACTGGAGGTTAGGTTTATAACTCAGTTCTGTCTGCCGCGCCAACTTTTGGTTTTCAAGACTCATCAGGTGAGGATGATTAGTTAGAGATCTGTTGATGATCGTGGCGAGGTCAGTTGCCATTTTGTGTTTAAAGGTTGAAGGCTGAGCGAATCCTATTGAACTTATGATTAGCAATAGGCCAATCGTGGTCAGATGTTTGGGCTTGATGGACAAATATTTTTCACTCCAATAATAAAGTATTGGTAATACAATGAGGGTAAGCAGGGTGGAGGTGACCAGGCCACCGATGACGACTGTGGCAAGAGGTTTTTGAACCTCTGCTCCATTGGTGTTTGATAAGGCCATCGGTATAAAACCCAGGGCAGCCACCATAGCCGTCAATAAAACAGGCCTGAAACGGACTTGAGTGGCACGGCTGATCCTTTCTTCCAGATTCATGATTCCTTGGTTTTTTAAACTTTTTAGTTCGCTGATTAATACAATTCCATTGAGAACAGCCACGCCAAATAAAGTAATAAAACCTATGCCGGCAGATATGCTAAAAGGCATGCTTCTTATAGCTAAGGCCCAAACCCCGCCAATAGCTGATAATGGTAGAGCAGTGGCGATCAATAAGGTTTGTTGAAACGACCCGAAAGCGAAATACAATAAAATAAGGATGATGCATAGAGCTGCTGGTACAGAGATAGCCAGTCTAGCCTGAGCTTTTCTTAGATTCTCAAACTGCCCTCCATACACTACCTGGTAACCACTGGGTAATTTCAAGTTCTGATCTACTGCGCTGGCAATATCATTGACCAAACTCTCCACGTCGCGATTTAGAGCGTTTACTCCAATGGTTATGCGTCTCTGCGTGTTCTCACGAGATATCTGTGTTGGTCCCTCTTCTAAGGCTATCTCAGCCAGGTCACGTAATAAAATGATATTACCCCGAGCATCAAGAAATTGCAAATTATCCAAGGCATTTCGGTCTTTGCGGTATGCTTCATCCAATCGAACGGCTATGTCATATCGTCGGTCACCCTCATAATAAGTACCACTTACTGAGCCAGCAAAGTTGGTCTTAATGACTTCATTGACTCCTTCGATAGTTACGCCATATTGAGCCATTTTAGCCCGGTTATAGCGGATGACGATTTGTTGTAACCCGGAGATATTTTCTACTGTGACCGTTCCGGTACCAGGTATGGAGGATACAATGTTTTTTAGTTTCTGAGCTTGTTCATAAAGCACTGAAATATTTTCACCAAAGATTTTTATGGCAATATCCTGACGGACACCAGTCATTAATTCATTGAACCGCATTTGGATGGGTTGCGTGAATTCGTAGATGATTCCTGGAAAACCATTTACTACCTCTTCAATCTTTTCAAACATTTCCTCTCGATTAGTCGCACTTACCCATTCATCCTTAGGCCTCATAACCACATAGATGTCCCCGGCTTCCATCGGCATGATGTCTGTAGGAATTTCAGCCGTACCAATTTTGGTGACAACTTTTTCTATTTCGGGAAAATTCTTCATCAACATGTCTTGAAGTTCGGAGGAAACTTTGACACTTTGCTGAATCGATGAACCCGGAGGCAGGATTTGATGTAAGGCTAAATCGCCTTCCTCCAAAGTTGGGATGAACTCACCTCCTAAGTTCCTGAATTGTGCAATAGTTATCGCCAGAACGATGACAACCAGGCTTATTAAAACAACTTTAAATTTCATAGCCAAAACAAATACCGGGCGGTAAGCGGAGTAAAAGAGTTTAGTGAGTTGATCTGCAAACTTAAGGTGCCCAACTTTGCCGCGGGTCAGTAGCAGGGAGGACATGGCGGGAACATACGTCATAGATAAAATCAGCGCCCCCAAGACGGCATAACTAACCGTATGAGCCATTGGCTTGAACATTTTGCCCTCTATCCCACTTAGAAAAAAAATGGGGATATAAACCATGAGGATGATTAGTTCACCAAATATGGCGGATTTAAGCATGGACTTAGCGGACTCTTCCACAACCTGCTCCCTCACCAAGGGCGTGGAGTGCTTAAAGTCCAAATGTTGTAGTCGAAATAATATAGCTTCCACAATGATAACCGCCCCATCCACAATAATCCCAAAGTCGATAGCACCTAAACTCATTAGACTGGCCGAAATGCCATTGTAATACATCAGGATCAGGGCAAATAACATGGACAGGGGAATGACACTGGCTACAATTAATCCTGCACGTAAATTGCCTAGAATAATGATCAACACAAAAACCACTATTAATCCACCTTCCAGCAGATTATTGCGGGCGGTGTTAATAGTTTGATTAACCAATTTGGTGCGGTCCAAATACGGTTCAAGCATAATACCTTCTGGTAAAGTCTTTTTGACTTCTTCAATTTTTTCTTTAACCAATGCTGTTACGGCCGCTGAGTTTTCCCCCTTTAGCATCATCACCTGACCTGCTACAACTTCCCCTTTACCGTTCATAGTCACGGCACCTAGTCTGGGCATCTGACCCCAGGAAACGGTGGCCACATCTTTTAACAATATCACTTGCCGGTTATGCTGTGCAATGATTGTTTGTTCCACCTCATAAGCATTGTGATAAATCCCCTCACTGCGAATAAAATAAATGTTGGCCCCGGCTTCGATGTAGGAACCGCCGATGTTAGCATTGCTATTGGCGATGGCTTGATGCACTTCTTGCAGAGTCACTCCATAGGCCTGTAGTTTATGAGGGTCGATCATCACCTCCATTTGCCGTAAGTACCCTCCTGAACTATTCACTTCTATGACACCTTTGGTGCCTGCCAGTTGTCGTTTGATGTGCCAATCCTGGAGATCTCGCAAGTCGGCTAAATTGTATTTATCCTCAAAGCCAGCTGCAGGGTAAATCACGTATTGATAAATTTCTCCTAATCCGGTTGAAATGGGGGCCAGGTAAGGTGTTTCGGCCGTGTTAGGGAGTGTAGGTATAATTTGCCCAATTCTCTCATTAACCAGTTGTCGGGCGAGATAAACATTGACGTTGTCTTCAAAAATTACGGTGATGACAGAAAGACCGTACCTGGATACAGACCGTAAGTTTTCTACGCCGGGAATATTTTGCAGGGCTAATTCCAGGGGATAAGTGACATATTTTTCCATCTCTTGCGTAGCTAACGAATACGAGGTAGTAATCACCTGCACCTGATTATCCGTTATGTCTGGTATGGCATCTACAGGGAGGTTTTTTAAAGCAAACAAACCCACTATAACCACTAGCCCTGTCATTGCCAGGACAATAATTCGGTGCTGTATAGAAAACTTGATGATATTATGTAACATCAACACAATAAATTTAAATGAATTGAAAGAATGATAGGAAAGGGTAGAATCCTATACCCTTGGAGGTAAAAACACCTTCTTTGGATGTACCGTAGGTAACCCGGAAATGATTTCTATAAACAAAGAATTCACCGGGCTAACCGGTGCTTTCAAATCCCAATATACCCGCGAAAACAGGACCGGATTTTGAAGATTTATCTGGTTGTAAAGAGGGATATCCTGATGTGCTAAAGGGTGATCTTGATGGTGTCTGGAGCTGTCCCAAAAATGAGCAATTAGAAAATCTAACCAGGATAGATCAGGCTCAACGGATTGTTCAGCACGATGCAGGATAAAGTGATTGTGCAACTTAATCAGGTTTTCCAGGTGAGTGACATAGTTACCCGGCAGAATGCTTAACCAGCTAAAATAAATTAAAAAGCCGTATAAAACGATCTTTTGCATATCACTCCACAAGTATACAATATTAGCATGAATTTTGGCTGATTTTTACCTAAGTCATTTTGTTAAATATAAATATCCATAGATGTTTTAAGAGTGTTTTTCTTCAGATTGACTGATTTCGTCTATATATTTTTGGGTTTAAATTAGGGAATGATAAATTTCAGATTTAAACCTGATTAATTTAACGATGTCAAAGAGCCAGCATCTAGCCACATTCATAAGCCAATTCTATTACACTTTACAGCAGCTTAGTTTTACCTGGGCTTTTATTAAGCAGCATAAGCTTTGGCGGGGGTTGTTTACCCAAACCTGGGTTACTGTGCTGGTATTAGGCATTGGAGGATTATTGAGCTATCAGTTCTTTAAAATGGGCCTGGATTCCGTGCGGAATTTAATAAATTCACCGGCTGCGACCGTTGAGTTATCAGGACAAAGCATGCGCACTTTATTTTCCGGTGGTTATAAATACCTTATCTTATTACTTTTTCAGGTTCTGGTGTTTCATATTACCTTAAAAACAAAGGAAATACTTACGGGTCAGCCACAAAATATTAGTTGGCGCAATTTCAAAAGTGGATTTATGCGGTCAGCCCATATTATGATCCGTTACTATATCATCGAAACCGCTTTTGTCATGTTATTGGGAATGGGCCTCTCTCTCTTAGGTATGGATTTTTTAAAACAGGCCGTGGCTTTTGTCGTCCAATGTTATTTTATCGGATTTGCCCTATTGGATAGTTACCATGAAGGATATCAACTGAAGATTAGGGACAGTGAAAAGCGGACCAGACGGTATGCCGGAGTGGCCGTTGGGTTGGGCTTAATTTATTATCTATCAGTGGCCATTCCCGTTTTCGGATTGATAGCGCCGGTCTTGGCTTCCGTGCATGCCACCATCATTATGTTTTGGCTGGATAAGCCGGATCAGGCCCATTTTTTAGTTTGATGCCATGCTTTTAATTTATGGGTGGGCAGAGACCCAAACCGCCCCATCTTCATAATACTCTCTTTTCCAGATGGGTATGGATTCCTTAAGTGTATCGATTAAGTATTGAGCGGCATTAAATGCGGCTTGTCGGTGTGCTGCAGTGACCCCTATTAATACTGGAAGTTCACCAACTTCGACTCGTCCTAATCGATGTAAAATGACCACTTTAAGTAAAGACCAGTTGGCTAACGCGTGGCAGGCTATTTTTTCCATTTCTTTTAAGGCCATGGGTTCATAGGCCTCAAATTCGAGGAATAATACTTTTTTGGAGGCCAAATTTTCCCGTACATGACCGGTGAAAATGACTTTTCCACCTCCTTCCCGGTCGTTAAGCCAGGAAAAGGCTGAGCCCACATCTAAAAGCTGTTGTGAAAGTTCTATTTGATATTGAACGGTTTTAAGGAACATTTTGAATGGACAAACTAACGATTTTATCCGCCGCTGACCGGTGGAATAATGACCACCTCATCATTGGGGAGAATGATTTGATCATCTTCCACATAATTTTCATTAATAGCCAGGCGCAGCGAACGCAATTTTTCGAATTCCGGAAAATCGGAGACGAGCATGGTTTTTAATTCAGCAATGGTTGTACCAGGCTCCAGGTCTACATTCAGAACATTATCTTCCAGGATATCTTTGGCAATGCCAAAAGCTAATAAGCGTACCAACATGTCTGAACTTTTTTTTTGTGGCTCGAAATTACAAAACTTCAGGAAATTTTTTTAGGTCTTCGGGTGTATCAATATCCATGATGACTCCTGGGTCTGAAACAGGTATGTTGCGAAAATGTTGCTTGAAATTAGCGATCAAAGTTTGTTGAGTGGACATTTCATCAAGAGATACTAATGATGACCTGTACATGGAAGAAAAATAAACCGGATGTCCAAACTGTTGGCTATAAGATGGTCTTATAATGCATGCTGAGTCTTGTTGTAACCGCTTTGTGAATTCGCTATTCAATAGGCGCATGGTGGCTGGGGATAAAGCCAACAAATCTGCTAAAATAACGGCGTACCCACAGGACGGTGTAGAAGTGGCCCTGACCCCAGTACGAATTGAAAAAGATAATGCAGATCTAAAATCAGGATTATAGGTAGCCAAGATAGGTTCACCAACGATTTGAGGCCATTGCTGTGCAAGTTCAAAACCGCCCACCACGACGATCTCAGCGAATCCAGCAGTTATACAGCGGTTGATCATAGAACCTAAGACATTTCGCCCATCCATGGGTAAAGTCAATTTATTAAAACCCATCCGACTGGACGTCCCCGCTGCACAAACGATTGCTGAAATATTAAATTTTTCTAAGTTTATTATCGTCCAATTTAACCATTAAGTTACAAAAATTAGTCCGAGGTAGATTTAAAAGGTTGTAGTTTGCTCTGAAAATTATCATAAGGTCATGACCAAAAAGAAAGAGTATATCAAAGATGAACTAACCGTGATTTGGGATGCAGACAAATGTGTTCACTCCACGCATTGTTGGAGAGAATTAAGCGCGGTTTTTAACCCACAACAAAGACCTTGGATAAATTTGGACGGAGCGAGTAAAGAGCGTATTCTCGAACAAATCCACAAATGCCCTTCGGGTGCTTTATCTATTAAAGGCGAACAAGAACAATTAAGCAAAGCGAAAACGAAGGTAAATATTGAAGTTATTGATGATGGCCCATATCGCATAACCGGCTTAGTGTCTCTAGCCTTCTCTGATGGAACGATTCAACAAAAGCATGAGCGGGTCAGCCTCTGCCGTTGTGGAGCGTCTCAGCGAAAGCCATTTTGCGATGGGAGTCATAAACGCATTGGTTTTAAAGATTAAATTGTTAATTATAATAATTGGCACACAAGTTGCTCCAATGTTTCCCGAGCGGCACAAACAATCTAAAATTTTGTCCCCAAAAAGTCTGCTGATACAACGGTCTTTCTATGCTTGCTTATGTTTTGGTTATTACCCATTATGCCATCAAATCAACCAAGAAAATGAAATTGGCATGTACCAAAATGGTATGAACCAACACCAAAAGAAGTGAGTTAGTTTGACCAAAAATGCACGACCCGGAATCAGAATTATTGCAGATTTCGGGTCGTTTTGTTATGTGCTACAACTCCCTTATCCAGACATTGCGAAACGAGACCGGGTGATCATGGTCTTGTAATTGGATAGGAGCTTTACCATGGTTCTCATAGCTGGGTAAGCCAATGTAGCGGATCGTGCCTTTGATTTCCACATGATTCTGTATCAAAATTCCGTTATGAATTACCGAAACGTAGGCCGGCGTCAGGACTTGTCCTGTAGCATTAAATTTTGGAGCTGTATAAAAAATATCATAAGTCTGCCATTCTCCAGCGGGTAGGCATGCATTTACCAAAGGAATATGTTGTTTATATACTGAACCGGCTTGACCGTTAGAATACGTGCGATTACCGTAAGAGTCTAGTATTTGTATTTCATAGCGGCTGGCTAAAAATACACCACTGTTACCCCGATCCTGACCGCGAAAACCAGTCGTATCCACAGGGGATTTCCACTCCAAATGCAACTGGCAATCACCAAAAAGTCGTTTCGTTTCAATAGTCCCTGCTCCTTTGGTTACAGTAAAAGCGCCTTGCGCAATAGTCCATTTTGGAGCCGAGCCATCTTTGACACTCCTCCATTCATTAAGATTCGTCCCATCAAACAATACGATGGCATCCGAGGGAGGTAAGTTATTTTTACCGGGGGTGACTAGTTTGGGTTCAGGATGCCAGACTTCAGTGTCTTCGGGTTTCATCGTTTGCGCATCGCTGTGAGTGGCGTTGAAAACAATAATAATCCATACTAGAAAATGTTTAAGTTGATAAATCTTTGTCATAATATTCATAAGGTTATAAGCATTTAAGTAATATTGGTGTGGTAAAATAAGTTATAAATTGCATGTTGAGAAACGCCATGTATTTTTTCATATTTTTTCACTTCTCCTGTGGGGTTAAGGAGTTATTTAACACCAAAGAAATTCCAATACATGAAGGGTTAATTCCCCTGCTTAACCCTGCTCTTAAACCATTTTATTTCGGCGTTGCTTCCGGCGATCCTGACCCACAGAGTGTGGTTTTATGGACCCGGGTTACTCCGGAGGGGAGGCCTAAAAACATCAAAGTATTCTGGCGTATATCGCCATTTGAAGACTTAAGACAGGTGGTAGATTCGGGTATGGTGAATACATCTCCTGACCGGGATTATACCGTTAAACCAATTGCGCAGAACTTGCAACCTCATACGGATTATTATTTCCAGTTTACCTACCAGGGCGTTTCCTCGGTAACAGGACGGACTAAGACAACTCCCACCTCAGAAGCCCAACAGTTAAAATTCGCTGTCGTCAGTTGTAATAATTATGAGGCCGGATATTTTAATGGTTTTGCTCGTATCGCCGAACAGGATAATCTGGATGCTGTGATTCATCTGGGTGATTATATCTACGAGTATGAACCTGGAAAATATGGTAATAAAAATTTGTCCCGAAAACATCAGCCGCCAAAGGAACTGATCACTATCCAAGATTATCGGACCCGTTATGCTCAATACCGTTTGGACAATGATCTGTCGCGGTTACACCAACTGATACCATTTATCAACATTTGGGATGATCATGAAATAGCTAATAATGCCTATGTAAGCGGTGCAGAAAATCATCAGAAAGACGAAGGTATATATTTGGAAAGGAGAAACGCGGCCCAAAAGGCCTTCTACGAATGGCTCCCGGTTAGAGAAACTGTTCCAAAAAAACTTTATCGGACAATAAAATATGGCTCGTTGGCTCAATGGATTATGTTGGATGAACGGCTGGAAGCGCGTTCTGCGCCAGGAGTAGCAGAGCCTCAACCAGAAGGGAATACGCCAATACTGCTTGGCGAAACTCAAAAGGAATGGCTTTTCGCCCAATTAACCACTACAGCTTGTCAGTGGTCTTTAATCGGAAATCAGGTCATTTTTTCTCCGGTAATCCAAAGCCAGGTTGGGCGTAAACCAAATGTGGATGCCTGGGATGGTTATGGGTCAGAAAGAAGCTCTGTACTTAATTATATTTACGGACACCACCTGAATAATGTCGTGTTTTTGTCCGGAGATACTCATAGCTCCTGGGCATTTGAAGTCCCTCTCACTGTAGAGGATTATCGTCAGAATCACCGAAGTATAGCGGTAGAATTAGGTACTCCAAGTATTACCTCCGCTAACTCCGATGAACGAATAGGTCTGGATTCTACACTATGGGTTGAATCAAAATTAAAAGATGACCTATATAACCCTCACCTTAAATACCTCAATTTACACGATCACGGTTACTTAATGTTGACAGTAAGAACAACTGAAGTCCTCGCTGAATGGCGATATGTGCCACACATTGACGAAGCTCACCTTGAGGAATATATCGGACACCGGGTTAGAATCATTCATGGTGTCCCGAGAATAATCCAATAGCCTTGTTTAAAGATAACCTAGGATTTTGAACGCGGTAACAATAATGCAGGCAAGTTTTGACTTTTAATGTTTTGATTAATTTTTTCTAAATCGTTATTAATTAATTCTTGCCGTTTTAATTCCAGAATAGACCAGGCTTTTTCCAAATCTTCCAGGCGTGATTTTATACCTTGTGTCAGAGCTGGAAAATACACATCCATCCGGCTTCTAAGATCCATGAAATCAGAAATAAGCCGATTAGGAAAATTGATGACATCCTGGAAAGTCTTTTGTTTGGGTTGGATCACTTCGTTTTCCCAGGAAGTCAGTTTAGTGATCAACTCTCCAACTTCACCGTTCAGCTTTCCCTGGTCGGGAAGTTTGAGTAAAGCTGTTTCCAGGTTTTGGAGTTGAGCTCTCAGGTCCTGTACCTGAACGACGGCATTTTGGAGGGTGTGAATGTATTCGTCAATTTTGCGCTGCGCTGCATCTTGTTCAACAAAACTTGCTGGTGAAGCAGCGGTTCGCGGATCTGCTTTTAACTCTAAAATTTGTCTGACTTTACGGGAACCTTCTTCAATCTCTACGGTATACTTACCGGGTGGTACCAATGTCCCACGGTAATCTCCATATATAAATATTTTATTAATGCCCGGCATGGGTTCACGACGCAAGTCCCAACTAAACCGATTTAAACCCTTTTTTACCGGAATATTAGGTTCGGCAGCAGGTCCACCATCGTAACGTTGATAGGTGCTGTCTTTTTTGGAGGAATAACTGCGTACTAAACTGCCTTGGGAATCAAAGATGTTAAGTTTTACTTCTACAGAATCCATCTTTTGAGGCAAAAAATAATCGATCATCATCCCATTCAAAGGATTTTGGCCAACACCCGGCTGGGTACTTTGGCCCATTTCCATGCGTATGGCCGCTTGACCATTAACTATGTGGATTTGAGTAGAACCACCACTTTTTATTTGTTGAACTGGACTCAGATCATCGAGAATCCAGAACGAACGTCCGGAAGTTGATACTATCATATCGTTATTGCGGAAGGTAATGTCGGTAATGGGGCAAACGGGCAGATTAAGCTGGAACAAAGACCAATTTTGCCCATTATTGAATGAGATATATAAACCACGTTCGGTACCGGCATATAAAAGGCCTTCTATTTTAGGATCCTCACGAACAACTCGCACATAGACATCATTGGGGATGCCGTTGACTACTTTTTGCCAGGATTTGCCTTGATTTTCGGTTAGATAAATCATGGGCGACAGGTCATCATATTTATAAGTGTTAACAGCAACGATAACTTTCTGGGCTTGATGGGGGGATATTTCTATGGAATTGATGAGAGCTTCCGGCATCCCTTTCGGTGAAACTTCCGTCCAGTTTTGACCGTCATTTGACGTAAAATGAAGGCGTCCATCGTCACTTCCTGCCCACAAATGCCCATAAGCATGCGGAGAACAGGCTAAGTAACTGAGCGTATTATAAATCTCTCCACCAGCTCCTTCATTCGTATAAGGAGCACCACCATCCACTTGTTTACTTTTTTCATCACGTGTTAAGTCTGCACTGATTTCTTTCCAGGTTAAACCACCATCTTTGGACTGCAGGACGACATTAGCACCGTGGTAAA
The DNA here is from genome assembly GCA_041917975.1 of Saprospiraceae bacterium. Lineage (GTDB taxonomy): Bacteria > Bacteroidota > Bacteroidia > Chitinophagales > Saprospiraceae > JAYRWN01. Next base: position 33,131 of record JAYRWN010000283.1, on the reverse strand, counting down.
TGGTGCCGGGGCTTTGGGGCGATCCGACGATGGGAGCATTCCAGTTGAAACGGTACTTTTTCTGGCTAGGTATTTCTGCTAAACCCACTGTTGGGTAAGCCATAATATCTTTTTCGCTTTGAGTGGCATGATAATAGGCTCCAATTATACCCTGGTAGCAACCCCCATAAAGCACCTTTGGTTGAGCGGGCTGATCAAAAGCCACGAAGGCACATTCACAGCCAGGGCCGACAAACCAATCCTTCCAATCTATTCCTCCTCGGTTTGTTCGGCTTACGATGGCTACGGAGGTATTGTCTTGCTGTCCGCCGTACACATAATATGGCCATTGCTGATCGGTTATTACCCGATAAAACTGAGCAGTGGGTTGATTTTGTTGGGAAGACCACGACTTACCTCCATTAAAAGATACGCAAGCGCCTCCATCATTGGCCAAAATCATGTTTTTTGCATCCGAGGGATTAATCCAAAGATCATGCTGATCACCATGGGGATTGGGCACAGATGTAAAAGTTTTTCCACCGTCAATGGATTTTAACATTGGTGCATTTAGTACATACACGGTTTCAGGATCCAGCGGATCCGCAAATATTTCTATATAATACCAGGCACGAGCTATGGTGACACGGTCTTTGCAGGTTTGTGTCCAGCTCTTCCCACCGTCATCCGAGCGATACACACCACCCATTTCTGCTTCAATGTTAGCATAAAGGCGTTTTGGTTCCGCTGGTGAGTAATCCACGGCAGCTTTCCCCATTTTTGTCGGGAGTCCATCTGTCAGTTTTTTCCAGGTTTCCCCCCCATCTTGTGATTGGTAGATCCCTGATCCCGTTCCACCACTGCGTACTTGCCAGGGCGTTCGGCGGTGATCCCACATGCATGCCACTAAAATTCGCGGATTATTGGGGTGCATCGTTAGATCACTTGCTCCGGTATTTTCATCCACATAAAGTGTTTTGCGCCATGTTTTTCCCCCATCTTCACTTTTATAAATACCGCGATCCTGACTGGGTCCATGCACCGCGCCTTGTACAGCTACCCATACCAGATCAGGGTTCTTAGGATGAATCACTATTTCAGAGATATGCCGGCTGTTAGGCAGCCCTAGATAATGCCAGGTTTCCCCGGCGTCAATGCTTCGGTACATGCCGTCACCTGGAGAAGTCATCACTCCACGAACTGCATGCTCACCCGTTCCAACATAAATGACATTGGGGTCGTCAGGAGCTACTTCGATGGCCCCAATTGATCCGGTTTTTAGCTGTCCATCTGATATATTATTCCAGGTAATCCCAGCGTCGCTGGTTTTCCAGATTCCACCTCCGGTACTGCCAAAATAATAGACCTGAGGTTGACCAATTACTCCGGTAGCTGCCACCGATCTTCCCCCTCGAAATGGGCCAATATTTCTCCATTTTAAGCCACCGTAAAGTTCATTGATACTCTCATCGGGCTTAGTGTCAGCCGGTTTGGGTTGCGCAAAAACCAACATGGCTGAGCCTAGGGTTAGGCTAAATAAAATAAAACGTAACATACGCTGGAAATTTTAATAACGTGGGTCAAGTTAAGCATTAAATTTCTTTTGCCATTCTACCAATTTAAGCATGCATTCAATAGGGGTCATGCGCGAAATATCCAGGTCCATCAGGGCCTTTTTTAATTCTTGTAATTCGTCATCCGGCAAATCAAAAATACTTAGTTGAAGTGGTTCGCGTGGACTGGGAATGGTTGCCTTTTCTTTATGGTCCGGTGTGCGTTGGGTTTCCAGCCAATGCAGGATGTCCTGGGCGCGTTCAACGATAGTCGACGGCATACCGGCCATTTTAGCTACATGAATCCCAAAACTATGACTGCTGCCCCCTTCAACCAATTTACGCAAGAATATTATTTTAGTGCCAATTTCTTTAATCGCAACATTATAATTCTTAATGCGACTAAACTGTGCGGCCAGCTCGTTTAATTCATGGTAATGCGTGGCAAATAAAGTTTTTGGCCTGGCGTATGTATTTTCATGTAGGTATTCTGCAATACTCCAGGCAATAGAAACACCATCATAGGTGCTGGTTCCTCGGCCTATCTCGTCCAATAATACTAAACTGCGATCCGAAATGTTATTTAAGATATTGGCCGTCTCATTCATTTCCACCATAAATGTAGATTCTCCTGAACTGATGTTGTCTGAAGCACCTACCCGGGTATATATTCTATCCAGAATACCTATGCGGGCATAGGTAGCCGGCACAAAACTTCCCATTTGAGCCAGGATACAGATGATCGCCGTCTGTCTTAATACCGCTGATTTTCCGGACATATTTGGTCCGGTAATCATCAATATTTGTTGTCGTTCATTGTCCAGATAGACATCATTTGGGACATAGGCTTCGCCAAGAGGTAATTGTTTTTCGATCACCGGATGGCGGCCATCCCTTATTTCAATAACCGTGCTTTCATCTAAAATAGGCTTAACATATCTATTTTTTTCGGCTATTTGCGCAAACGAACATAGACAATCCAGTTTAGCCATTAACCTTGCATTATGTTGGATGGGTACTACGAATTCCATGATTTCTTGCACCAGTTCCAAAAAGATGGATTCTTCCAATGTCTGGATTTTTTCTTCAGCGCCCAGTATCCGTTCTTCCAGTTTTTTCAGTTCTTCGGAAATATACCGTTCGCCGTTAGTCAAGGTTTGTTTACGTATCCAATCCGACGGTATACTTTGGACATCTTTATATTTATTGGTCACTTCCAAATAGTAACCAAATACATTATTGAAACCAATTTTCAGATTAGGGATACCAGTGCGCTTTATCTCATTTTGTTGAATAGTCAGCAGTAAGTCCTTGCTATGGCGGATCACATGGCGCAAATCATCCAAATCTACATTTACCCCTTCCGCGATCACTTCACCTTTCGCGATGCTTACTGGTGGATCGGTTTGAATGGTAACCTTAATTTTTTCCCGGATCGAAATACATAGTTGTATGGCTTCACTCATCCTCTGGAAAGCATCAATGCCTGTAGAGGCTAGTTCAGTCTTTATCGGTTCAATGACCACTAATGCTTTGCGAAGTTGTTGGATATCTCGGGGATTGGCCTTGCCGACGGAAATTTTGGATACCAATCGTTCCAGATCCCCAATGAGTCGTAGATTTTGTTCAAGTTTCAGTCGTTCTTCCTTGTGCTGATAGAGATATTCTGTCTGCAATAACCTCGACTGGATGCCTTTACTTGAACGCAGAGGGAATATTAACCATTGTCGAATTAAGCGAGCACCCATCGGGCTGATGGTTTGATCAAGAATATCTATAAGAGGTACGCCACCCTCCTGATAGCTCCGCAGCAACTCCAGATTCCGTACGGTAAAACGATCTAACCACAGATACTCCTCTTCGTGCCAGCGCCGAATGCTGCGGATATGTTGCAGCTGTTTATTTTCTGTATTTAAGAGGTAATGCATGATCGCACCTCCTGCTATTTGGCCTCCGGATAAATCTTCGATGCCAAAGCCTTTCAGGGTATTTACTTCAAAGTGTTTTAATAACTTCTCCCGGCCGTAATCATGGGTGAATATCCAATCATCCATGAGAAACGTATACCATTGTGCTCCAAAAATGCGCTGAAATTGAACTTGTTTTTGTTTAGGAACCAATACTTCCGCAGGATTAAAGTTTTGGAGTATTTTCTGTATGTAGGTCTGGCTTCCTTCAACTACAATAAACTCGCCGGTCGAAATGTCTAAAAATGCAGCAGAGAAATTAGTTTTTTCACCCCAATATATGGCAGCCAGAAAATTGTTTTCCTTAATGTTAAGGATATTATCGTCAAGAGCTATACCTGGGGTAACCATCTCAGTAACACCTCTTTTGACAATTTTTTTCTGTTTGGATGGTTGTTCCAGCTGTTCACAAACTGCTACGCGGTAGCCAGCCTTAACCAATTTGGGAAGATATACATCCAACGAGTGATAAGGAAATCCCGCAAGTTCTATGTCACTGCCACCGTTGTTCCTGCTGGTGAGGACGATACCTAATATTTGGGAGCTTTTAATGGCATCTTCTCCAAAAGTTTCATAAAAATCACCCACCCGAAATAATAATATGGCGTCCGGATATTGGCCCTTAATTTGGGCATACTGGTTCATGAGTGGGGTAATTTTTCCCTCGGTCACCAGGTGTTGATCCACCGATTGCTCTGCCATGACCCAAAATTACATGAAAAAAATAGATATATATCCCTTTTAAATCTATATAATCTCATTATACGCTTGAAAGCGTGATCCAAATGTTTATTTTTGCGACGTCATTTCAATACAATTTTATATGATTAAACAATTAGCTCCACTTAACGGGGCCGAAGTTCAACAGCTTACCGATGTTATACCGCTTATAACTTTGTTGATAGCCGGTGCCGATGGAAAAATTGAAGACAAAGAGTTGGACTGGGCTCGCAAAGTGGCTAACATACGTACTTATGCTTCTGATGAACATTTACGTAGTTTTTATGAACTGGCGGAAACTAATTTTGATGAGCGGTTTTCACATTACCATGAGTCCCTATCTTCCAATATTGAAGTACGTAACGAACAAATCAGCGCTTATTTGGCCGAGGTCAATCACATCTTACCTAAAATTGACCAGCATTATGCTTACCGTATATATAAAAGTTTTCGCAGTTTTGCCACCCAGGTGGGTAAAGCTTCCGGAGGATTTATGTCTTTTTTCTCGATATCAAAACACGAAAGCCGCTGGCTTCCGCTGGCTATGATAACCCCAGTGTTGCAGCCGGAAGGAGAGGAAGAGGAATAAAATTTAGCTAAATTCGATTGGTTCGTTGTCTCAACAGGTGATCAGCCAAAACGAGGGCGGCCATGGCTTCCACAATCGGAATGGCACGAGGTAAAACGCATGGATCATGCCTGCCTCGTCCTTCGGCAACAGCAGGATTACCTTGAACATCTACCGTAGGTTGTGGAGCGATGATTGTTGCCACGGGTTTAAAAGCGCAGCGAAAATAGATATCCATCCCATTGGATATCCCACCTTGAATACCACCAGAATGATTTGTAGATGTGATTATCTTACCCTCCTGATTATAAAATGGATCATTATGTTCGGAGCCCCGTAAAGTGACACCTGAAAATCCAGATCCATATTCAAATCCTTTACAAGCGTTTATACTTAACATGGCTTTACCGAGATCCGCATGTAAACGATCAAATACCGGTTCTCCCAATCCGGGAGGGCATCCGTTGATGACTGCAGCCACTATGCCACCTATGGTATCTCCGTCTTTGCGAACTTCCCTGATCAAATCCTCCATAGCTTTAGCCTTTTCGACATCAGGACACCGCACATCATTTGTCTCAGTTAAGGAAAAATCTAATTCGTGATATGGCTTATCGATGCGCACATTACCTACTTGTTCGACATAAGCATTAACCTTAATACCCTGAGCGAGCAGAAATAATTTGGCTATTGCTCCGGCAGCCACACGGGCCGCTGTCTCACGGGCAGATGATCGTCCACCGCCACGATAGTCCCGATGCCCGAATTTTACATGATAGGTGTAGTCAGCGTGTGAGGGTCGGAAGACATCTTTAATATGGCTATAGTCGTGGGAGCGGGCATCTTCATTGCGAATGAGTAGACCGATCGGCGATCCGGTAGACCGACCTTCAAATACACCGGACAATACTTCCAATTGATCTTTTTCTTGCCTTTGAGTTACGATTTTACTTTGGCCAGGTCGTCGTCTTTCCAGTTCGTGTTGAATAAAATCAACATCAATAAATAACCCTGCAGGGCAACCATCAATGACCACCCCAATGGCGGGACCATGCGATTCACCAAAGGTGCTGATCCTGAATATTTGGCCAAAGTTACTTCCTCCCATGCCCGCAAAGATATTAAAGTTTATCAAGGTCAAATTCAGTTATGGAATTGACTAATCAGAACTGATGCCATTATTAACTATTTCATATTTAGGCATGCGGTCAGAGGGTTGGAAATATTCCGAAAGAGATGCTACTTTTGGCTCCTTGTTTTGTTGATACAGTAAATAACTTGCCTTTATGGCCTTAATACCCTTAAATGCTGCCGAAAAGCTTGAATTTCACAAGATCATCGAATTGGTTCAACAAGAATGCCTTTCGACTGCCGCCGCCCATCAGGTACAATCACTAAAACCCTCTACGGACTTAGAATTTATTCGCCGGGAATTAGATTTAACTGATGAATTTCTGCAATCTATTTTAATAAATAATGCTCTTCCCCTACAGGCATTTCCGGATATTCGACCGGCACTGGAGGTTCTCGAAATTTCTGGGTCAACTTGGGACAGTGTCGATTTTTTCGCGACAAAGCAACAACTGGCTCTACTGAATGTCCATCACGTGTATTTTGAGCCCGAACAAATTAATTTGAAACCCCTGCTTTATAACGGCTTCAAGGCCTTGAACTATGATCAAACGCTGTATTCAACCATTGATGGTATAATCGATGATAAAGGTGAAGTCCGCGATAATGCTTCCCCGGAATTGGTACGTATAACGAATCAGATCAAACAAGAAAACATTAGCCTGGAGAGGACCTTCCGGAAATTGTTGCAGGAATACCGCAAAAGTGGTTATTTAAGTGAAAATGAAGAGTCTATTCGTAATGGAAGGCGGGTTATGAGTGTCCATTCCGAACACAAACGCAAATTTAAAGGAATCATTCATGATGAAAGCACCACTGGCAAAACCGCTTATGTCGAACCTGAAGACATTGTCCACATCAATAATAATCTTTTCGACCTGGAGATGGATCGCCGCCGAGAAGTTTATCGTATCCTGAAAACTTTATCCGCTGACCTAAGACCCCATATTCCGGCTTTAATAAATTACCAAACTTATTTGGAAGCCCTTGACTTTACACGGGCCAAAGCGTTTTTTGCCTATCGTATAGGGGCTCATAAACCTCAAATCATGGATTGTGCCGCCTTCGAGTTAGTCAAAGCGGTACACCCATTGCTTAGCTTGCGAAATAAAGCCGTTGGTAAAAAAACTGTACCTATGAGTCTTCGTCTTGGCTCAGAAAAGCGCTTATTATTAATCAGCGGACCTAATGCCGGAGGAAAATCGGTTTGTTTAAAAACCGTGGGATTACTGCAATGGATGATTCAATCCGGACTCCTGGTTACCGCTTCGCCCATCTCCGAATTTGGCATTTTTTCCGATTTTTTAATAGATATTGGAGATCAACAATCCATTGCTGATGACCTCAGCACCTACAGTTCCCGGCTTAATTTATGCCGACAATTTATTGAGGTTGCATCGCCTCAGTCTTTGGTGCTTATTGATGAATTCGGTTCCGGTACCGATCCTAAAATTGGCGGCGCCATTGCAGAGGGTGTGCTGTTGGAGGTGCATCGCGCCGGTGCTTTGGCTTTAATCACCACGCATTACTCCAATTTAAAACTTATGGTGTCGAAAATTGATCAGGCCATCAATGGTGCTATGCTTTTTGATATCAAGACTTTACGTCCGACATACCAATTGTCCCTGGGACGACCTGGGAGTTCTTATGCTTTAGAAATAGCAAAACATTGTGGTCTTCCGGAACAAGTAATTGAATACGCCCGGAATAAAATCGGCCCCCAGGCCTATCAGGTTGAAAAACTGCTTAATGATCTGGAACTGGAAAAAGAGGAGTTGCAAAAAGCTTTAAAAGATTCTCAGAATAAAGCGACAAACCTGGAGAAATTAATCCAGACCTACAACCAGATGAATAAAGACCTGGAGGTCAGAAGAAAAAAACTCCAGCTTGAAGCTAAACAGAAAACACTACAGGAAAGTCAACATTATAAACGGGAGCTGGAAAGGCTATATAAAGAAAGTAAATCCGCTCGTCAACAGGAGGATAAACTGACTGATCTGCTATCCCAAGTAAAATCTGAACAAGAAGACCTCCGGGCTAATATCGTAGACCTTTACGAAGAAGTGGATGAGGCACATTCTGGAAAACCCATTCAGATTGGGGATTTCGTCAAACACCTCCAAAGCGATTGGATCGGCCAGGTTACCGTCTTGGAAAAGGAAAAAGCTCAGATTCAAGTAGGGGACCTGCGCGTGACTGTACCTATCCGGGAATTGCGACCTTCCCGAACTCCATTACCCATCCGGTCAAATAAATCTGTTGCGGTCCAGGTTTCCAAATCCAATTTTGACTTTAATAATCAGTTGGACCTTCGTGGGCTAAAACCGGAAGATGCTGAGAAAGTAGTGAGCGCATTTATCGACCAAGGTGTTCTGTCAGAGGCCTTTTCATTAAAAATCCTGCATGGCAAAGGTCATGGTACATTAAAAAAGTTAGTTTGGAATAAACTCAAAGAATATTCGTCGATAAAATCAGTGTACCATCCCGAACCTAATCAGGGCGGAGAAGGGATTACTATTGCAGTGCTTAGATAAAAATATGCTTAAAACTGTTCCACTCCAGCAAAGTGGTACGCTATTTCGATAGTTGCGTTTTCATCCGAGTCTGAACCGTGAATAGCATTTTCTCCCATGTTACGGGCGTATAAAGCGCGTATAGTGCCTGGCGCAGCATTAGCGGGGTTGGTCGCACCAATCAAATTTCGGAAATCTTGCACCGCATGGTCTTTTTCTAACACGGCTGCGACGATTGGACCTGAAGACATAAAGCTGACCAGTTCCTGAAAAAAACCTCTTTCACGGTGTACAGCATAAAAGCCTTCAGCTTTTTCTTTACTCAGCTTAGTCATTTTGAGGGCGGTAATTTTAAAGCCAGCTTCATTGATTTTTGCTAATATTGCGCCAATATGACCATCCGCAACTGCATCAGGTTTAATCATGGTAAATGTTTTATTTCCAGCCATAATCTTCTAATTTGTAATTTTTAAAGCGGGGGCAAAACTAACAATTCAAATTAAAAAATTTTGTTTTATATCTTAAATTATAGATTTTCGTGCCCTCATTGAGGATATGCTTGGCAATGCAAGATCAATTAACTATTCCCCAACTTAAAAAATTACTGGCAACACCTAAAACCTGTTCCATAGTCATCCATCGCAATCCCGATGGCGATGCCTTGGGTTCAGCATTATCTTTAGCGTATTATCTTCGACGCTCGAATCACCAGGTTTCTGTCATTTCACCCAGTGATTATCCGGAATACTTAAGCTGGATGCCAGACATTGATAAAGTAATCATTGCCGATAACGAGCTTAAAGACTCTAAATTTAAATTGTTCCAAAGCGAATTGATTTTTTGCCTTGATTTTAATAACCTGGATCGTGTAGATGTGGTCGCTTTACAAATAGCGGAGGCGAAATGTCCGGTCATCCTTTTGGATCATCATGAAGACCCGGTTTTTTTTGCGGATTTAATGTATACCGATATAAAGGTGAGCTCTACAAGTGAATTATTGTTTAAGTTTTTTCGGGAACTTGACCCACATTTTAAGCCTGATGTTCAACTGGCGTCCCACATGTTGACTGGTATTATTACAGATACTGGCTCATTTCGATATAACATTAATGCCGGCCTGTTCCCGATTGTTGGAGAACTTGTTTCCACTGGTGTAGACTATCCTGCTTTACAACAATTGATCAATAATAATTTTTCCACCAAACAGATACAATTGTTAGGTTACTGTCTGGACAAAAGAATGGAGATCATACCTGAGTTCCAGACCGCAATTATTTATTTAGACAAACAGGATTTCAAGGATTTTCGGATAGCCCGCGGAGATACCGAAGGTATTGTGAATTATCCTTTGATGATAAAAAATATTGCAGTTTCCATCTTTATTACTGAACAGCTGAATCAAATTAAGTTCTCGTTTCGCTCCAAAGGTGATATTGCCGTAAATAAATTTGCGACCCTGCATTTTCAGGGTGGGGGACATAAAAATGCGGCCGGTGGTCAGTTGACTATACCGCTGCCTGAAGCAGTGGACCGGGTAAAAACCCTTTTGCCTAACCTTCTTAATCTCTAGTTAATGAAAATATTTTGGATATTAATGGTCGCCATTGTCGCTTGGGCAGGGTGCAAAAATGACTCCAAACCAGAAGCCAAAGGTGTTTACTTGATAACACCTTCAGGATATGATTATTATCAATTTAAAAAAGGTGAAGGACGCAAGATCGTGGAAGGAGAAGTCGCCGTTTACCATGTCATTGAAGTCATGGATGATACGCTGATATTGAATTCAAGTTATCGCGACGGCCAGTTCCGGTATAATTTTGTACTCACTGCCGGCCAAATGGACCCTAAAGTAGGCCCCATCATGGAGGTGATTAGAGAACTCAGTATCGGAGATAGCGTTACTGTTCGGTTTACTCCGGCTATGCTGAATATTCCTCAAGGTGCTTTTAATTTTAATCATTTAGATTATTACATTAAACTGGAGAACATCATTTCTAAAAAGGAATACGATGCCCAGATTGCTGCGGCTCAATTAGCGATGCAGACCAGGTTAGACTCAATAAAGCAGCGTGAACCGGTAGCCAAAGAAACCATTGCCGCCTCTATTACTGGTTGGGATGGGACTTTGTCTGCCCAAATTAAGACCATCCCATCCGGCGACATAAAATACATTATGCACCAGGAAGGTGATGGTTTACCGCCACTACCAGGGGAATTAATAAAAGTGCATTTTGCCGGCGCCTTTGCTGACGGAAAAATCTTTGATAATTCTTTTCATTCGGGTATGCCTTTTGCGTTCCGTTTAGGTGCCGGAGAGGTTGTTCCGGGCTGGGATCGTTTTTTTGGTTCCATCAACCGTGGAAGCCGGGTGACAGTTCTTATTCCTGCCAATTTAGCTTATGGTGCAGCAGGTAGCCCTCCAGCTATCCCCCCCAATGCGGATTTGTTTTTTTATTTGGAAATCGAAAAATAAACTTTCACCCTATTTTGCTGTTTTAGCTCATCAATTAATTAAATTTTTATAAAATGACTATTGAACAATTAAACGACCTGCAAGGTCGCGCCGCTTCGTTAAGGAGGTATCTTTGACCTCGATAGACGCAAAGAGATTATCGAAGATCAGGAACTGAAAGCAGCAGACCCCAAATTTTGGGAAAACCCCACGAATGCTGAAGGCCTGTTGCGCGAACTAAAGCTTAATAAAAAGTGGGTTGAACAATATAATGGCGTCCAAAAAGCTCTGGATGATTTGGAAGTATTGTTTGAATTCTGGAAGGAAGGAGAAGCTAACGAAACCGAAGTGGACGAACAATTTGTTCAAGCCACAGCGGTCGTAGATGACCTGGAATTCAGGTCCACGTTGAATAAGCCCGAAGATGAATTAAGTTGCCTGGTAGAAATAAACAGTGGTGCAGGAGGAACAGAAGCCTGTGATTGGTCTGCCATGTTGTTGCGCATGTATACCATGTGGGCTGAAAAAAATGGCTACAAAATATCCGTATTAAATTACCAGGATGGTGATGTAGCCGGCATCAAAACCGCCGAATTAGAGATTAATGGCGATTATGCTTATGGAATGCTAAAAGGTGAAAATGGCGTACATCGTTTAGTCAGGGTGAGCCCCTTTAATGCTCAAGGGAAACGGATGACCTCTTTCAGCTCGGTGTTCGTACACCCACTTATTGATGATCGTATTGAAGTGAATATTAATCCTGTCGACCTGGAATGGGATACCTTTCGATCTAGTGGGGCGGGTGGACAGCATGTAAACAAAACCGAATCCGCTGTACGGGTAAAACATATTCCTTCTGGTATAGTAGTGGAATGCCAACAGGAACGGAGTCAGCATATGAATAGGGACAAAGCCATGCAAATGCTGAAGTCCAGATTATATGAAAAAGAACTGGAGCGGCAGCAGGCAGCACGACAAAAACTTGAACTCACCAAAATGAAAAACGAATGGGGTTCTCAAATCCGTTCGTATGTCATGGATGACCGACGGGTCAAAGACCATCGGACCAATCATCAGACTGGGGATACCGAAGGGGTCCTCGCCGGTTATCTGGATGAATTTTTGAAAGCTTATCTCATGTGGGAAGGACGGAACAATTAACTGACTGAAGCCTTCAAGAGTGCTGGTATTTCCCTAACATCCTGCGCGGTTAAATAGGTTTGGCCTAAGACTAGCCGTATGGTTACCAGACCATTTAATTTAGTGTGGGTGAGATATAGTTTGCCCGCTGAATTTAATCGATTTAGCCGTTCCTGATTATAAGTATTAAGCATTTCATCGGTAGCCTTTCCCTGCGGATGTTTCCAGCGGAAGCATAATACATTCATCCGGGCAGGAATGACAATATCCAGATCATGCGACTGCCTTAGTTCTTGTTCTAACCAATTGGTCCACAAAATTTGTTGTCGAATTATTTTATTAATTTTATCAAGCCCCATACTGCGGACCACAAACCAGAGTTTCAAGGCTCTGAATCTTCGTCCCAATTGTATGCCCCAATCCCGGTAGTCATTGACTTGGCCTAAAGTAGCCGTCTTTAAATACTCAGGTAGAATCGTAAAGGTCTTTATTAAAGTCTCTCGGTCTTTGACATAATATAACGAGCAATCAAAGTTTGTAAACATCCATTTATGGGCATTGATCACGATCGAATCAGCTGTTTGTACTCCATGTAGTAAATGGTGGTACTCAGGTAATAAACAACCAATTCCTGCATAAGCGGCATCGACATGCAGCCAGAGCTTAAAGTAGGAGGTAATTTTACTGATGCGGGCTAAATTATCTGCGGCTAAAGTACTGGTCGTACCCACAGCGGCTACTACCGCTAAAGGTTTAAGACCCTGGCGCAGGTCTGATTCAATAAGGGTCTGTAAAATTACAGGATCCAAACTTTGCCGGTTATCGGAAGGAACTTTAACTAAGTTGTGACTGCCCAGCCCACTAATGCGCATGGCTTTATCTACGGAAGAATGAGCTTCTGGTGAACAATACACTCGCCAAAGATTATGATTTAGCCCTGTTAAATTCGTTTGAAAAGCATTGGACTTTTCCCGAGCACTTAATAGAGCACAAAGGGTGGCTGTACTTGCGGTATCCTGGATGACCCCATGCCAATCAGCGCCAAGAGGTAGTGCGTTTTTAAGCCAATCCAAAACCTTTTCTTCTAATTCAGCAGCAGCCGGAGACGTTTCCCAGATCATACATTGCGGAGCTAATCCAGATACGATAATCTCTGCGAGAATGGAAGGGTAGGAGGTATTGGCTGGAAAATAGGCATGGAAATGAGGGTGCTGCCAATGGGTGATACCAGGCATTATTTTCTCTAGAAAGTCCTTCCAGATATTTCCAAATTCTTCCCCTTCTTCGGGGGCTAGTAGAGGGAGTTGGTTATAAATATTGCCCGGTTTTATTTTAGCCTTAACTGAATAGGATCTAATATTTTCATAATAGTCAGATAACCAATCGATGAGACGATGCCCCTCCTTTCTAAATTCATCAAGTTGCATGTCTACTTTTGTTACAAAATAACCCCTAATTGTTTACCCACCTTTGTAAAGGCTTCGATGGCCCGGTCCAGATGATAACGTTCATGCCCAGCAGAAACTTGCACTCTTATTCTGGCTTTATTTTGGGGTACCACCGGATAAAAGAACCCAATCACATAGATGCCTTCATCTAAAAGCAGTCTGGACATGTTCTGGGCTAACTTGGCATCATATAACATCACCGGCACAATCGGGTGGACCCCTGGAATTATATCAAAGCCCGCTTCCGTCATTCCCTTCCTGAAATAGGTGGTATTTTGTTCCAGTTTATCGCGCAGAGAAGTGTCCTTACTTAATAGTTCAACAACTTTCAAGGATGCTCCGACAATAGCTGGTGCTAACGTGTTTGAAAACAAATAGGGTCTGGACTTTTGTCTTAAAAGTTCGATAACTGCCGGTTTTGAGGCAGTGAAACCACCTGATGCACCTCCTAACGCTTTACCAAATGTCCCGGTTACAATATCCACCCGCCCAAAAGCATGATTATGTTCTGCTGAACCTCGACCGGTGCGGCCTATAAAACCTGTAGCATGGCAGTCATCAACCATTACCATGGCTTCATAACGATCTGCTAAGTCGCAAATTTTGTCGATTTGGGCAATGATACCATCCATAGAAAAAACTCCATCCGTGGCGATCATAATCCTTCGGGATCCTTTAGCTCTGGCTTCCTGTAAGCATTTCTCCAGGTCTTTCATGTCATTGTTGGAGTAACGGTATCTTTCGGCTTTGCATAAACGGATTCCGTCGATGATAGAGGCGTGGTTTAATTGGTCGGAGATTATTGCATCTTCTTCATTAAGTAGCGGTTCAAATAAACCCCCATTGGCGTCAAAGGCGGCGGCATACAAGATGGCATCTTCGCACCCGACGAATTCTGCAATTTTATGCTCCAATTCTTTATGGATGTCCTGTGTCCCGCAGATAAAACGGACTGATGACATACCAAATCCATGCGTATCTATTGTTTCTTTAGCAGCTTTGATGATCTGTGGGTGTGAAGACAAACCCAAGTAATTGTTAGCACAAAAATTATAGACATCTTTAGCCTGGGTTGTACCAATAGTAGCCCCTTGGGGGGTAGTAATAATGCGTTCTGCTTTAAACAAACCATTCAGCTTCAGATCTTGGAGTTCGTTTTCAATTTGTGGAATAATGTTATTGATCATAACAGGTTATTTATAGAGAGGTATTAAATGCTGTAACATATCGTCGGTCATCTTAGCCAGGTCATATTCCTCGTGCCATTTCCAGTCTGCCCGAGCATCCTCATCATCAATACTTTCCGTCCAGGATTCCGCTATTTGCTGCCTGAAATCCGGGGTGTAACTGATCGTAAATTCTGGTATATGCCTGGTGATCTCTGAAGCTATATCCTCCGGTCCAAAACTCATCCCCGACAGATTATAGCTTGTACGTATTTTTATTTGGTCAGCCGGCGCTTCCATTAATTCAACGGTGGCTCGGATGGCATCAGCCATATAAATCATAGGAAGTCGGGTCCCTTTATTCAGAAAACAGTTATAATGCTTATCTTTTATAGCGGCATGAAAGATCTCTACCGCATAATCAGTTGTGCCACCAGCAGGAATGGATTGATGACCGATAATTCCGGGATAACGCAATGAGCGGACATCTAGCCCATATTTTAGAAAAAAATAATTACTGAGTAGCTCACCGGTTTGTTTGGATATGCCATATATAGTTTCCGGCACCATGGAACAATGCTGGGGGGTTTTCATTTTTGGTGTTGTTTTACCAAATACGGCAATAGTGCTTGGGAAAAAAATCTTGTGTAATTTTTTTTCACGAGCCATTTCAAGTATACTCAAATACCCGTTTAAGTTTACATTCCAGGTTTTGAGGGGATTCCATTCCCCATTGGCCGATAGAATAGCTGCGAGGTGATACAATTGGGTAATTTCAAAATCATCGATCAATTCCCGCATGCGTTGAATGTTGAGTACATCCAGCATTACAAAAGGCTCTTCGACGTGGTGCGTTTTTATTATATCTGATGCTATGACATTTTCTCGTCCATAAATTTCTCTTAAAGCCAGAGTTAACACTGTACCGATCTGACCAGTAGCCCCTGTTATTAATATTTTCTCTTTCAAGGTTGCACTGTTTTTTGACGCTGTAAATATAATTCGATTAAGATGGAAACAAGCTCGGATATTTTGGAATTTCAGTCAGGCTCTCAAAGGTTGTTTTTTCCACATTAACTGCCAGACAATAAGTGTCCCTTCCGTTAGAAGCCAGGACGTATGGGACCTGAAAATGATAATTGTAGGCTAAGACCTGATCGAACACCTGTTGCGACAGGATATAATCCGCGGCTTTACATTCGACTAACATCCATGGGTGCAGGGTAGGGGTCAGCACTAAAATATCAAAACGCCTGCTCAACCCATGCATAACAAATTTTTTTTCACAGGCCATCCGGTGCATAGGGTACCCCTTTTCTAACATCCCTTGGATGACTAATTGTCGGACCATTTCTTCGGGAGTTAAGACCAGGTATTTACGTCTTAACGGGTCCAAAATCAGGGTTTGCTGAAAGTTTTTTTTGATAGTTAGTTTTTCGCTGAATCTAGATAGTTCGAAACCAATTATGGGAGTTATCATTTATTAAGCATACCTCCGCTTACTTTTTCTCCATTCTTGTATAAATATTCAATGGAAAGATTACCCTGCTCATCATAATACTTATAAAAACCGTCCTGTTTATCTTCTTTAAATTCTATTTCTTTCAATAATTTACCGTTCCCATAGTATTCTTTATAGATACCATGCAGTTTACCCTCTTTGTAATTAGCTTCTTTGAGTACAGTACCGTATTGAACCTCGGTGTACAACCCGTCATATTGATCATTTTTAAAACCTACTCGGATATTAAGGTTCTCACGCGCATCAAATTTCAGATAAAGGCCGTCTCTTTTACCGTCGATGTAGCTGGTGACTGAAGCCACACGCCCTTCACGTTCAGTGTAATTCACCCACTGTCCAAATTTCAGCCCATGCATGAAGTACCCTTCTTCGATTATCCTACCGGCATCGTGCTTTTTAACGGCTTTTTGTAGTCCGCTGGTGCCTATAGGGGTTAACTCATACCCATCTGATGAAGTTACCTTAGGAGTCTGTTCCTTACAGGACACCATTATCAAAGCGAATATTACCCAAACAATCATCCGATCTGCCATGACATTTTTTTTAAAAAATTAAATTACAAAAATATGTAATATTCGTAAAATCGAAATTTTATCTTGAAAAATTATCGATCAGAATCACTTTATTTATAAATTTGCCGCCTGTTTTTTGACAAAAGCAGTGAAGATTTATGGAGATAAAAATTCAAAATTTATCCAAATATTACGGAACCCAAAAAGCAGTTGACACCATTTCTTTTGAGGTTAAAACGGGTGAAATTCTGGGATTTCTTGGCCCTAATGGTGCCGGTAAAACCACCACCATGAAGATGATCACCCGCTATCTGGAGATGGATAGCGGTCTAATCACTGTGGATGGAAAATCGGTCACCGATAATGATTTCCGCCAGTCTATTGGATATTTACCTGAAAATAACCCTTTATATTTGGACATGCCGGTTATCGATTATCTGGGGTTCTGTGCCACCATTCAGGGCGTTCCTCAATCTCAGCTTAAAGTCAGAATAGCGGAGATGGTGAAAGTGTGTGGCTTAATTCAAGAGAAACATAAAAAAATTGGGGAGCTTTCTAAAGGTTACCGCCAACGGGTAGGCCTGGCCCAGGCTATGATCCATGATCCGGCCATCCTCATTCTGGATGAGCCCACCACGGGGTTGGATCCTAATCAAATCGTAGAGATTCGCGAACTCATTAAAAATCTAGGTAAAGAAAAAACGGTCATACTTTCCACCCACATTTTACCGGAAGTTGAGGCTACCTGTGACCGTATACTTATTATTAACAAAGGGAAAATTGTTGCCGACAGTACACCACATCTTTTACGCCAACAAGCTCAGGGACGGCAAATTATTCAGGTGGCCATCGAAGACGGAGCCCTGCAGGATATTCGCTCCGCACTGCTTAGTCTCAGTGGAGTAGAAAAGGTTGACGTCGTGGATGAAAAACGAGCTCGGTTTATCATTCAGGCTCAGACCCAAGCTCCAGTGAGCCGGCCCGTGTTTAACCTTTGTGTTCAACGAGGGTGGATATTAACTGAATTGATCCCCAATGAGACAAAGTTAGAAGATATCTTCCGTGACTTAACGGTTAATTAATTCTTTAACCCTTTCATTAAAAGTTATGTTTAAGGTCTGGACACTAGCCAAACGGGAGTTAAGCTCCTTTTTTGATTCCCTTATGGCCTACATCATTATTATCACTTTCCTGGCGTTTACCGGGTTTCTTACCTGGTTGGCTGGCGCGGATATATTTATGCGCAAAGAAGCTGATTTATTGGTTTTCTTTTCTTGGGCGCGAATTACTCTCGTCTTTTTTATACCGGCAATCACTATGAAACTTTTTGCTGAGGAAATAAAGTCCGGCACTATTGAACTCCTACTGACCAAAGATCTGACCGAAAGACAAATTGTCCTCGGCAAATTTTTAGCCTGCCTAATCCTTGTGTTGATTACCCTAGGTTTTACCTTACCATATTATATAACTGTCAGTACTCTCGGTGCCATCGATCATGGGGCAACTATCAGCGGTTATTTGGCGCTCATGTTGATGAGTTGTGCCTACGTGGGCATTGGACTTTGGGCTTCCAGCATCACCAATAACCAAATCGTGGCATTTGTATTGGCACTTGTAACCATCGTCATCTTCCATTTTATTTTTGATGTTTTAGCTTCGGCTACTGGTGGAATTGTGTCAACATTATTTAGTCAATTGAGCAGTTCTAGGCATATTGACTCGTTATCTCGCGGAGTCATGGATATTAGAGATGTTCTTTATTTTATTTCAATCACTGTTTTAGGCCTGGCTTTGGCCGAATTGTCCATTAAAAAAAGATAATCAGGTGATGAACTTTCA
Source organism: Saprospiraceae bacterium (assembly GCA_041917975.1). GTDB lineage: Bacteria > Bacteroidota > Bacteroidia > Chitinophagales > Saprospiraceae > JAYRWN01. The sequence continues at coordinate 14,621 of JAYRWN010000283.1, read as the reverse complement.
AAAAAATTCGCTGTCCATCCTTCTGGTTTTAGCTATTCTCGTAGTCATAAACCTGATCTTTTTTTCCTTGCCTTGGCGCTGGGACCTCACTAAAGACAAACAATTTACCCTTAGTAAAGCAACCAAAGATTTACTGCGTAATTTAGAAGACCCGGTGACGGTGACGGCTTATTTTTCTAATGACTTGCCACCAGACATACAAAAAACGAAGGATGATCTGCGTAATCTGCTTGTGGAGTACGCCAGCCGCTCTAAAAATATGGTCGATTTCGAATTTGTGGATCCAACCACAGATCCTCAAAAAGAACAAGAACTAAATCAGCAAGGCATACAACCGGTCATGATTCAGGTTCGCGAAAAAGATCAAGCCAAAACTCAAAAATCCTACTTATCGGCTGTATTAAAAAGTGGAGAAAAAAAGGAATTGATTCCCCTAGTGCAACCTGGAGCGGCGATGGAATACGCTTTAACCACTAACATCAAAAAAATGACGGTTGCTGAAAAACCAGCCATTGCATTGATTCAAGGGCATGGAGAACCCTCTTTGCAAGAAATGTCACAAGTCTATGAGGCGGTTAGTGTCTTACATCAGTTAGAACCTCTTGATCTTAATACAACTAATGAGATACCAACCAGATTTAAAAGTCTTGTGTGGATAAAACCAACGGATACCATACCGCCTGCACATTTTGAATTAATCAATGCTTTTTTATCCCGGGGTGGCCATGCGGTCATTGCTTTCAACCAGGTCGATGGCGATTTTTCTACGGCCCAGGGAAATGTTGTATTCACCGGTTTAAATAATTGGCTAGAAACCAAAGGCATCCGTGTTGAAAGTTCATTTGTCATGGATGCGACTTGCGGCACGGTTACCGTGCAACAACAGCAAGGATTTTTTACACTCCAGACACCCGTTCAATTTCCCTATTTACCGTTGATCAGTAATTTCTCAGATCACCCCATTACCAAAGGGTTAGAACAGGTTATTTTCCAGTTTGCCAGTCCCATCCAATCTACATCAGACACTTCCGTAAAATTCATCAGTCTGGTTCAGACCTCGGAACGTTCAGCAACTGCTCAGGTGCCATTGATGTTTGATATTTCTCGGCAATGGACAGAGGCAGACTTCCCTCTGGGTCCTCTGACTATTGGAGCCTTAGTGGAAAATAATAAGACCGGATCACGCATTATCGTATATTCTGATGGAGATTTTCCAATTAGCGGGCAGAGGGGTACTTCACCGGAAAATGTAAATCTGTTTGTGAATAGTATTGATTATTTATCCGACGATACTGGCTTGGTGGATTTGCGTACCAAAGGAGCTGTTACTCGTCCTATTAAGGATCTAACTGATGATAAACGGAGATTTCTGAAATACCTTAATTTTTTATTGCCCATTGTGTTGGTCATTCTTTATGGGGTTTTTCGGTCTCAACAAAAGAAAAACCTGCGTTTAAAAAGGATGTCTGAAAATTATTTATAAAAAATATTAAACGCTGTGGCCGATCATGAATAATAAAAAATTACTAATCATTCTTGCGGGGTTGATTGTACTATGGCTGGGTGTTCGCTTTCTTAGTGGGCCTAAAGATCGCAGCTTCGATCCCATTTTAGCTCAGGTGGATAGTACAAAGATTACCTCTATCCTGATTTATCCTGTAGAGGGTGATAAAGCAGAGATTAAATTACAGCGTTCTGAGGGGCAATGGACCGCTTCACATCAAGCCATCACCACGGTAATTATGGAGAGCTCTGTTCGGGGTATGCTTGACTATCTTTCTCACCTTGAGGCAAATCGTATCGTAGCCAAAACTGAACAAAAATGGATTGATTATGAAGTTGATGAGGACAAAGGAACGCGCGTAAAAGCACTGGACGGTGAAAAAATATTACTTGATTTGATGGTCGGCCGCTTTTCTTTTGATCAAATGAGCCGAAGTGCAACCTCCTATGTACGGTTGGTAGGAAAACCCGAAGTTTACGCTGTGGATGGATTTGTAAGTATGACATTTAACCGCAATTTTGACTCTTTTCGGGATAAAAGTATTTTACGTTTGGACCAAGAACATGTTGTTAACGTAGAATTTACCACTGGCATGGATAGGCATACTCTCCAAAAAAATGGCCAGAATTGGCTATTTGATGGCCAAAAAATTTTGGACTCTGCAACGGTAGCCAACTACATCTCCGGGATAGGTTACCTTACCGGGTCTGAGTTTTTTGATGGCTATCAACCCTCAGCCCAACCTGATTTTAAATTAAGAATTAGTGCCGATCAGCAACTTCAGCCGGTAGAATTATCCTGTTATGTACAAAAAGATAGCACCAACTTCTTTGTCTTACATAGTTCATCCAACCAGGGTAATTATTTTAAAGGTGATTCCAGTCAGTTTTTTCAGCCTGTGCTGGCCAGTTGGTTAGACTGGATAAAATAATCCTACAGGTATGTCGTTAACTAGTTGTTAACAATCATTTGTGGCCCGTTAACGGCATAGTTGAGTAGTGGTGATTTATCTTTGTTCCATGATTCTAAATATAGGCCAGACAATTCCTAATATATTATTAAAAACTATTATTTTTGCATAACTAAAAAAATTAGCAATAGATGAAGACCATTAAGTTTTTTGTAGTTCTACTAGCAGTCACTTTTGCCTTTGGCTGCAAAAATTCTGATCAAGTTAAAGACGAAGCACAGGCTTCTGTTGAAACTCCAGCTGTCACTGATCCTAATGCAGCTGCTACTCCAGCAGTTACTGATCCGAATTTACCAGCTATTCCTACCGGTCCTACCACGTCTGTAAAATGGGAGCAAACTGATTTTGATTTTGGGAAAGTAACTGAAGGTGAAGTAGTAAAACATACCTACAAATTTACCAATACCGGTTCTGAACCTTTGATCGTCACTGATGCCCGTTCAACATGTGGTTGCACTGTTCCAAAAAAACCAACTGAACCAATCCCACCTGGCGAGACCGGAGAAATCACCGTTGAATTCAACAGCCGCAGCCGTGTAGGCCAGCAAAGTAAACCCATTACTGTTACTGCTAACACTAACCCAGCGTCCATTACTCTTACGCTGAAAGGCGAGGTCCTTAAAGGAGAAGCTCAATAATTGGTTATATAAAAGATAACATTTGAAAAGCTCGTAGAAATTTATCTACGAGCTTTTTAATTTTACCGGGATATGTGGAGTTTCTTTTCTTTAGTTAAGATCAGTCATACCGTCTTTGCCCTCCCTTTTGCTTTGATTGGCTTTATCATGGCGTCTCAAGACGGCTACCTAAATCACCCGGTTAAAACTCTGTCTTTGATCCTATTATGTATGGTCTTTGCCCGTAACTCTGCTATGGCTTTTAATCGACTGGTAGACCATACTTTTGATGCTAAAAATCCTCGGACAAACACTCGAGAACTCCCCGCCGGTATTCTTTCCTTTTCAAGTGTAAAATGGTTTATCGCCATTAACATTATTCTTTTTATAGTTTGTACCGGATTCCTAAATTTTTGGTGCCTTATTTTATCGCCCGTGGCACTGATGGTCATTTTAGGTTACTCCTTTACCAAACGGTTTACTTTCCTTTGCCATTTCGTATTGGGAGTCGGGCTGGGTCTAGCTCCCGTTGGAGCTTACTTAGCTGCTGCTGGACAATTCCAGGGGATTTCCATCATCTTTGGTATAGCCGTGTTATTATGGGTGGCCGGTTTTGACATCATTTATGCGTTACAAGATATTTCAGTTGACCATGAGCTGGGTTTACATTCTATTCCGGCGGATTTTGGCTTTCAACGGGCCCTGCGAATTTCTCGCCTTATTCATGCGTTCAGTGCATTGCTTCTTTGTTTTGCCGCCTGGTTGGCTGAACAGCGATATTCAAGTTTACAATGGATCCATATATTGGGTTTAGTGGTATTTCTGCTTATGCTTTTCCGACAACACAGACTGATTAATCAAGGCGACCTATCAAAAATTAATCTGGCCTTTTTCACCTCAAATGGTATGGCCAGTGTTGTTTACGGCCTGGCTTGGGTCATAGATATTTATATGTTTTGAAGAAATCGGGTCACTTTTCGCCAGGCTTTGCTCCGGTGGCTTATGCGTGATTTAATCTTAGCACCTAATTCAGCGAACGTATTATCAAAACCTATCGGTATAAATATGGGGTCATAACCAAAACCTTCTATACCTCTAGGCTCTTTAGCAATGACACCTTCCACCTCGCCAGTAAAAGTATTCAGGATGCCGTCTATAATACATACAAATACAGTCTTAAATCGGGCGTTCCGGTTTAACTCTAAAGTGTCGAGTTCATGCAACAATTTTTTGATATTTTTTTCACTATCCGCCTGAGGACCGGCGTATCTGGCTGAATATACACCAGGAGCACCTTGAAGTGCATCTACTTCCAGTCCAGTATCTTCAGCTATGACCGGCCTATGAAAATGATTATAGATGGTTTTAGCTTTAATTGCTGCATTTTCCTCTAAAGTGGATCCGGTCTCAGGTATTTCTGCTAAGAAATTTAAGTCCTTTAAACTTAATACATCGACATGTGGAGGTAAAATGGCCTTTATTTCTTCTACTTTATGTTGATTATGGGTAGCAAATATTAACTGCAGCACTTTACTCATGAACAAAATTTATTTTAAGAACTTCCCATAATTGTTTTTTAGCCATCTGGTTTTGTTTTAATTGCATAAAAGGTGAAGTAAACAATAACGACAAATATGCAAGTCTGACCGTGGTATTGAGTTTTACTTCCATATTGAATCCTAATTGTTTTGGTAATATCCCAAAGGCCAATACCCACCGTGGGTTTTGATCCTGGGTTAATACATTTAGTTTTATCTCTTGAGTTTCCTCCAGCCATAAAACCTGTACCTCTGTATTCATAGATATATTGACGGCCCGAAGAATATTTTGTAGTAACTCAATCGAATCTGGGTTGCGTTCACTTTTTAAGCCGCAAATGATAACTTTACGGGTCAGGTCATAGTCCTGAAAATCAGGTAAATCTGGTATTTTAACATATTTCAAGGCAATCATGACTCTTTTTTCCGGTTTAGGCTAATCCGATTATTAGCGATTTGAAATATTATTCGGTTCTTAGGCTTACAGAACAAATATTTGCTACATAAATTTAAAAGTCCTAATTTTGAATAAAAATAGTAAGATGCCTTTCAATATCCAAATCACCAAAATTTCTAAGTCTAGAATTGAGGAGGTCGACTTTAATCATTTACCATTTGGAAAAATTTTTACAGACCATATGTTCGAAGCGGATTATATCCATGGTCGGTGGATGAATGGAAGAATACGGCCGATTGAAAAACTTCCCTTGCATCCGGCTAATCTTACTTTACACTACGGCCAATCTATTTTTGAAGGTATGAAAGCCGGTGTGGACAAGGAGGGAAATCCCATGTTGTTCAGACCGGATATGCACGTAAAGCGGATTAATAAGTCAGCCTGGAGGATGGATATGCCCTCTATCCCGGAAGAAGTATTTATGGAGGGGCTAAAGCAACTATTACTTTTGGAGAAAGATTGGATACCTCATCAAGCAGGAAGTGCTTTATACATTCGCCCTTTTATGTTTGCTACGGATGAATTTATTGGTGTTGCCCCTTCCGAAACTTATAAATTTATCATTCTTACCTTACCCGTTGGACCTTACTATTCTCATCCTGTAAAATTAGTGATTGAGGAAAAATTTGTAAGGGCTGTACCGGGAGGAACCGGTGAAGCCAAGGCAGCAGGTAATTATGCCGGATCATTACTCCCAGCTACTTTGGCCAAAAAGAAAGGATTCGACCAAGTCGTGTGGATGGATGCTTTTGAATTTAAGTATATTCAGGAAGTAGGAACAATGAATCTTTTCTTTGTTTTCAAAAATAAAGTAGTTACTCCGGCTACGGATGGAGCAATTCTGCACGGAATCACCAGGGATAGTTTTATCCAACTCTTAAAATCTTGGTCAATACCAATCGAGGAAAGACCTATCAGTGTTCAGGAAGTATTCGAAGCACATCATTCCGGACAATTGTTGGAAGCATTTGGAGCTGGAACAGCAGCGGTAGCCACAAATGTTGCCAGTATGACCTGGGGCAGCGATACCATTACATTTGATGAAAATAATTGGTCTTTAAGTACTAAACTTCGCTCCACCATCAATAATATGCGAGACGGCTCAGAACCCGACCCTTTCGGATGGACAGTTCCGGTTTATTCAGAGGCGACTGTTGAGTAACGCCTTACCCATTGGTGTGGAACAATAAAATTATCTGGATAAAGACGGGTATTATTTTTTGCGTTGGCCTTTCATCGGAAAATCACCATAGCCAGACACCATAGCTTTCCCGGAAAATGCATCAGGTTCAAATTGCAATGTTAACGTAACCGGTACACCGTCGTAATCAAAGACAGCAGTAAGTGTTTTTTCTATAACTTGAACACTTTGAAATGGTAAAGTTCCCTGAGATGTAGACATTTTACCCACCCAACTTTTATCCCCAGTATTGGTGGTCAAGCTCATAACACCTTCAACTTCTCCAAGTGGTGTATTACTGATCATAAATGACCAATCACCTGCCACTGCCGATGGAGCGGGAGTTAGTGCGCTTTTCGGTGTAGTACTGTTTGATGTTGACTTTTTTGTAGCACTGCATTGTACCGCCAGGAGGCAAATTAGCACCCCAAATAATAAAATTACCTGTTTTTTCATCGTTTCAAGTTTTAAGTATTTGTCAAAAATATCGTTTCAGAAAATAATAACGATGTTTAGAGGTATTAATTTTTTACAATCGAATTAATTATACCAAACACCGTAGAAACGTGTAATGATTATTTTTGGATTATAATCAGTTTATGGGTCTCTGTATGATGACCATACTTAAGTCTAATGAAATACATACCGTTTGACAGCTGAGGGCTTAAGTCAATCGCCATTTTATCCGCATTAACAAAAGTAGATTCCGTCATCTTAACGCCGTTATAATTATAAATAGTCCACTGGATGGTATTAAATTCCGCATTTTCAGACCCTTCCAAATATATAGTATTCCTGCTGGGGTTTGGAAATATCTTAAACACCTGTTTGTTTTGCACAGGTCTAATAATTCCTGTCCTTGTACCAAATAACAAATCGAGCCTGGGTTTAAAAAAAGTAAGCATAGTGTCTATATAGGCTCTACCTTTTTGACCTGACATATCCGGATTAGTAAAGAGAGCGTTCAAATAGTAACTACAGACCGGAGGAGGAATGGGTTCACAAGTAGGATGCTGAATTTTTATCCAAAAGGCAGAATCAGCCCAATTCCACGGAGTATGATCAACAGCAGTGCGTGTATTAAAAATAAATAATCCCTCATGACCATCATTGCGCTGGTGCGCAAGCTGACTGATAGGGTCATTAAAATTGGCCCGATCCCAAAGGTCATATTTTACTAAGCTTTGATAAAATTCATTGGTTTTTTTTGAACCGTACACTTCCGTGACTTGATCATACCCTTTTGGCAATACAATTTTCCCAAGTCTAAAAGGAATAATTGGATCCGTTGGTACGTGGAATAACAAATTAATCGGAGAAGTAAACCTAACCCAACTTACGCTTAAAATACCGCCACCCACTGCTACCCAAATGGACACTTCACTCGTACCACTATACAAGGGAGTATTAAGTGTATCCTTTCCTTTAAGACCGAAACTGGTGCCCAATGGGTTGCCCAGCTCTCTAGTATCAATGATTGGTCCACTGCTATCAGCCTTCACTAATTCAGGAGCCAGCCATTCAAGGTTACGTGTGGCATTGGCGCATGCTGCTGCTACGATCCCACCGGATTCAAATCCCCATAAAATGATGTTACTCGAATCAATGCTTTGTTGTCGTAGTTCTTTCGGGCTCGTTTTAATAAACCGAATTAAAGCATGAATATCCTGGCTGCCTCTGTACACTGCGCGCACATAAGATTCTTTAAGGGGTTTATCCGTCTCCAGTCCCGTTCTAAAGGTTGGCACTAAAACTGGCAATCCTATGGCATTTAACTGTTGTGCCAAATAGACGATGCAGCTGTCCTTGGCATCCCCCCAGGTTAGTTCATTAGTCTCTGGTTCTAAAAAATGTCCGCCATGAATGATGATGACCGGAGGCATTAACCTGTCTGTCCGCCCGGGATAAAAATCAAATCCAAGATTAATTTTTATAAATTTTCCATTTGTACCAGGTTGGAAGTTCTGACCATAAATAATGTGGCTGGATTGGCTGAATCCGTTAGTAAGATTGACCACAATTAAAAATATCCATATATTCCATTTTGTACGTTTTTTCATGTAGTCCGGATGGATTGTTGATCTAACCATTGCTGACAATCTGTTCCCTTTTAAAATAAAAAACGGGCTGTTTAGTTTAATAAACAGCCCGTAACATAGTATAAATATGTATTATCTTATCACCAGCTTGCTGTTGATTACGCCTTCTTTTAAGTGTAATTTTAAAAGATAGATTCCTGCTGGAGCATTATTATGGTTCAATAAAAATTCATTGGTGTTTACATGAGTTCTGCGTTGGAGTAACCCCCCATTTAAACTGTATACTTCCGCATGTTTTATTATTAAATTTGGATTCACCCGTACCTGTGCGGAACCGGTAGAAGGATTAGGAGCTATGACTAGTCCAGCTTCTTGTGACGTCAAGGTTTTAACTGCAGATGTTCCTTCCAATTTTAAGGCGCGCACTGCACGGGGTGCGAAATAAGCAATAATTGTGTCAATATAGGTCCGCCCCTTGGTGGGAGACATGATGGGATCTCCAAAAAAAGCAGTTTGATGTAGAGAGAATTCCGGTCTGAATGGATTAGGAATGGTGTCCCAAGTCGAGGGTTCCCACCAGGTCCAGGGCGATCCATCAACTTGCCCAAATCCATTAACGTCCAAATTAAATGCATATAGACCTTCTTGATATTCATTACCGGCAACGGCAGCTGCAGCTTTAGCAGCATCAGTAATTGGATCATCAATGCCTTTAAAGACATCATTTAATCCTAATTGATTGGCTTTCTCTGCTACTGCATAAGATCCTTGTACTTCCACAATGGGGTCCCCTGTAGTTGGAACTATTAAGACCCCGCTTTTATACGGTGCATTTTGATCTTTGGGTACATGGAAGCTAATAAATGGTACATCACTGGCATCTAACCAACTGATGTCACCCAATGCGCCACCCATGTTTACACACAACTGGAATGATTCCGGAGCGCCGACATGGTTAGGATAACACAATGTATCTCCGGCAGGGAAAGGTGGAAAACCAGGAGGGACAATGCCCACCGTTGTTCCTAACAAATCACCATTGACAAAAGGAATAACCATAGGATCTGGTGTCCCATTGCCATCCAGATCAGTTAAAAACTTACCGGCCGGATTTGTAGTGGTTACGATGTCTGTAAAATTATCCAACGTAGAGGATGCTAAACTTACATAACCCCCTGTTCCAATACCCCACAAGGTCACTTTATCTGTCGCCAGACGCAAATTACTGGCGTTTAAATTAAAATAACGTAATGCAGTATGTACATCTTGCACACTGCGGTAGGCCGCCTGAATTAATTGTAATGCTCTCTCCGGTTGTGTTGCAGCCAGGGGATTCCAACCCAAACGGTAATCTACAGAGGCTACCACATAGCCCATTTTAGCTAACCGCGTGCAGATTTCCACATTGGCTGAATCGCTTCGAGTGCCTGTAACCCCTCCGCTTATTCCAATTGGTAAAAAGTTACCCGTTTTAAAAACTAAGATTAATGGACGGGCTGTCAGGGTATCATCTTCCGGTTCATATAAATCGTACAGTAAACGCTCAGGGACAGCTTGGCCGACCCGGGTAATTAATAGAATTGTGGCATTAACCCCATATATCTGTCCCTTGGTTACTTTTACATTTTCGAACACCGGGTCCAAATAACGAGTCTGGCTGTAGCCTGCAACAGCAAGCAAGCTTAAAAGAGAAAATATTGTAAAAAACTTTTTCATACACAGTTTTTTTATTCGAGTTTAAATTTATGCTTTTTTAAATTCATATAAAAAAGAAATATATCCAATACGTCCGATTGGCGGCCCTCCATAGGTTTCTATATGCAAGTTATTTAACAGGTTAGAAGCTCCTAACTTGAGTGTGGTGTTTATTTTTCTAAATAGGGTGTTGAACTGAAGGTTAACTAGGCCATAACTAGGAATGTCGCCGCTAAACTGAGGGGAACCTTCAAAAATAAAACCTTGTACCCATTTATAGTTGAGATTAAAGCCTACATTATGGATTCTCATTCCGGCAAAATTTATGGTCATGTCCCTGCCGGTAATGCCAATATTAAACTTATGTTCAGGTGTATTATATGCTGGAATAATTGGATCATCCACCTGAGAAATCAGTTTGTTCCAGCTGTAATTACCATTTATTGCATATAACTTGCCGAAATAATAATTAAATCCTCCGCTGAAGCCATGGGTCTGTATTTTTTCTTTGGAGTTGGAGGAGTACCGGTAAACTCGCAATAAGGAGGGAAAATTGGTCGTCGGGTCGAAGCCGATTTTGGCGCCAATTTGGTACCCGATAAAATCCCGGTAGGCGTTATAATAATAACCGAGGTCCAGGTATAAACTATTAAACAGGGTCGTGCGATAACCCACTTCCATCGTTTTAACTTTCTCAGGTTTGACCGGATCTAAGTCAAAATATACCAATTCAGACCTTTTTAAATATTTAAAATATTCGCGCAGGCTTTCAATGGTCACCAGGTCTTTCACGCCTGTTAAGTTCCCGGATAAAATGGCTGGGCCTACATTCAGGTTCAGAAATTGATCCGTGAGGGTGGGGTTGCGGATGGCAGATGAAAAGGAAAGCCGAAGATAATTATTCGCTTTGGGTTTATAAACGATGGATGCTGCCGGTGAACCTAACCAATCATAATTTTCATTTTTGTCCACTCGCATCGTAGCTTGTATTCTGAATTTTTTGTCCAGAAAAGCATGTTCAATTCCGGTATATGCGCCAAATTCAAAATTGGTAATTTTTATACCTGCCGTATCATAAAAGATAGTCCCTTCAGAATTCGGAGTATACCATCTGGCATTACCACCTACCACCCATTTTTCTATAAACGAGGGATTAAGCATATACTCTCCATGGACATGATAAAGAGCGGAATGGTCGGTAAATAAGGTACCTCCGTCCGTTCGTTTGGTAGAGGTTATTTCTTTGAATTTTTGCTCGAATTGAGCTGTACCAGGCTGCAGAAAAGCTTCATTCTCAGATGCAGTTTTAGTATTTGCAACTGCTTCCGCTTCAGTATGCCATTGAGTTAGTTTGGATTGGTTGTTTATGTTCCATTGTTCAGCGCCGGCATAGTCGAAAGAAGTCTTAATTTCAAAAGTTACTGGATCAACCATAACTTGTAACTGTGGATAGCCCAGCTCTTTTATCTGTGGTGAAATATTGCGTAGCCAATAATCAAGATAATCCCTCGACCAGCGGATATTCGTTTTGGACGCCTGCTGAAGTTTTAAGGCGGTGAAAAAAGGGTCATAAGAATCACCGGCATTTTCATGTGTGCTGTAAGCTCTAAGGAAAAATTTATCTTGTTTACGGAGTTCAACCCGGTTTTGAAAAAATCGGATGTTTTTTAAGCTGAAACGATTATCTCCTTGATAGACCGTCGTGCCACTCCCAAAATTACTGGCCAGGATTAACTCAGCTGATTTATTCTCTTTTACCGGATTTAAACGAAAATGAAATGCTGCACTGGCTTTTGTATTCCGGGTGTCATAATCCACCAGATCTTTTTCTTTGTATCCAGTCCGGTATAAAGTTCCTAATCCGGGGAAACTCCAGGGGTCGGCGGTAGAATAATCATTACCCCTTTGATATTCATCCCCATACGTGTTAATAGCGTCAAACCGGCCCGGATTGCTTGCCGGCACATCTGAACCAAGAACCGGACGTTGTGAGTCCGCTATCCAATCATCCGCGCGCAGATAGAAGAGGTTAAGTTTGTAACCAAAAAAATCTTTACCGCCTTTATTTTTAATGGCATCTCCCCATCGTACCGAAGTCTCCAGCATGTTTCTTTCCCCAACCTTTATTTGTGCAGCCAGGCCTTTATGATAAAATGGGCTTTTAGTGGTCATTTCGATAACTCCATTAAAGGCATTGGGTCCATAAAAGGCCGAACTTGCTCCAACCACCATATCTACTTTTAAAACATCCAATTCCGGAGCACCAAGAAAATTACCTAAACTGAAATTTAATCCAGGGGACTGATTATCTACACCATCAATAATTTGTAGGGAACGCACCGGGCTGGTTGAATTGAACCCTCTGGTATTTACCACTTTAAAACCCAATGAAGCTGATGTAAGGTCAACGCCCTTTAAAGAGCCTAACCCATCATAAAAGTTGTCGGAAGTAGTCTGTTTAATAGCTAATATGTCCAGGGATTCAACAGTCAATGGAGCGGCTTTTTGTTTTTCGCTGATACGCTGCCCGGTAACTTCGACAGTCGCAACTGTTAAAATGTCCTCTTCAAGGATTATCTTTTGGTATTCTGTGCCGTTGGTGATTGTTTTTTCCAACGTTTTAAATCCTGTGTAAGAAAACACTAAAGTTACGGGTAAGGCTTGATTTATCTTGATTTCAAAGGTGCCATCAAAGTCGGCAACCACGCCTTCTGAGGTCCCTTTAATAATTATATAAGCACCAATGAGTGCATCGCCGGAAGTACCATCTTTTACTTCTCCTTTTATGGTCACTTGGGCACTTGCTTTATAACATAAACACCCACAAAGTAATATACATATCCATTTTTTAAATTCAAAGGGGACCATGCTGCCGGATATATTTTATTTAATTAGGTAAGGTAAACATTATCTTTTAATAATCTGTTTCTCATCGAAATTTATTTTATATGCGCTTTAGAGTGTTAATAGCCCTAATTCTAAGTCAGGTTTTTGTATGGGCACAATCGGGAATTATTAACGGTTCGGTACTAAATAGCATTAATAGAACACCGATAGCTTTTGCAACTGTTCTTATTCTGAATACTGGGAATGGTGAAATTACTGATGATGCTGGGACTTTTCAAATTAAAGATTTGACACCCGGTAATTACGATTTGAAAATCAGCCATTTGGGTTATAAGGATATTATTCTCTATCAAGTACAGGTGACTAATACGAAACCCGCATTTTTGGAAATACTACTTGAAGAAAATACAGAAGAGCTGGCCGAAGTAGTTGTTAGAGCATCACCATTTAGTAAAAGCGTAGAAAGCCCCCTGTCTCTACGTAACATCGGTATTGAAGAAATTAAACGCAGTCCAGGTGGAAATAGAGATATCTCCAGAGTCGTCCAGAGTCTGCCCGGAGTAACCTCATCCACCTCCTTTCGCAACGATTTAATCATCCGGGGCGGAGCGCCAAATGAAAATCGGTTTTATTTGGACGATGTGGAAGTACCCAACATCAATCATTTTGCCACTCAGGGAGCTTCGGGAGGTCCCACCAGCATCATTAATGTGGATTTTATTCGTGAAGTGGATTTTTACTCCGGTGCTTTTCCGGCTAACCGTGGTAATGCCCTCAGCTCTGTTTTCAATTTTAAACAAAAAGACGGGCGCAATGACAAATGGGGTTTTACCGCTACATTAGGAGCCAGTGACTTGGGGGTATCCGCTGAAGGACCAACGTCAGATAAATCATCTCTATTAATTAGTGCTCGCCGTTCATATTTACAGTTTTTATTTAAAGCTTTGGAACTACCCTTCTTACCCATTTACAATGACTTTCAGGCTAGATGGAAGTTTAAGATTAACCCGCGTAATGAGTTATATTTTATTGGCCTCGGGGCTATTGACGATTTTGAACTGAATTTGGATGCTAATCAGACTGAGTCCCAACAATACCTGTTAGCAACCCTTCCTGTGCAAACCCAGTGGACTTATACCAATGGCTTGGTTTATAAACATTTCTCTAAGAAGTCCAGTCTAACGGCAGTACTTAGCCGAAACATGTTAAACAATGAATTCGTTAAATACCGGAATAATGATGAAACTAATCCCGCCAATCTTCTCCTGAAGTATAAGTCCCAGGAGATTGAAAATAAATTCAGACTGGAACGTACCTCTCAGCACAGAAATATAAAACTAAATGTGGGCCTAAACGCGGAATTAGCGGCTTATAATAATGACACCTATAATCAAATCTTTAGTTCCAGAGGTCCGGAGGACATAATATATGCTTCTGAATTAGCAATATTTAAATATGGACTTTTTGGACAACTATCCTGGAGTTCATCCCAAGGAGGTACCGTAATTTCTGGTGGCTTTCGAACAGACGGCAATACTTACAATGAGGCGATGCGAGATATTTTTAGTCAGTTATCACCTCGTTTTTCTCTAAGTCAAAAAATTATCGAAAAACTGTATGTTAATTTTAATACCGGACTATTTTATCAGCTGCCCCCTTATACTATTTTAGGATATCGCGTTGATGAAGCATTAATTAATCGGGATAACGTAGATTATATCCGTAATGGTCACGTAGTGGGGGGCTTGGAATATTCCATTAATGATTTTACCCG
>JAYRWN010000282.1:0-10896 GCA_041917975.1 Saprospiraceae bacterium | reverse complement strand
TAATGCGTTTTACAGTCCATTTTTGGCCGGTTGGAGACCCTTGTGCATTAAGCATACTGGTCTCGTAGGTGTCGTCCGCTATTTTTATGGAGCGCGTAGATTCTATTTTCTTTTCATTTCGGATATCCGAACTGATTAAATTATGCCAAAGAATATCACCAAATCCTTCGCCTGAGTTCTCTTTTTTCTGTGCGATCGCAGCCGTGCTGCTAAACGAATCGAAGATGCGCGCTTTATCCTCGACACTGGTTGGTGCAGGTAAATGTTTGTTGTCTCCCCAAAACCAAATGCAATAATTTCCGCACATTAAAAAATGTCCCTGGGCACCGTCCTGATATTGCCATAACCCATTCATGGATGCTAGGGGTGATGGTGCATTCCAGTCCGCTATTTTTCGCGCCTTGCCCGAATAGCCCCGGCTGCCATCCGGCTTAATGATCCAATAATAAAAATAACCATCCTTAACTTCATAATCAAAACTAAAAGTCCTGCCATTACTGGCCGGGTGATGGGATTGGATAAAGGTACTGGTTACCCTTCCCGGACGGTCCAGGACGCAAGCTGTAATGCCAATATCCCACATGGCATCGAATGCTTTTGCCTTGTCCTCGGTGGTTAACGTTTTACCTTGTAAATTTTCGCGGTTATTTTTCAAGCCTACCCAGGCGGAATGGGTAGACGAAAATATACCAATAGCTTCTATCCCTTCTATTTCATAGTACCAGACGCCCTGCAGGCTGGGAGGTAATTCCTGGCCAAATAAGCCAGTCGATACAACTGCGGTGAGGATGGTCGATGCAAACAATATGATTTTCATATTTATAATTTAGGTTTTATTATTCGTTTTTTGGTGATTAATCAGCTGTTATTGTACATAATTGTGAAAGTGCCTACAGATACGCCATTGCTGGTCCGGTTCATAACGCCATACAGACTGATAATGGCCGGTCTGATTTATTTCCTGCTGGTTAGACTTAAGTTTCGTCTTAGGTCTGAATTCCCCTGATTCGTAGATTAAGTCCCCATTAACGTACAGGTTGTGAATGATAAACTGCAGATCCGTAAGGATATAGTTATTGAAAAACTCATTTGTTTGATTTAGAATAGCGGTCCTGCCCAGGAGTGGTTGACTGTTGGAACCGTAGTATTCCGCATCGGCTGTAAACAATCCGGATGCGTTCAGCCCATCACCGCGCTGCAAAGCCTGAACATAACGGGCATAATTCTCCTCCAGCACTTTTTTAAGAGTGAGCGGGTCGGTGCGCATGGGCATCACCCTCAGCGCGGCGATTTTCCATTGGCCGGCGGTTTTTTTCAGCACAAAGGTGCCCATATCCCACGTGTCTGGTATGGGTTGACCAACAGCATCATTTCCACCGCTAAAGTGCGCCCGGTTGTTTACCAGCGCTACTTCCGGACTGATAAACCGCACATCCTGAATTTCTACACTGAATTTACGGCCTTCAGGTACCTCGCCTCCCGACAAGGGGATATTTTCCACGCCGCTATACAATGGACCGGCCGGGAAAGCCACATCAGCATCAGGGAGATAATTATTTTTCAGCCAGGTGGTATCATTTTTTTCCCAGGCGGCAGGTAAGCCCACGACCATTAAGGTGCGGATGGTTTGTTCATCCTGATCGGAGGATTGACAACTGCAGAATAACGTGACCAGCGCAAGTGGTGAGCATAGTACAATCAGGTCCTTGAGTTGCATGTAGATTGGATTTAATTAATCTTAAATGAAGCCAGACAGCGTATCTCCCAATAACTGAATTAATAGATGAATACTGTCCTGCCTCCTGCTGATAAAAATACGTTTACAACCTCCCCAGGACTTGGATTATTCGGTCAAAAATCAGGAAAATTATTGCATTTTTCCCCAGTGTAAGGCGCAGAGGTTTGATTACAGAACTTCCTGGCTACAATCCAAAGACTGTCAGGTATTGCTCCACAATGGTACCACCACTAAGAATGATATTTATTTGAACATAAACCACATCATTAAAAATCATCTTCAGTGCCCCTGCCGGGAAAGCTGTCGCGCAGGCCAACAAACCTACTTTGCTGAAATTTTAAAAAAAAATGAATTTTTGTAAACCAGATTTTAACTTTAGAAAATTTCAGATGAATTTTTACCTCAAAATCCAATTAATATGAATTCAAAATCAATTGTATTCTCTGTCGCTGTAATTTTTATCGCCTTGTTTAATAAAGAACTGGTACAAGCTCAGAACGCAACGCCAAAAGGCCCTCATGGTGAGCAGGTGCAGGTTATCGAACTGCGTAACTACTTGTTGCGGCCGGGTAAACGAGATAGTTTTATCCTGGGTTTTGAAGAAAAAATATTAGACACGCTTAATGGACATAACAATTATGTTCTGGGCCAATACAGAATAAAAGGAGCTGAAGACAATTTTCTCTGGATGCGTGGTTTTCACAATATGCTATCGAGAACTGCGGCGCTGAAAAGTTTTTATAGCTGTAAATATTGGCAAAAGCATGTCTGGATTCCGCAAGCCTATGTTCTCAATTACACCAACGTTCACCTGCTGAAACCGTTGAGTTTTACTGGAAGCAGCCCGAATAACACTGCTCCGTTCCCTTGTCATTGGTTCGGAAAACCGAAAGGTATAACGGTGGTCGAATATTATTATGCTGCCAATGGTTGGCTGGATAAACTGATTGAATTCATGAAGTCAAAATATGATCCGGTTATAAGGGCATCCGGCGTGGAAAACATATCCTATTGGATCAGTGAATTAAGTCAAAATGAATATACGGACTTACCGGTTTATCAGGACAAAAATCTGCTCGTTACCATCACTTTTTATGACCATGAGGAAGCCTATCACCAGACTATGCAAAAAATCCATGCAGGTATGGGAGAGGAAACCAAAAATGAATTACTGGGCATTATTACCAATAAAACCAGTAGTGTGCTTTACCCCACCGACAAGTCTTTTAAGGTGCAGTAATAAGTTAGTTTCCAAAAAATCGCAAGATGCGTTCGTTACCATAAAGTTGGGTTGAGGATTAGGCAACTCAGCCTTAGTTAGCTAACGAAATTTTTATATTCTGAAAATTTATTCAAACGATATGAAAATTATATGTCTTCTTTTGCCTTTATGTAGTGTAGCTATTCAAGACCACACGTAGTAATTATTTCAAAAAAGTATAACTATCATTTGCCCCAAATAGCTTACTCTGAAATTTATGGTTTTAAAACAACCTGCAAACTTCTGGGCAGCGCTACCGGTACCATCGAAAAATGATCTTCTCCGGGAATGAGCCAGGAGTCAAAAGTCAACCCCGTGTGGGACCAGGACGATAACACCTCTACAAATTGTTTCCATGGGTCAAGGATGTGGTCGCTGTCCAGCGCACCAACGGCCGTAAACACCTGTGCTTTTAATGCTGAATGGTTATGCGTGTAATGACGGTACAGGTTAAAGATATCCGCATGGTTCCATTTTAACGCCGGGCCTAACAGAATATATTTGTCAAACAATTCGGGTTGAGTAAACAAAATATGGGCGCCAAATAACCCTCCAAAGGAAACGCCCAGGAAGATATCCTGCGTGGCGCCCAAGCCATAATTTTGGGATAAATGCGGTTTTAATTCCTTACTCAGGAATTTTATAAAATTTGCGCCTCCACCCGCCAGTGGCCAACGCCCCCAAACTTCAGAACTGTCCGGCGTGGCGGTAAAATCCCGGGATCTTTTGTCCCACCATGTTTTTTGGTCTTTTCCGTAACCGATGCCCACCAACGCGACAGGCGGTATCTTTTTGCCCCAATTTAACCAACGGACCACATCGTACACCATGGCAAAAAGCATGTCGGCATCAAAGACATAAATGACCGGCAATAACTCGGGGGCTTGGCCAGGCGGAATATAAATTGAAATGGTAAAACTATCTTGTACCCAGTTAGAAAATAATGGAAACGTATTGGTTTCCGGCAGTTGGGCTTGCTGACCCATGCTGTCGTGAGTAGGAAATAACAGGCCTAAGAACAAGAAACAAAAAATTTTATGCATGTAATTTCTTTTTAGAATCGTGACGAAAAATAAGGGCAACTTTAGTGAAGATAAGACTAACCTGGGACAATTCAAGACGAGGACCGGGATGCCCGTAAAGATGACCCTTTACCGTGCAAAAAGGCTGGAAAATTCTGGCAAAAAAGAGGATTTTTTTATCATTCAGGTGGTCTGGGATATAAGATTAAACATTGAGGAGAAATACTAGGCCTGAACGCCGGGATGTATTTGTGAATTTGGCTGAAACAACCTGAATAGGCATCTTGACGATGCAGAGATATTTTTTTGTAAATTCATGATATCAAAAAACCCCAAAAATATATGATAAAAAATATCCTCGTCCTGTGCTTTTTGATCCGGGGGTTAAGTATGGTTAATGCTCAGGGAATGCACGGCGATTATATTGCCGAAAATTATATGCTCCAGGAAAGACTGGTGGATGGCTTGGTCTTCGATATTTTACAGGACAAAATCGGGTATTTATGGTTTGGAACCGAATATGGCCTGATCAAATACGATGGGTTCAGGTACACTACATTCCGCCATGCTGCGAATGATCCGATGTCTTTGGCGGATAATGTGATTACCAGTCTGGCAGAAGATGACGAAGGTCATTTATGGGTCGGAACCATGAATGGGGGTTTGCATTTTTTTGACCGGCGGTATAATACATTCACCAGATATGGTTATGTCTCAGGGGATAGTTGTTCTTTAAGCGGAAATAAAGTCAATAAAATTATTATTGATGAGGATGGAACCATATGGGTGACCGTAGAAGGAGGTGGGATAAACCTTCTTCCTAAAGGCGGTGCATGTTTTAAAAAAATTCGTAAACCTGAATTACCCAGTAACTATGTTGATGCGCTGTGGCGTGGGGCAAATAATTCCGTGCTGGTCGGTCATTATTTTGGTATCTCCGAGGTACAAACCGATCATCTCTTTTTGACTCATGTTGCCCAACCAAAGGTCAAGGAAACGATCGATCTGGTCAAGGTACTTGCTAAAGACACCAGGGCAAACCTGTGGATAGGGACCAGGGATAAAGGATTGTATTGTTGGTCAGCGGTGCAGCAACAATTAGAAAAAATTCCTCTGGCCGAACTCTTAATGGGTCAGGAAAATATCTGGGATATTTATCCTCAACCTGATGGTCAGATCTGGGTGGCTAGCGATGAAGGTCTTTATGTGGTAAAACCGACGGCTACCCACCAAAACCAAATCATCGGCTCTTACCGTTTAACTGATTCCAAACGGACCTTATCGATAGAAAAAAGCAAGGATGGAACCATGTGGGTGGGCACCAACCGGGGAGTACTTGTCTTTGTTCCGCGTCACCGCAAGTTCAATTTTTACCGGATAAATAAACCGAACCAGCAGGCAGAAATAACTACAGGGATAACTTGCCTGACGCAAGCGTCAAAGCAACAACTATGGGTGGGCAGTGTCCGTGGTCTTTATCAGTTTGACGTTGAGCAGCGCATCTTCCATCAGGATTTTTTTAAAGTACATGCTCAGCTTAAAACCTTTGCGCAAAGTAATCTGGCACACATTTATGTCGCCAAAAACCAAGACCTGTGGATTTGCACCATCAATGGATTTAACAATGGGTTTCATGTATTTCGCTACCGACCGGAAAAAAACCTTCTTGTTGATTATGGTCAACGATTCGAACCTTTTAGAGCACACATCACCTACCAAATAACTGAAGATGATCAACAGACCTTGTGGTTTGCCAATGGCATGGGGTTAATCAGGTACGATCAAAAAACGGATCAATTAAATATCCTAAAGCAAATAGAAGGTGATACTACTTCGCTGAGCAGTAATTTTGTTACACGGGTATATTTTAGTAGCCGAAATGAATTATGGGTGGGCACCAACGATCAGGGCTTAAACAGGCTGGTGCCCGGGACACCTAGTTTTAAACATTGGCCGGGAAAAAACAGAGGAGAAAATGATTTGAGCAGCCCCCGTGTTTTACATCTTTCAGAAAGTCCCGACGGTGAATTATGGATCGGAACTTCCGGTGGGTTTAATATTTTATCTTCTGACCGCAAAACACTCAGGAAGTTTTTTTTAAGTGATGGCCTAGCGGATGAAATGATTCATGGGGTGATTAATGATGAGGATGGTAATTTATGGTTAAGCAGTCCGCACGCTCTGAGTAATTATAATCCGCTAACCGGAACCTTTACCAATTTTGACCGGCAAGATGGTATTCAGGAAAATGAATTTTGGGATCGGACGTTATTTAAAGACGACGATAATCGCATTTATGTAGGGGGAGATAAAGGTATTACCTTATTCAAAGCTCAGGATATTCAGCTCAATATATTTGTACCCAAGGTAACTTTCACAGACTTGTATATTGCCAATCAAAAAATTGAGCCGCGCCCCGGCAATAAATTATTACCACAAAGTTTAGATGGCTTAAATCAAATTAATCTGGACTATCAAGATAAAGTTTTTACCCTGCAGTTTGCCGCTTTAAATTACATCAGACCAGATAAAGTGCAATTTAACATTAAACTGGAGGGATTTGAGCGTGAGTGGCAAAAGGTTGGGAACCGGCGGGATATTACTTATACCAACCTAAATCCCGGACGCTATACATTTAAAGTAAAAGCGGCTAATAACGACGGATTATGGAACAATCAGGAATTTATCCTGCCGATTCGAATTTTTGCACCCTGGTGGCTGAGTATCACAGCCCTGGTTATGTATGCTGTTGCGGTTATTCTAATGATCTGGGTGGTGCATCGTTTTCAAATGAACCGCCATAAACAAATGGCCGAGACATTAAAATTAAAAGAATTAGATGCTTTCAAGACCAGATTCTATACCAATATCACCCATGAATTTAGAACACCATTAACCTTGATTTTAGGTCCGGTAGAACAATCTCTGCAAAAGAGTGTCGGATTAAATAAAATTGAACTAAGCTTAATCCGGCAAAATGCTCAGCGGCTGCTCGGTTTAATTAATCAAATTCTGGAATTTAATAAATTGGATGCAGGTAAATCTCAAGTCCATCTGATGCAGGGGGACCTGATCCAATTTGTTAATTATCTCATGGATAATTTCAAATTGAAGTCCAAAGAAAAAAACATAACCATGAATCTGATGACCTCAGGTCCCTCTTTGGTGGTTGACTTTGATCCGGAAAAACTAACCATGATCATCAGCAATCTGATCTCCAATGCGCTTAAATTTACTGCTGAAGGCGGGACCGTGACCGTACAAATTCATCAGCCTGACCATGGGCAAAATCATAAAGATTATTCGCTGGTAGTGTCGGATTCCGGCTCGGGCATTCCCGCCGAACAAATACCACATATTTTTGAGCGGTTTTACATAGCTCACGAAAACAATACAGAAGGGACCGGCATCGGATTAGCTCTGGTTAAAGAACTAACTGAATCCATGGGAGGCAAAGTGACGGTCACCAGTGAAGAAGGTAGGGGAAGCTGTTTTAGCATATTTCTTCCATTTTCCAGGCAGGCTACAAATAAGCTGGATCAACGCCTGTATGCTGACCTGGAAGGTTCCTCTGAGGAATTCCCGGTTCGTCCAGATAAATTACCCGGAAGTCAGGGACCATTGCTGTTAATCGTTGAAGATAACCGGGACGTTGCTCACTTTATCGGTGAGACGGTCAAAGATCATTATTTAGCTCATTATACCTATGATGGTCATACCGGACTAGCCAAAGCCAAAGAATTGGTTCCGGATATCATCATCAGTGATATTATGATGCCGGGGATGGATGGAATGGCATTGCTGAGGCTATTAAAGGAAGATGATAAGACCAGCCACATCCCGGTAGTCTTTGTTACCGCTAAGGCCGATGATGATACGAAGCTGGAAGGACTTAGACAAAAAGCTGATGCTTATTTGACCAAGCCGATCAACCATGAAGAGTTGATCTTAGTGTTGAATAATCTGGTCAATCTTATTCGCCAGACCCAGCGAAATTACGCACTGACTAAATTCCACTATCATGAAAAAGAATCTGAACCTCAGGTTGAAAAGAATTTTCTGGCCCGTTTAAGGTCACTTTGTGAAAAACATATTTATATGGTTGATTTTTCGGTGGAGGACCTTTGTTTAAATATGCAAATGAGTCATTCCCAATTGCACCGGAAGGTGGTGGCTTTAACCGGTGAATCCATACAAAAATTTATTAACGCTGTACGTTTATCCAAGGCCCGGGAATTGTTGATTCATAGCAGTATGAATATTTCTCAGATTGCCTATGAAACCGGGTTTAGTGACCCCGCCTATTTTGCCCGGGTGTTTAGCAAAGAGTTTGGGCATAGTCCATCCGAGTGGCGTAAAAAACTTTAGTGGATACACGTATACACAAATACACGTATATACAAATACACATAGTCTTTGGTAGAAAAATCCTGGTTTTTGACCGAAATGTCCAAGGTCTCCAGTCAAATGCCGAGTAGTTTTGAGTAGTACAAAATATCAATTATATCATGAAAAAATTAACCGCTTACTTATTGTTGATAACTTGTTCCTTTTTCCTGGTAAATGGATCTGTGGTAGCCCAAACCGGAAAAGATGCACTCACCGGTGTCTGGAAATACGAATGGTCTGGCTGGGAAGGCATCGCCATAATTTCACCTACACATTTCATCTGGCTGCTATCCACAGAGAACCGGCAGAATTTCTCTAACGCTAATCCTTCCGTGGGTGAAAAAGCAAAAGCTTTCGATGCCTTAATCGCCGACGCAGGAACTTGGGAGTTGGTGTCTGGCACTCGGGCGAAAGCGACTAAATTGATCAGTGTTAACCCAGAGGCGCTAAAAACGCCCACGGTTTGGGATTTTGAGCGGGATGGTGAATATTTGGTGGCCTGGATCATCCAAGCCGATGGCAGCAGATCACCAACACCAATCAAGAGCCGTAAGCTGGCAGACTGGGGTGCACCCGGCGAGGTGGACCAGTTCAATGGCGTGTGGGAATATGTTGGTCAAAATGGCCTCTACCTGCAAGCAGGCAATTATGGTGGCTGGATTTTGCTGAACGGACCGCAAACCGACGCGTCCACCGAGGAGGGTAAAGCTAAAAACTTTGATATCTCTCATTGCTCTGTGGCGGTGGGTACGCCCCAGGGTGGCCAGCGGCATATTTGGAACATCCTTCATTCATGGGATGTTCGTCAAGAAAAGGCGGCTTATTTTACTGATTGTGAGATCACCAGCCCGGAATTGTTCCGCATGTGGTTTGTGGACGCCCGAGGGAAACAAATCGGGGAAAAATGGCAGGTAAAACGGATAGGGCGATAATTACAACTGGTGATAAAACCGCAATCAGCAAAATGTTTCAATTTTTTTCCTTTAGTAACTATTTACCCAGACCAAAAAAAAATAAGCTGTATAGAATGATTCCCCTTGCACAGGGCAGTAATCAAATGTGTTACCTATAATTCCAAATAATGATAATCAGGACAAACATTTATGGCCTATTAATCCCAGGTTTAATGGCCATAACGGCCTGCACCAGTTCAAGTTTAAAAAACGACCTTTTGGTGTTTGAGGAAAAAGAAAATTCAGAAAAAAAGAACCTGGAAGTCATTAAGAATTTTTATCACTTTCTGGACCGGCAAGATACCGTTTCATTCGTCGCTCTGCTTGATCGGGATTTTGTGAGTTATTTTGGTAGTTCGGACGATCCGCTAAATTATGCGAAGTTGAGCTGGTTAATTCGGGATTTTTATTCGGCATTTCCTGATTACCGGCATGAGGTAATAAATAGTTTCGCCTCCGGAGACTATGTGGCAAGTCTTTTAAGTTACACCGGAACGCACTTAAACACGTTTATGGGCATGGAATCAAGCGGGAAAAAGATTTCATACAAAGGGATATTTATATTTAAGATTAAAAATGGACTCATTCAGGAATTACATGGACTAGAGGACGACTTAACCATGCTGACCCAAATCGGCTTTGAATTACGATGAGTGAATTGGACTACGGAAAATAAATAGTGAATCAAGCGTTCAAAAGGCCAATAGGATGAATATATGGTGTATCTAGGTCATAGGCATGCCATAAAAATTCGTCCATATTTGAATTAGTGCCAGGTTGTTGCTTTAGCGATAAAACTAATTTTAAGTCTTTCGGTATTCGTCATAGGCATCGAAATTCAGCTTCCGGTAAAGTTCTTTAAAGCGGGGTTCGCTTCTGACAAAATCAAACAACCAATGTGTTTTAATACTGGCCAGGGTTTCATTATTGGCCAGAGCCAGTTCAAGATGTTTAAGCGTGTTTTCTTTATCTTCCAGCATAGCGTAAATATTTGCTTTTCCCAATTCACTATTGGTAAAAGTCATCACCTTGTTGGTTTTTGCCATCTCCAAAAAGGCCATCAAGGCGGTCTTGAAATCAG
The DNA here is from genome assembly GCA_041917975.1 of Saprospiraceae bacterium. Classification (GTDB taxonomy): domain Bacteria; phylum Bacteroidota; class Bacteroidia; order Chitinophagales; family Saprospiraceae; genus JAYRWN01. The sequence goes on along the minus strand of JAYRWN010000282.1, from coordinate 452 downwards.
ACGTTCTGTAAATATCCGCCAGTTCTTTATTACCGTAAGATTCATGCGTTTTGGCCCATGCATTCAGTGCATCCTTATACTGTTTTTTTGCTACATAAGCATTTGCAAGCGTCTCCCAGTAATTAACATTGCTAGAATCCAGCTCCTGGTATTTTTTTATTGTATTAATTGTTTCATCGAATTTCCTTGAACGCATCAGTAGTGCAAGATAGTTATACGTTATTTGTTTAGAAAGGGGTTCCAGCCGTAATGCTTCTTGTACAAGTGTGTTGGCTTCTTCTAGATATCCCATATCCATGAGAATAGAAGCAAGCCTGTTTTTTTCAGATGCACCCGGGTTTAGTTCAACGGCTTTTCTCGCCATTTTATCAACCTCTATCCAATTCCCTTTACTGGTATGCCAGTTTGCCATGGCTATATAGGCAGCAGGATCTTCAGGATTCAAACTCAAG
>JAYRWN010000281.1:0-14194 GCA_041917975.1 Saprospiraceae bacterium | reverse complement strand
CCAGACCAACGGACAGTTCTACGTGGTGGACGAACAAGGGGTGGAGAACACCGAGGCGGGTACGCTGGCCGAAGGGGGTGCACCCACGGACGAAAACACCACGGGAGTGAATGCGGACGGGTTACCGGAAGAACTCACCCGGATTGGGGTAGTTTTTTCCGCCGGCAGCGGCATCTATGCCTTTGATGACGTCGACCCACAGGCACACGCTAACGAGCGCAAGTTGTATTTTTCGGTACCCGTACAAGATACTCAGGAGCGCTATTATGCCGCTTACAAAGCGGTCAAAAAGGCGGACCGGGATGTGTTGCAGGCCACCATCGTTTTTGATTCTATTCAGGCGGAAGAGCTGGTGTTCAAGACCCGTTCGGGGCGGCTTATCCCGCACCGCGGTAGCGGCCGGACGCTGACGCTGGAGGTGACGGGCTTGTTTTCCAGTGCGGCGGAGACGGTCTTGGCTTGCCGCAAGGTAGGAGAGCGCTATGAGCTGGTCGGTTTTTTCCGTTTGCTGCACCTGGCCGGCCGGGAGGTGAATGTGGTTCCCATCGCGTTGGGGGACGCATCCGTTCCGGCCAATCTGTCCTCTGCGCTGCAGTCTATTTTCGACCCGGTAGCGGTAACTTTCCGCTGGTCTACCCCGACGGCCGTGCCTTTACCGGAAGAATTTTTGGATGTTGCCGGCGCTATCCCCATGGACGACAGCGGCACGTTTGCTAATTACGGTGAGGGTTTACAAAACCTGAACGCCTATTTGCGTCGCCAGTTGGGCAGCGCCTACCGTCCGGAGGCGTATTACCTGGTGTTCACCGGTGCGCCGGCCAGCAATGGATTGGCGGGGTTTATGCCGCTGGCCCGTCAGTTTGGGTACGTCTTCCGGGATGGCCGCGAAGAGAACAAAGGCGCCCAGGCGGCTACGGCTGCCCACGAGCTGGGTCACGGCATCTTTATGCTGGAACACCCGTTTACACGTTACGCCATCCCTCAATCTGCGACGGACTGGCTGATGGATTACGGTGGCGGCCTGGCTCTTCCGCACGTGCACTGGTCGCAGATCTATGACCCGGAGCTGCGTTTGTATTTGTTTCAGGAAGATGAAGAAGGGGGGAGAATGGGTGAAGGGCAAATCGCCTGTATCACACCGGCTGAAGCAAAGGAGATGCGCCTGGGGCATATTTTTATGGATGGGGCGGGAAATAATATTGAATTGCCCAATGGAGCTATTCCTTTAGCTTTTTATCATGAAGGAGAAAAGGATAAAAGTCTGCATGGCCGGCTGGCCAGGTTTGTTTATGACCATAAAATTTATAATCTCTTTTTTAATTCCAAATTTGAATTTTTAGGGTATGCGCCCCAAGGCACTCCAGCTAAATTATTTGACTCGGAAAAATTTAATTATACCCCGGTGTCGGTTGCCGGAACCAGTGTATTTCTTAACACCGAAAAGAAAACCGCAACCGTAAAATCCACTCCGGAAGCGTCCCAGGACTATACAAATATCTCGTGCAAGTGTCCGCATGCTGACGAGAATTGGGGGAAATTCAAAGGGGTGTTCGCCCAAAGTGGGAGATCTTTGGAAGATAGGTTAAAAAGTACGGCGGATACCCGCCGCATAAATTATGATCAGGATTCTGATAACTTATTCAGTAAATTATCCGCCAATGATTTTTATTACAGTGACGCCTTAGTCACCACCGACCTGAATTATTTTGATCAATGGTATCATGATAAGCTGCGCGTTTTATTCCAAACGACCCAAAAGGCCTTTAAGGTGGTCATCCACGAAGCCGGTTACCCTCTGGAGTCCCATCAATTGCAATCCATGGCGCAAAGTGCGATTGCAATTATGCCGTGCACAGCATTATTATACATCCATTTACATAAAGATCAGACCTATTCTGCGGAGAACATCACCGTTCTTACGGATCCCTTATATTTTCCGCAAGTTTATTTAATAGATCCGGAGGGAATTATTGAGGGCGGGGTCCAGGTGCAGGATGAATTTAAGAGTTATTTATTGGATCATTACCGGGCCATCCGGAAACCTTACCATCTGGTCATTCAAAAAGACCTTCCAGGACAAAATTGGAGTAGCGAAGAGTTCAGCAGTTCAGAGTGGGTGACCGGTTATGATGCTATTTATAATTATCACCTGTGGATTTATAAACAACAGGAACCACTGATCAAAGTCAACCTGCAGGGCGTAAATATTTATGATCAGACTACGGCCCAATTATTTAATGAAGCGACGGCGAATATCCGCAATTCAGAATTTTTTCAGATCGAACGCATTTACAATCTGAAAGAAAGTTGTATTCACGAATATTCAGCTGAATTTGCCCAAGACCGCAGCAGAGGTGAATTTCTCACATTTATCAGCGGTAAAATTCCGCAGCAGTGTTTATACGAAAATACCGATGTGTTTTCCTCAGTGATCTATCCGGCCTTAGATGCTGCATCCTATCTGCCGGTGTTGGGGATTATTCCTGATTTTATCGGATTTAATATTGCCGGTTACCGGGGGGAAATGCTTCGTTTTAGTGGCTATGCATCCGGCCTGGTCCTGAGTTTTATGATCGGCGGAGAGCTCATTCCTACCCAGTTACCGTCCAGTTTTACGCGCTTTTTGATCTCCAGTTCACAGAAGGCCGTGATTGATCTCGAAAATGCCGTCACCCGGGATATCGCCGCCGGCCTGCGCGACTATTGTCAGGTGTCAGAGGAGCAAGCGCTGGAATTTGCCGTGCGGCTGAAAAACAATATGGATAAAGCGGAGCGCGTATTGAGCCCGGATGCTTATCGTTATCTGGAGGATGAAACGGCCCGTGGCAATTTTACCGCCGCCCTGGATAATTTATTCGGTGAGGCTTTTGATGCTTTTCTGGCGTCCATCCGCAATAAACTGGTGGCCCACGGGGCCTCTGCCGGTACCGCTCAAACGCTAGCCCTGGAACTTAAAACGCTGCTCAACGGCAAAAACCTCGATCTTACCTACCTGTCGGATGAGCTGGCCGAACTGCTGGTGCGCGCGGGCGACGGCAATACACTCGTCCTGGCACGGCTAAATCAGTGGGATGCCACCACCTGGGCCAAGTTCCTGGACGATCTGGAGCATGAGGCATTCCGGGGTAAGTTTCAGGCTGCCTGGGTAGAAAGCTGGGATTTAATCAAAGATTTAACCCCGGAAGTTCGCCTTAGTAGTGTAGAAAAAGTAAACCACCTGTTAGCCGGGGACCGCATACCGCGGGACAAATGGCAGGCCGCCTTAAAGGAACATTTTATCCCGATATTAAAAGGGGCCAATGAAACCAGTGCGATTAAACTTTTAGACCGCCTTGGTTCAAACCATGTCGATGAAGCCCATTTCGATGAAATTCTGAAAAGATTAAACAATTATCCAACCTTAAAACAAGATTTAATTGCAAATCCACAGTGGTTTGAGATCTTTGATGATATTCTCAAAGAACCGTCTAAGTATTGGGACATTCTTCAAGAAGGCGGACTGCCAAGCAATGCAGCTTTAGCCCAATGGGGTCAAGGGTTTTGGTGGAAAAATTTGAGAGAGTTAGCGGATAATTTTGAAAGTATCGCAGCACTAGATAAAATTGAAGTATTATTTGGGACAGTATATGGAACTAAGATTTCATTAAAGGTTACCAATAAAGTTACTGGTGACGTGATTGAAATTGTGCCAGATTTTTTAGCCCTTAAGAATGGAAAATATCATATTGCTGATGCTAAGTTTACTACCAAGTCAAACTTTTCTGTTGAGGATACCTTTACGCCAAATCAAGGAGAAGTTTTTGCTTGGATAAAAAATCAAGTAGATATACGAGTGGAAGTGAGAGCTGCTAATAGTAAATTGGAGAATATTCCGGGATTGAGTCAAGGTGATATTATATCAGGATCAGATTTTAAAATTGACATACTGAAATCAAAACAGAATGACCATTCTATCGTCGAGACTGTCATTAATTATTATTGAGAAAATGAAATTAGAAGATTTATTTAAGACTGAATTAAGTTTGATTTTAAAGGAAGATGGCTTTGTTTTGGAGGAAGATGGAGGAGGGTATCAAGCCGTAAAAAATTATCGTCTTGGTAAAAAAATCATTTTTTTTGAATTATCAAACAAAGGAGGGGTCTCATTCAAAGTTGGAATAAGTGTTAAGATATCTAACTTGCCAGTGCAGAGAATTCAATCATTAGTAAATAGCAAAAATGCAGTGAAGTCAGTGGTAAGTCTTAGGCTAGATCAGCTTGCAAGAAGATTTAATAATCGAGATGCAAATTTTGAAAGAAAGATATTTAATGGGCAATTTGGTAATTTAATAACAAGCGAATCATTAATTCAATATATTATTAATTTCAAATTATGTTTTAAAGTTTTGATCTCACCTTTTTTTGATATTTTTTTTGATCAAGAATCATTTAATGAATGGTTAAATGACGCAGTTCTTGATGGGCGATATAACTTTGAATCGGAGCCTGTCTGGAAAGATGCTATAAGCAGCCTGATCATTGCTAAACTTGTCGGTTCAAAGCGAATGGAGGAATTGTATCAAAAGTGGCTTGAACAGGAGTTGCCAAAGGGTCCAGGATTTGACACCAGGGAGGAATTAATCAAGTTAAAGGATATCCTGGATGAGGAAGTCAATGGCTAAACTACTTTTATTTGAAGTGATTGAATAAATCTTACCCCCCTTAATAGAATGGCATTTAAATCCATTCTGAACATAGTATAACTGACGCCTTGTTATAGCATCCACTGTAGGTCAGGATAATCTAACATGATTATTTTTTTTGTAAAAAATAAACAGGAAGATTCAAGTATGTATTGACAATATCAATTAAGTATATTATTTTTGTAAAAATGTAATTATAAATACTTAGTCCAATACTTTCAGAACTATAAATGGCACTTTCCCCTTTGATATATAAACAATTATATTAATTATGTATAAGTATGTGATCGTAATTAAGTTGTAATTGGCAATATGTATTTTTAGAGATTTTATTATTCTTAAAGACGGTGGATGAAAATGCAGCTTCCTATAGAATTAGTATTTTCGCGAACATCAAATGTTTTCTTGAATACTGGAATTGTAGCATTGCATGAATATCTCAGAGATGCCAAGACTCAATTCCCAGATTTAGAATTTTTTCTTACCGAGAATGAACTAATAATTAAGTCTCTGCGTCTAAAAGAAGTTCTCGAGGGAGTTTATTATTCAATGGGCAAAGAGGTTTACGAGCATAGTACAGAGGAAGGCAATTTAAAATATTATTTCACTCGGGAACCTTTTACTCAAACAGCCTTCAAGACAAAGAACAGCTATGGTTTATCAGGCTTGATTACAAAGCCGCCACTTGGTCCGCAGCCAACCCCTCGGAAAGAAGAGAATGCAGCATACATTGGAAACCTATACGAAAATGAGCCTGAATTTGCTGGGAAAATTGCCCGCTTCTATCTGCAAAAGGGTTTAATCTTGAAAGGATTTGAAATTATTGAGCAAGGTGTAAATGTCATTTTGAGTCCGAATAAAAGTCAGACTAAAGGGGATTCACGAATTTTTTTGAATGAAGAATACACAAAGACGCCTTTTATATCCTTCGATGAGAAGTTTTTTTTAGAAGGAGATAAAATTTGTTCCTTAACAGGAGAAGGGTATCAAAAACTTTGTGAAGTCAAGAACACTTCCCCTTTTCTCAAGGACCTTCAAAATTTCAACTCTTTCTTGATTCCAGATTCAGCTGCTTCAATAAGTTGGAAAGCAATGTTCGTGTCACGCTTTTCACCAAAATTTTGCTTCTATCGCTATAACAGTTTAGATACAATCTATTGTTATCTCTTTGATACGGATAACTTGCTCAATCTTCGAACCTTGCTTGAGGAGAACCGCACCATTTTCATGGACAAAGTCCAGCTTTTGGAAGCCAATTACCTAACTAACTTAAAGTTTTACAATTTCAGCAGCAAGAAAGGTGATGAACAGCGAACAAGCCCAAACAATGGGTATACCGAACCCCACGAAAACCGCTTCATGCTCATTTATTCGGTTTACAGAAATTTCCTTCTCAGCAAAAGCTTAGAATCTGCTTCCGAATTGAACATGGATATATTTGATGCTGCTTTTGGCTCAAAGCATATTCCGGTTTCTTTGGTTGCATTTAAAGCCGATAAGTTTTCAGGTACGCTAAGACCAAACTACTTCGAACAGTTCAACAATTTCAAGTTTACTGTACGCCTTATTGCGCAGCTTGAACAGAAGGGTATCAACTTCCAATCGCTCCTTCGAACCTTGCTTTTCAAAAATCGATCTGACAGAAACAGCAAAAACAGTTTTCGGCTCGAACGCCAATTAAGAAATCAAGTTTTGAACAAAATGATGAAGGCAAAGTCCATCCTGCCGGATTTGGAAACCCTGTTTTTCAAATGCTTCCTCTACTTGACTTCCCCGGATGCCGAAGACCGCAATGAAGCTGCCAAGAAAAACTTCAAAGTGCTTTTTGATTTAGTCAATTTATATGAACCAATTCTCTATCGAAAAATGGAACAAGAAACATTAAAAACATTGCAAACCCGTGCCGTTAACCTTGGCTATGCAATTGGTAATGCCATCCTGGAATATTCGGATGGTACACCCCAAGCGAATGCCAAACAGGCAAGGCGCTATCTTATCCAATTGCATAAATCAAGAAATGCTGCCGACTTCCGTGAAGGGCTGATTCGCATCATGAAGAAGTATATGAATGGCATTGCCAATGACTTGCTTTATGCAGAGGAATTGAACAACGACCAGCAATTTGTTTTCATCAAACAATTTGCTGTCATGGCTGCCCTCAACAAAATCAATCCAGTTCTGAAAACATCACAATCTTAAAACACATCTCATATGAAAATCAATAGTATAACCATCACCTACCTTTCCAAAGTCACCTTTGCCAGTCTTAATGGTGCTGACAAGGAGGTGGACAACATCAACCCCATCAAGAAAATAACACTTGCAAATGGGGCTGAGCTTCCTTACGTTTCTGCGCAGGCTCTTCGCCGTGCTATGAGAGATAGATTGTCTGAAATGGGTTGGACTTTATCCCCCATTCAGGAAGCAAGTGCCAAAAAGGGGGCACCAAAAACTCAAATCAGGCCAGTCGAGTACATTGACGACGACTTGTTTGGCTACATGGACGCCGCTCCTTCAAAGGAAGAAAAGGGTAAAGGTACAAGTACGGTTCGGACTTCTCCGGTTCGAGTTGAAGGATTGGTTGCTCTTACCGATTACAAAGGAGATCTTGATTATGCAACTAATTATATGGGTAAGGGCATAAAAAACGAAAAAGGAGAGGAAATACAGCCTAATATTTTTGAAACAGAAATCCACTCCGGCATTTATAGGGGTACTATCATGATTGAACTGGATAGAATCGGTGCAGGACAAGGATTTGAAAAGGGAGAATTGGAAGCTGCCGAAAAATACAAACGTACCATTGCCTTCCTCAATACTTTCAGGAATCTGTGGAGCAGCGGTCGCCAAACCCGCTTCCTTGCCGACATCTCCCCCAAGTTTATTGCCGCTGCTGCAATGAGCGCCAAAAATCCGGTATTCCTTGAGGCAGTTAAAGTGAACGAAGGCAAGGTAATGGCTGATGTGCTGAAAAGTGTTGTGTCTGACTATGACCGTTTCATTGCTGACCATGTTTTCGCTTCACAAGAGGCTGTTTTTGGCAAAGATGCTGTGGTCGTGAGCCTGAAAGAGGGTTTTGAAAAAATCGAATCATGGGTTAAAAAATACTACGGTCAATGATTTATTGCGCCATAGAACTCCGTGCAATGACAGTGACTTTTCGAAATCCTGAGTTTCAAAATTTCCATAAGTCATTGCACTTGCCACCACCCACCACGCTTATTGGGTTAGCCGGGGCAGCGTTTGGCAAGAGCCCAAAAGCAGCACAGGATTTCTTTGAGGAAGAAGCATGGCAGTTAGGAATCTTTGGTACCTCGGAAGGTTATGCCATAGATTTATGGAAATATAGGAAATTCGATGATAAAGATCCTTCCGGAATAGTGCAGAGAGAAATTCTATTTGACAATCATTTTATTGCCGTTTTCGGTTGTGAGCAGGAGGACAAAGTGATGTTGCTCTCACATGCTTTTGATGATCCTGTTTATGCTTTAACATTGGGCAGCAGTGATTCTCTTGCCAAAGTAGTTTCCTCAAGTATTATCAGGGACACTGAGGAAGCAATGGAATTATCTAATTGCCTGGTACCTGGAAATGTCATTTCGTCGGTAATTGAAAATATATCCAGTGGCGATGATTTTTCCATTTACTCAACTTCCGAACCGATTGCGTATGACTTGCCAATCAAATTTCAGTATGAATCAGATTACGGTATCAGGCGAGTAATTCAGAGAAAAACACTATCGTTCGTCGGAGAGCCAATGCGACTGAATTATCTGATTACAGGGGTCAATTATCTGGACAGATTTATCCCTGTTTTCCCAATATCAGATTCTGCGATATCCGATAAATTACGGGTGAAGTTGGAAATCTAACCATTACTTATGTCAGGCAATATTGACCATTTACTTGCAAAATCCGACCCCCGTGAAACAGTTATGCAGCATACGGATGCTGTTATCAAAATATGGCAGAATCTTCGTAAACGTTATGCAGATGACCTGCAAATACCTTATGAATCCTGGCGGCAAAGTTACTGGTCAGCCTTATTTCATGATTTTGGTAAAATATGTGGCAATTTTCAAGACATGATTCATAAAAGACCGGGCTGGCTTGAACGGACAGTTAGGCATGAATTTTTGTCTGGGATGTTTGTTTCATTGGCAAATCCTGCAAGTGTTATTCAGCAACCTCTTTGGATATTTGCCATATTTAGCCATCATAAGGCTTTGACAGATACATTATTTCAGGATAATGTTCAAAAACCATTGAGATTACTTGAAACAGACTTTGTTGCGGCTAAGAAGTTTTTTTTAGAAAGAAGTCAGAAGGATAGATTACCTTTTCAACCAGCGGCAAATGATTTGTCAGGCAAAATGCCGGTTATGTCAACTGGAGATTTGTACAGAGTATTTGAAAAAAATATTTTAAAACAAGTGCCTCCAACATTCTCAATAAAACATCGAACGGAGTACATTTTTTTTAAGGCAATGCTGAATATTGCTGACTGGACTGCTTCTGCTCACCGACAATTGCCAAGTCCTTGGATGTATAGTTCAACACTTCTTGAAGATAAAATAGTATTGAAACTTAAGGAGGAGAAAAAAGAATGGCAAAAATTCCAATTCAGGAAATTTCAAGAGGATAGTGTAATGCCCGGCTCGGTGCTTGCCATTGCACCTACTGGGAGTGGCAAAACTGAGGCTGCATTGCTTTGGGCAAGTCAGAAAGGAGAATTTGATAAAATAATTTACTTGCTTCCTACTCGTGTTACTTCCAATGCGATTTATCAGCGTTTGAAGCTATATTTTGATGAGAATGGATTAGAACGATGTGCGGTAGTCCATTCATCAGCGCTTTTATTTAGAAAGGAACTTGATGACTCTTTCGATGAAAAGGGCTTCTTAATTGACAAAACATTTTTTCGGGATGTTAGTGTGTGTACGGTTGACCAATTGCTTACACAGGGTTTTAACCTTGGTTTTTGGGAAATCAAAACCTTCCACCTATTCAAAGCGAAAGTTATACTTGATGAAATCCACCTTTATCAACCTTATACTTTAGGTCTTATCGTTGCAACAATCCAGTACTTGAAAGATAATTTTCAGACAACTTTCTTTATCATGACTGCAACAATGCCTGGGAAGCTACTAGACCTACTTCAAAAAGCACTTGAGATTGAAGACGGTAATATTGTTCGTGACACTGAGTTGCTCGAAGTAGCCAGGAATGTTTTTGAAACCAGAGACACTGGAGTCGAAGGGATAGAAAATGAGGTAAAACAATGGCTTTCGAAAAATAAGAAGGTTCTGATAGTTGTGAATACAGTAGATGCAGCGATAGAGATTTATAATAGGTACAAAACTATATCAACCAATATTATGTGTTACCACTCTAGGTTTATCCAACTTGATCGCCAAGAAAAGGAGAAAGAAATCCTCCGAAAAGAAAAAACAGGAGAGCCATTTATGCTTGTTGCCACCCAAGTTGTAGAGGTGTCCTTGGATATTGATTTTGACGTACTTTTTACTGAAAACGCTCCGATGGATGCACTGATCCAAAGAGCTGGAAGAGTTAATCGCCAGCGAAAGAAAGATGGAACTAAGGTTATAGTTTTTAAACATCAACCTATTACTCTGGAAAAAGTATATTCTCGTGAAGATTTCTTGATTCGAACTTTTGAACTATTACAAGAAAAGAATGGACAGAAGTTGAAAGAGAAAGAATTAACTGAGTTGGTGGATAAAGTTTACATAAACTACGATGTTGAAAGAGATGAAAGCTTTGAAGCTGGACTTAGAGCTTATCATATTATACAGCGCCAATTACACTATATAAAAGACAACGATGGCTTGCAGGAGTCTTATACTCGCGAAGGGATGGACACAGAAACAGTCATTCCGGATTTATTCTATGAAAAACTTCAAGGAGCAAAAGTTGATGAGAAAAACAAGCATGAAGTAAGTATACGCAAGTATTGGACAAAGGCTTTTCCACCTCGCCCTGATAAGGAACATCCTTCGTTTAAGTATTTTACTTGTTTGTATGATTCAGAAACAGGATTAAAATTTAGAGATTTAAATATAGTACATAACTACCACGATAATAATACATTAGTTATTTAATTTTAAAGATACTTTATCTTATCAATATCTTCATGAATAATCAATTAATTAGAATAATGTGACAATTTTACCGATCACCACACTCTCTTTTCCGGAAATTCATTTAGCAATGCGTGATGCCCACAAATTGCGGGGCTATTTTGGGAAGTTATTCCGTGATCATTCCCAGTTATTACATAACCATTTTGAAGATGGACGGAGCCGCTATACATATCCCTTGGTGCAATATAAAATATTACATAATGTACCGATTCTGGTTGGTTTAGGTGAGGGGGCTGACTTACTGGCAGAACTGTTTCTTAAAACTAAGGAGTTAAATATTGAAGGACAGATTTACCCTATTTTTGCCAAGGAAATAAAACATCAGAGAATACCTATTGGATTCACTAATGTTCTGGAAAATTACTATTTTTCAACGCTTTGGCTCGCTTTAAACCAGGTAAATTATCAAATTTACCAGCAGTTAGCAGAAGAGAAGAAGATAAATTTCCTGGAAAAAATATTAACCGGAAATATCCTTTCGTTTTTTAAAACCTTTAAACACTTTTTTGACTCATCAGAAATTATTAATCTAGAATTTGATCCTGATAAAGAACGTACTACTAAATTCAAAAATCAGAATATGTTGGCCTTCAGCGGGCGCTTTTCAGCCAACGTATGTCTACCCGATAATATCGGCCTCGGAAAGGCGGTAGCGCGAGGATTTGGTACTATTCAGAAAATTTGCTAAACATGCAGCTACATATAAATACATATGGAACATATTTACATGTGAAAGATGACTTGTTTGAGGTCCAAATGCGCTCTGAGGGCGAAGTTAAGAAAACTTTAATAGCGGCTCATAAGGTGCAAAGTATCTGGCTAAGTATGGGTACAGCCTTATCCAGCGATGCTATAAAATTAGCTCTGGTAAATAATATTGATGTGGTATTCTTGCTTAATGATGGTACTCCTATTGGTCGGGTATGGCATAGTAAGTTAGGGAGTACGACGCTTATTAGGAAACGACAGTTGGAAGCCAGTTTGAATACAGCATCTTTGCATTACACTAAGTTATGGGTGGGGGCAAAGATGGATAACCAAATGGAGTTAGTACTAGGCTTACGCAAACACCGTGATCATCTGCTAGGGTATCTCGATGCACAGTTAAAACTAATGGAAGAATTCCGTCGCAAATTATCCTCGTTAGAAGCTATGCATGTGGATGAAGTGGATGATACCATAAGAGGGTGGGAGGGCAATTGCAGTCGGATATATTTTGAGACCATAAGTTTTGTTCTTCCGCGTCAATACAAATTTGGCGGCAGAAGTTTTCGCCCAGCCGCTGATGCGTTTAATGCTTTTCTCAATTATGCTTATGGTGTTTTGTATAGCCGCGTAGAGAAAGCGTTGATATTAGCAGGTATCGATCCATATGTAGGCTTTTTACACCGGGATGATTATAATTATAAGAGTATGGTCTATGACTTTATTGAACCTTATCGTTCATACGCCGATAAAGTCGTTTTTAGTTTATTTTCAGCTAAGAGAGTACGGCAAGACCATACCGATAAGATAAAAAATGGGATGGCTATAAGTAAGCTCGGAAAAGCACTACTCATTGAACATTTTAACAATTATCTAGAAGAAGATAAAGTCCGGTATAAGGGTAGATTACAATCGCGTGCATCAACCATTCAATTTGATGCTCACCAATTAGCAAATGAACTAATTGATAAAAAGGCACCATTATGATAGCCTGGGTGATTTATGATATAACGAATGATAAGGTTCGTACCCGTGTAGCAAAATATTGCCTGCAATCAGGATTATACCGGGTACAAAAAAGCGTTTTTCTTGGCACCTTATCTTCAAACGAACGTGATGCCCTCGCATTAAAGATAGAACCTGAAATAAATCATGATCAAGATAAAGTTTATATATTTCCCATGACTAAAGAGGAGCTTCGTCAGGTTATACTGATGGGACAGGCTTTTGATACAAAATTAGTAACTGATGAAGTAAAAGCCTTATTTTTTTAAAATGGAATCTTTCAGCATTACACCTTCGCATATTATTGAATTTCTTTATTGCCCTCGATTTACTTATTACGAGTATGTTCTGCGCATTCCTCAATATGAAGATAAGTTATACAAAGTACAGAAGGGACGGAAAATCCATGAAAGGAAAATTTCAGAAAATGCTGATTATTTGCGTAAACGCATTGGAGTGGTGAGTAAGCATTTACAACAGTATTTAACCAACGGACTACTAAGAGGCGAAATTGATGAAGTCCTGGAATTAGCGGATGGCACAATGGCACCTCTGGACTATAAATTTGCGGAATACAAGCAAAAGGTTTATACGACGTATTGCACCCAATTGTATTGTTATGCGTTGCTTATCTCGGAAAACTTTCAAAGACAAGTAAGCAAAGGTTTTTTGATTTACACGCGTAGTCAGAACAAATTAGTGGAAGTAGAAATTGGTGAGGGTGATTTAAACAAAGTAAGGCTTTGTGTTGAAAAAATAAAAGATATTATCACTAATAACCGCTATCCAAAGGCCACAAGATTCAAACGCCGCTGCATTGATTGTACCTATCGGAATATTTGCATAAAATAATTAATGTTTGTATATTTGGTAGTAGAGCTTGATCAAATTCCATGTATAATTTATCAGGAATAAAGAAAAAAACACATATAAAATATTAAATATCAAGCATTTAGTTATTTGAAAACCATAATTATTTCGACTAAAAAATGATCTTTGACAAGCTTGTTTACTTAATTAAGGGCGAGGTAAATGTGTTGTTGTATATTGATTATCAATTACATAAAGCCAAAAGTGACTTCGAATTCAGAATCCATAAAAACAAGGATTGAAACGGGCTTCTTTTGCTGGTAATGCGTTTTCAGCAAAAAAGCTTCGAATTCAGAATCCATAAAAACAAGGATTGAAACTCCTTTTTGCTTGCATCAAAGATATTTCAAGGTTCAGACTTCGAATTCAGAATCCATAAAAACAAGGATTGAAACCAACGTCAATACTATCTGGTGCGGCAGCTTTAGAAACCTTCGAATTCAGAATCCATAAAAACAAGGATTGAAACTGGAAACCGACAAGGAATAAAGAATTATTTCAAAAAACTTCGAATTCAGAATCCATAAAAACAAGGATTGAAACATTTCTAAATCGTAATTCATAATCTTTCGTGTTAAACTTCGAATTCAGAATCCATAAAAACAAGGATTGAAACTAAAAGGGAATACCGACGGTGCCAATTCGCTCAAGGAGCTTCGAATTCAGAATCCATAAAAACAAGGATTGAAACGAAGTTCGTTCCATACGCTTTTTATGCTTTCGATTAATCTTCGAATTCAGAATCCATAAAAACAAGGATTGAAACAT
>JAYRWN010000280.1:0-3872 GCA_041917975.1 Saprospiraceae bacterium | reverse complement strand
TACGGGTGCCTGATTACGCCTCCCAATGATTCTGGAGCGGACTTCGGGGTCATTTTTATGCATAATGAAGGGTACAGCACCATGTGTGGTCACGCCATTATTGCCCTGGCCAAGCTGGCAGTGCTGCAAGGTTGGGTATCCGAAGGTCCGGGAGAAGTACAGGTCGTTATTGATGCCCCCTGTGGACGCATTCAAGCCTGGGTGGACACAGCTCAACCGCATTGGCCCAGCCGATTTTATGGTGTACCTTCTTTTATATTAAAGGCAGACCAGTCCATTGAAATAGATGGACAAAAAATACCTTTCGACCTGGCTTATGGCGGAGCATTTTACGCGTACATCAACGTTGAAAAAATAGGCCTGGATCTCCACGAGCAACAGATCCATCAGCTGATACATCTCGGCAAAGCAGTCAAAAAAGCCATCGTTGCCAGTGGTTTGCCTATCCTTCACCCCTTTGAGACCGATTTGTCATTTCTTTATGGGGTTATTTTTATGCAAGCTAATCCACGTGCGGGCATTGATAGCCGCAACGTTTGTGTTTTTGCAGATGGTGAAGTGGATCGCAGCCCCACCGGATCAGGGGTTTCCGGGCGCATGGCTATTCATCATTTTAAAGAAAATTGGCCTCAGGGCAAGTCCATGGTCATCGAAAGCATTACCGGCAGTGTATTCACCGGGATAGTCAAAGAAATAACCTCCTATGGATCCTATCCTGCCGTCATCCCCGAAGTCTCCGGCACCGCTTTTATAACCGGTGAACATCGTTTTTACCGCGATCCATTGGATCCGCAATTTCCGGGGTTTTTATTGCGCTAATTTTTATTGGCCAATTGGCCACAAGCGGCATCAATATCCTTGCCACGGCTTTTACGCACCGTCACATCCACCTGGTGTTCCCGTAAAAAGCGGGCAAATTGATTAATCTTTTCATCGCTGGATTTTAGTCCGTCGAATCCTTCAATGCGGTTATATTCAATGATGTTTACGGTGACTGGAAAACGCCGGCAAAAGCGCAATAAATTGCGAGCATCCTCTAAAGTATCATTAAATTGTTCAAAAGCGATGTATTCAAAGGTGATCTTATTGCGGGTTTTTTGGTAAAAGTAATCCAGGGCATCCATTAGCGCTCTGAGATTGTTATGCTCATTGATAGGCATTATCTCATGCCTTTTTTGATCATCGGCCGCGTGCAGGGATAAAGCGAGATTAAATTTTACCTCTTCATCGGCTAGTCGTAGAATCATTTTAGCTATTCCGGCCGTACTGACGGTGATGCGACGAGGCGATAATCCGATCCGCTGCGTAAGTAAGCGGGTACTTTCCATGACTTCGGCATAATTGAGCAGAGGTTCACCCATCCCCATGTAAACGATGTTAGTCAGTGGATGACCATAATGAGCAAGACTTTGCTGATTCACCTGGATATATTGGTCTACGATCTCGAACGCTTCCAGATTGCGCGTTCGTTTCATTTTGCCGGTGGCACAAAATGCACAGGTCAGGCTACAACCCACTTGGGTAGACACACAGACGGTGAATCGTTTATCCTCCGGTACCGGGATCAGGACGGACTCAATCTTTTCATCATCCGTCAATAAAAATCTGGTCTTGATCGTTCCGTCCATGCTCTGTTGAATCAGGTCCGGACGAATAGTCGGAAAGGTGAACTGCTCTTCCAACCTTTGGCGCAGCGATTTACTCAGGTTGGACATGGCCTCAAAAGAGTTGACCTGCTTGACCCACAGCCAGTCATAGATTTGTTTCGCCCGGTAATTTTCTACTTCAGCTCTTTTTACCCAGTCTGTTATTTGTTCAGCCGTTAAAGAGCGGATATTCGGTTTTTCAGCCCATTCCATCATGCAAAGTTAGGTTAATTGTCAGTACATATACTCTTTAGCCCAGGTTAAGCGTTCCATTGGTTATAAAAAATCGTAGTAATTTCGTCGATTGAATTAAAATCTAGGATGAATATTTCCATTCCGGATAAAATGTACATCACCAAGTCCCGCTGGAAGCTTTACATCGGGATTGGCGGCATGATCATCGTATTACTGACCATGATTTATGTCTATTACCTGACTCAACGGCTGAAGGAAGGGGAGTTGTACAGTGCCTTGGTCTTAGGACAAGCATATGAATTCATCAAAAAAAATGAAACCGATCTGCAAGCTGATCTGACTTTTCAGAATGAAATCATCATCGGCATTAAACACATCCCCATTGTGGTGACCGACTTAAATGATAAAGTAGTTTATGGGAAAAATTTCGGTGAATCCAATGACCAGGATAATAAATACCTGCAGCGCGAAGTGGATAAAATGAAACAAAGGGGAATAAATCCAATCACTATTGATGTGATGAAAGTGTACTGGAAAAATTCCCGGTGGTATACCATGCTCACCTACTTCCCGCTCATTCAGGGTATTATGTTGGTCGCTTTTATCGGTTTAGGCTATTTTGGTTTTAGCGAGGCCCGAAAAAGGGAGCAAAACCAGGTTTGGGTAGGTATGGCGAAAGAAACCGCCCATCAGCTGGGTACACCCATCAGTGCTATCATGGGCTGGCTGGAACACCTGAAAGAAATGCCTTCCGAAGAGGCCTATCACCAGGAGATTTTGAGTGAATTGAATAAAGATGTGCTGCGATTACAACTCATCGCCGACCGTTTTTCTAAAATTGGGTCTGCACCGGATCTAAACCGCATTAACCTGCTTGAGGAGTTGGATCGTTGCCGCCATTACATGGAGAAAAGAGCCCCGCGTAAGGTCGTATTTTCCTTCCCTGAACCTAACGGGCAGGAACATTTTGCTAAAATTAATCCTCCCCTGTTTGACTGGGTCATTGAAAATCTGGTACGTAATGCGTTGGATGCTATGGAGGGCGTAGGAACGATCAGTGCCAAAGTTTATGATGAGGATGAGGAAATTATCATTGATATAACGGATACAGGTAAAGGCATTCCTCCTGCTAAGTTTAAAACTGTTTTCGAACCCGGTTATACGACTAAATCCCGAGGGTGGGGTTTAGGTTTGTCTTTAGCAAAACGGATTATCGAATTTTACCATCAGGGTAAGATTTATGTCAAGTCCTCTCAGCTCAACGAAGGCACTACCTTTAGCATCCGGTTGCCCCGAGCGAATTAAAATGAGAATCCGATGGATACTTTAATGGAGGTGTTGACATCTTTATCGTTGCGCAACACGCCCCGCTCACTTAATGAATAATCCACCTCCTGATTAGTCATATCGGCCTGACCCCACTGTCCATCTACGCCTATGTACAGTGCTTCGTTCATAAAATAAAAAATTCCAGCCGTGAAGCCGTAGTCCAGGGTTTTAAACAATGCTTTCGGTTTTTCATTCAGCTCATAATAAGCGCCCAGGATACTGGGTACCAGGATGGGTTGATCATCTATGCGCACTTCTTTCACACTAAAGCTACGGGTGGAGCGGGCTCCATCCGAATAATAATTATAGTCTAAACTGAAGTTGGCTTCTTGTCCGGCCGGACTAGCCGCGGAAGCAACGATATCGGTAAGTTTCAGCCGGCCTCCAGCGGATCCGGCGGCCAGAATGCTGCCATAAAGTCCGCCATGGACCTCAAATTTCCCCAATTTATAATACGCCATGACCGGCAAGTCTATGTAGGCATTGGTATATTTTAAGCTGGTACTGCGTTGCGTTGTGGTGATTAATGGGGATTGGTTGGTGTTTTGACGGCTGAATACAAAGTAAGATGGGCCATTGAAAGTATATTTTCCCCCTTTTTGGTTAAAGACCAAGCCACTGCGAACACCGAAGTCGTCGGTGAATTTAAAGTTAACGGTGGCACCAACGTGAAAACCTCCGGCAAATTTAAAGGTCTCCAGG
>JAYRWN010000279.1:0-1982 GCA_041917975.1 Saprospiraceae bacterium | reverse complement strand
CGGCCAAACCAAGGGAAGACTTTTTAACGAATGTTCTTCTGGTCATTTCCTGTTGCATAGTTCAGAATTGGATAAATGAATTAATCAGTTCCAAAGTAATTAAATTTTGTATTTAACGGCAGGAACTGCGGATAAAATTCCGTCTACATTCAAACATACCCTTAATTTTTAAATATTGATTGTTTGATTTTTCTCACTATTTAAACTGATTCTGATCATTGCAAAAGTTTTCCCAGCTCTTTGACCTTCCTTTAAAACTTAGTTCATATGAAAAATTGGATTTTTTCAGACATTCTACCTAAGTTCTTGATCTGGTGTACTTGTTTATTCTACACGCTGCAATCCATATCCCAACCACCATGTGTGACTGATGTGGATAGAAACTTTAGTGTACAAAATGCCATACGTTGTCTGGATCAATATGTCCGAACCACCGACCGCCTAGTGCAACGGGATTTGTTATTAACGGCTTATACCAATTTAGAGCAAGTCATGAATTATGGTGCTTTGAAATTTAATAAATGTATCAGCTGTAACCCTTATTTATCTATTGATGGAATGCCTGATCATTCATATATGGCTGTGGCCAGGCGTTTAGTGCAATTTGGAGGAAATGAATTTGGAGGCGTGGTTGAAACTATGGAGAATAGATTTCAAACGGACAAATATTGTGGTCAGTTGGCCAATGAAACCGATAATTTATCCAACATTGCGGGCAATTATGAATTTGGCCGATCGGCACCAGTAAGACAAGTCATTTGTGGCGGCCCCGGCAACCCCAATCAGGCTCTGGTGCTCACTTTAAACCGAGGGCATTTAGGCCGGGAGGTAATTGTTTGTAATGGGAGTTGGAATGAAAAATTTTATTGGTACATTAATAATGAAATAATTCTTGTAGATGGCAGTGGTAATATCTCCTCGGTATTATACGGGGGCCCGGATGATTGGGAAGGCGGATTTAAGTTAAATCCTGAAGCTCGGATCGCCCATTATCTGTACAAAATTAAAGACCCTTGCAGTAGCCCGTCCTGGTTGGTCCATAATCTGCCACTTCCTCCCAAAACATGTACAATGCATAATCCGCCTTATGGGGCCTCGGATTGGATTACCGATGGCGATAAAGTTTGGTTCTCCGGGGGATGGAAATATTTTATAGTGTCAGGCGCCAGCGTTATAGAATATGACCTCTGCGGAAAATATATCGTGACGCATGTCAGAGAAAAAATTGGTCGCAATGAAAACGGCAAAACGGTATGGAGTGGATATGATACCGATATGGCGGGAAGCAGAACCGGAGGCGGTTGGTTTTTGGTATGGGAATAATTATTTTTAAGAAAAAATAATTTAATTCTGTTCTATCACTGTCATGTACACAGAGAATTAAGGACATTTTAATTTAGCGTGACTTAATATGTTTTTTCTCCCAAAATCGATGATTAACCAAAACGATTAATTTATTTCGATTAATACATTCGGGTCAACTTTTTGTCACAGAGGGTGGCTCCATTTTGATTTGATTAATTAATATTTATTGGATGAATAGGAAAGTTAGATCATAGTGGAGCCACACCCCATGGAAAAATCTATTGAGGAATTAATTTTATGGTTGATAATTATTTAGCAATGATAATCTAAACTTATAGTTTATCTGGCTCATGCCAGCTATCCGATTATTTGTCCCGGCAAAGAAATAATTTAACTATCACATAATTTTCACTGACATTCATTATTACCCAGCGGGTCGATAGGCTAACCGCACCTGATTCTCATTCGATCAGCCGCCATTTTTCCCGTGGCTGACGGTAGAGCAGGGCGTTGGCGACAGGGTCGTTGACAAACGACTCGCTGGCGGCATCCCAGGTCAGTGGCCGGCTGAGGCGGTAGGAAATGAGGCCCAAATGCATGGGCAGGGTCATTTGACGGGCATAGGCCAGGTTGGATTCGGGGGCTTTCCTGGTTTTTACCGCATCGATAAAATTCTG
>JAYRWN010000278.1:0-15434 GCA_041917975.1 Saprospiraceae bacterium | reverse complement strand
TTAATCACTTTAGGCACGGGGGTCGGCGGAGCCATCCTTATCCATGGTCAAGCCTATATGGGTTTATCCCAAAAAGCAGGTCATCTGGGTCATATGGTGGTCGACGATGCGGGTGACCCGGATGTGACCCGGATGCCGGGCAGTTTAGAAGAATGTATCGGCAATTGCACCTTGGAAAAAAGAAGCCTCGGGCGTTATAGCGAGACCCACGATTTAGTACAGGCTTACCGGGAGGGAGATCATTTTGCTACCTGGTTATGGTTGTCTTCGGTGCGTAAATTGAGCATTGGGATGGCTTCTATTATTAATATTCTCTCGCCGGAGTGCATCATTCTGGGCGGCGGTATTGCGGAGGCGGATGAGGCCTTGTTTGCGCCATTGCATGCTTTTTTAGAACTCTATGAGTGGCATCCCGGGGCTCAACGGACGGAAATTATTAAGGCGCAATTCAGCGAATATTCCGGCGCTATCGGAGCGGCCTGTTTTGCTGCTGAGCGGGAAGGCCTGATTTTAGGATAAACTTGTATCTTGACTGCAAACATTTAGACAAAAATTCCCATGGATGTTATCAATCAATACTTAAATCTCAGTGAAGGCATCATAGACTCGGTGAGGCAACAGCGTGAACAAATCGCCCAAGCCGCCTCATGGTTTGCCGAAAGTATTTTACATGGACGTATGGTGCATGTTTTTGGCTCCGGGCACAGCCGCATCATGGTGGAGGAAATGTGGCCCAGGTATGGTTCTTTCCCCGGGTTTAATCCGATTGTGGAGCTGTCCTTAACCTTTCATAATTTGGTAGTCGGCGCTAATGGCCAGCGCCAGGCTATGTATCTGGAGAATGTGTCCGGCCTGGCTGAGCGGATCCTGCGCAATTACGATATTCACCCGGAGGACAGCGCCTTAATTATTTCTTCCAGTGGGACGAACATAGTACCGGTAGAGATGGGCCAGTGGTTTTATGAACACAATGTCCGCACGGTAGCTTTGGTGACCAGTCAACATCTGCAAGCGAGTAAAAGTAAACGGGCTGATGACAAAAAGTTAGACGATTTCGCCCACTTGGTCCTGGATACCGGCGCTCCGGCCGGGGATGCCATGATTCGTATTCATGGTCTGGAGTCCCCGGTGTCACCCGGTTCTACTGTTGGTGGTGCCTTAATAATTAATTGTATCAAAGCTGAAACGGCCCGTATACTTACTTTAGCCGGGCACCCGCCAAAAGTACTGACCGCTGCCGTGCATGTTGGTCCGGCCCGCGCCCAGGAGCTGTTCGAGAGTGCTTACGACGAACATGCCCATCGCCTGGCTAAACTTTATGCTCAGGTGGGTTACCCCAGCTACGTTTCGGAAAAAAATACTTAAATTGGAAATTTGGAACTATTAACCTGGCTATGACCTGCAACGATCTTTTGTGATTACAACATCATCTGAAATACCTTAGGATATAATTATAACTTAAAAAATTACTTCTGATTTATGCAACCTATTCCTATTCGCACCACCGTCATCGGCAGTTATCCTTTCCCGGGGTGGTTAGAATTTACTTCCACCCATCTTAAAGAATTTGGCCCGGTCGATGTTGAAGAAATGGTGGAAGATGCGGTCATCGCCGCTGTCCATGACCAGCTTGCCGCCGGCCTGGATGTGATCACCGACGGGGAGCAAACCCGCCTGGATTTTAATTTATCCTTTTATGGTTATATTCATGGTATTTCGCCCTATCATGAAGAAACCCGGCGGTTCGGTCCGGCCGCGCATGACCAGCGGGGTAAAAATTCCATCACTGGCCCCCTGGAAGCTCCTCGTGGCCTTGGCGCTGTCCGTGAATATCAACGTCTGAAGCGTTTAGCTCCGGCTGGCCCCGTGCTGAAAGCCAGTGTACCCGGTCCCTATACGCTTAGCGGCCGGCTGATGCCTAACGAAATGTATCATGACCGTTATGCTATAACTGAAGCTCTTTTACCAATCGTACGTAAAGAACTGGAGGACCTGGTCAAAGCCGGATGTACTGAAATTACCGTTGATGAGCCGTCCATGAGCTGTTATGCCTACCGGGAGGACACCAGGCGGTTCGTAGATATTTTTAATCGCACGGTGTCCGGAGTGGTTGGACGTTGCCGTTTATCTACTCACATGTGTTTCGGGAATTTTAAAGGACGGCCGGTGGGATACCGCAGCGTCAAACCCATGTTACCCGATTTTCTGGATTTAAATGTGGACGAAATACATATCGAACTGGCTAATCGTGAATTTGCAGAAGTAGAACTGCTGAGCCATTTTGCTGAAAAAATGGATGTATCGGCTGGAATAATTGATGTAAAAAATTATTATATTGAGAGCGTAAGCGATGTGATGGAACGCATCAAACTCTGCTTAAAATATGTGCCGGCAGAAAAACTTTCAGTAGCGCCTGATTGTGGATTAAGTCAAACGGCCCGCTGGGCTGCCCGAAAAAAACTGATCAATATGGTGGAAGGGGCACGCCAAATGCGTTAAATTTACCAGGCACGTTCCATCCTTGGCTGACCATAAATCAGAGCCTTATGGAATTAATTAGACCGCATAAACAAGATTACGACTTACTGGAAGACGTGCATTGGTGGAGTCAGGAACATGACCACTTGCACGTGTGGTGGCTGGGACAAAGCGGTTTTCTGCTGATGTATCGTGGTCAACAAATCTTATTGGACCCATATCTGTCCGACAGTTTAACGGAAAAATACGCCTCAACGGATAAACCGCACGTACGCATGAGTGCCCGTGTAATAAACCCGGAATTACTGACGGGTATCTCGGCGGTGACCAGCAGCCATCTGCACACCGATCACCTGGATGCCCAAACTTTATTACCCCTAATCGCGCACAATAAAGACCTGGTGATACTTATACCGGAAGCTAACCGCGCCCTGGTGGCCGAACGACTGGCTTGCCCATCAACCTGGCCGGTAGGCCTGGATGCCGGTGATAAGTATGAAGTGGGTGTTTTTACTTTTCATGCCGTACCGGCGGCGCATAATACATTAGAAAAAGACGAGGCCGGGAAACTTAAATACCTGGGTTACGTGATAAAAATGGGTCCCTGGACGGTTTATCACAGCGGGGATACGCTTTGGTACGAAGGCATGACCGCTTTATTAAAACCATGGCGTATCAATATCGCTTTATTGCCGATCAATGGGGACATACCTGAGCGGCGGGTAGCCGGCAACTTGAATTGCCGGGAAGCAGCCGGACTGGCTCACGCCATTGACGCCGAAGTAGTCATCCCCTGCCATTATGATATGTTTAAGTTTAATACCGCCAACCCTAAAGAATTTGCTTATGAAGCGGCGCGCATTGGTCAGAAATTTAAAGTCCTGCGCCAGGGGGAACATTATTCCACCCTCGAATTGATGGGTCCGGCATAACTAATCTGGTTTTCCGCAAAGAAGGTCAAAAAACTGCCCCCTCGCTTCCACCCTTTATTGGCCCGTTCTGGCCGGCCGGTCGTCGTAGACGATAGCTTCCCATACTTTGAGGGTAGGCGCAGTCTGGGGAGACGGAATGACTAATTGTACATCATGTTTCCCTTTATTCAGAGTATAATTCCAGGCTAATTCGTAGCGGCGCGTCGTATAACTTACGGGTAAGGCAATAGTTTCTTTTTTCGAGCCATCAATAAATAATTCGACGTGAATGACCGCCTCACTCTGACTACCCCAAGGCGCAGTTTCACCCCGTAAAACAAACCCCACGCCGGAGAACTCAAAGCTGAACCTTAAGTCATCACCCTGCTCCCGCCGGACCGGCAGTTTAGCTACCGGATATAACCCGGGAAAACTTTTTTCATAACGGACCGGCAGCGGATCTTGCGTCTGGATGACCACCTGATTCCCGGTGACCTGACCCCCATGTCGACGGATGTTGAGCAAGGCATGTTTCATACTGATTTGATACACCTCCTCCAGACTCATCGTCGTGTACTTAAAATCCAGTTTTTCGGCTTCGGCGAGCCCTTGTTTCCAGTAGTCCGGGATATTGTTATAACCGATGATGGTGCCCAGAATCCCACCGGCGGAGGCTGGATTACAATCGGCATCTTGTCCGCAGCGGGTAGCGATATCCAGGGTTTTTCCGAAATCGCCCTGGCCATATAAGAGACCGATGACTACATAAGCGGCATTTACTTTGGCATCAATGTTAAAGGCATCAAAAACTCCTTCCGGGCAACCGATGTCGTCCGCCCATTTGCGCTGCACTTCAAACCAGGTAAGCTTCCAGTCCCCGGGATACTGACGGTACCAATGCAGGACATCACGAATACACTGAGAAAATTCACTCTGGGGAGGTATGGTTTTCAGCGCTTCTTCCACCAGGAAAGGGATGTTTTCATGGACGAAGGCCAAGGCATAAATAGCTCCCAGATACACGCCGCCATACCAGCCATCGCCATAATTCATGATGTGGCCCACTTTATCACTGATGGCCGAGGCGGCATTGGGCATACCCGGACTCATCAGCCCGGCATAATCCGCTTCGATCTGGTAATCTATACAATCGGCATGGGGGTTATTTAACCAATGTCCGCTTTGCGGCGCTTTTATGCCGTGCAAAATGTTATAACGCCCGGCTTGGTTGGCGTGCCACAACATATATCCGGCGCGGGCAAAGGCGTTCGCGAACGAATCCACTGGCGCATCTAATCCATATTTTTCGATCACCTCCACGAAACTTAGGTCCATATACAAATCATCGTATAAACCGGGGTTTTCCGTCATGGTTTTTTTCAGATAACCATCATACCAGATGAGCGGCTGATATTCATTGATGAAGGTGCCCTGGTAAGCAAACTCATAGGGACCACCGAAGGTCACACCAATCGTTTGTCCTGCCCAGCCGCCTTTTATCTTATCCAGTAAGCGGTCTTGGGTCAAGGTGACGGTTTGCGCTCCCAAAGAGGATATGACATACAGGCTGAAAGCGAGGAAGCAGTTAAAAATTTTATACATGGTGCTGGCGTTGAAAAATAATTAATTCTGATTGGGTCCCGGCGCTGAAACGCAAGTTAATTCACTTCCAGCTGGTCCTTGCTCAACATGGGTGGAAAAGCCTGATGCGGCTCCGTCTGATACCAATAGACCACCGAGGCCATGTCATCCTGCAGCGGCAGATAACGGCCACCGCTGCGCCAGCCCAGAGCTTGAATGGTCACCCGCAGGTCTTTTTCAAAGCGGATGGGATCGTTGAGATGCCAGCGGTACATGCCAAAACGCTGCGAAACATTGTAGAGTCCATCCCCTTTGATCACCTGGTGTAAGCCGGTGTAGGGAGAAGAGAAGACCGTATAAGCATTTTGTTCTATACCGGCCGCATTTTTTTGCCGGGTATCAAAGTTATATGAGCCGCAGATGTAATCTTCCGTACCGGTGCCGCAGATGGTAGGCCACTGCCCATCGCCATCCATAAAAAACTTGATTTCCCCTTCACCCCACCAGCCGTTGTTGTGTACACCCCAGGCCAGAAAAGTTCCTACATAATGCCCACGGCCTTTGATGTTATCCACCAGGGTGTAATCGGTTTTGTACGGCAGAGGGTTCGTCCGTCTGAACTGGGCATGAAAATAAGCGGCATCCGCCGGTACCTCGGTGAGGAGATAGTCAATCTGATAGTACAGCACCATATCTTTTTCGTCGATGTTTTCCATGGTGATGCGACATTTTTTACGGAAGGGCATCGGCCAATAACAATTAAACGCTGAGCCCGGGTTAACACAAACAGCCAAAGACTGCAGCGGCGCATATTGGCCCCAGGCCATGCCGAAAAAGTCTCCCACCGGACATTCTACCGAGGGGTTGGTCTCGTCATCCCAGTAGATGCGCAGGATGCTCCATCGCCAGTTGCCGGTCGGGGTCATCCAGATGTGCTGAATGGATCCCGGTCCTTCGATGTCAGCCAGTGTAAAGGTGGTTTTAGATTTAATGGTAACGCTAGGACTCACTTTCCACCCCTGGCCCAGATCGCGCGACGCATTGGCTCCATTACCGGTAATGGCTTTGCCGCCTTCGCCCTTGGCGCCAGTGAAATTTTCGGGGCTGATGGAGCGGCTCTTGGCCGGTGACAGACGGAATAGATTGCCCAGATGGCTCTCAATGCCGTTAAAATTGTTTTGTCCAATACCGAGGGCAAAACTGAAACTTGCCAGCAACACAGTTATGATTAGTTTTTGCATGATTCTAACGATTAAAAAAGTGAATCAACAATTTACAGATTTCTGCGCATGGCTTCTATAAACTGGATGAAAAAACTTTTTACCTGTTCTTAATTTAGTGGGACTCAAGAAAATCAGTTTTTAGCCGGTTAGATCAATGAAAATTCGTCCAGGGGTTTCCAGGGCTGCTGATCGGTTTGTATGATTAGGCAAACGCGACTAAAAGTCAGGGCGGAAGGAAAGGTATAGTTTAAAAGCTGAGCAAATATTTCATCTGTACAGGCGGAATTGCGTGGATGCATCAGGGTCAGGTGGGCTTGATGTTCGCGGGGTGCTGAGTTGGTGCCGGCCAGCACCAAACGCCGTAAGTGGGCAAAGTCCGTCAAATCCCCTACTGCCGTTAATAGCACCCCTTTGCCTTGATTGAATCGTTGCGGAGGGCCAAAATGGATGACCAAAGGCCAGGGTAATTGCAGCCTGGAAAGGTTATCTTTGATAAGTTCAAGCTGAGCCAGTTCGTCCTCGCGGCACAAGGTGACATGCGCAGCAATTAGCTGAGCCTGAAGAGGGTTGTAACGTACCCTGATCTCCTCTATAACCGGTGCCTGCCCATGCAAAAACAAAGTCAGTTGCAGTCTGGTCCGCCCCATGGATCGTTTTTTTAACTTAAGACTTAAGAACTAATTATTTAATTTATCACTAAATCCCTGACCAATTTAATAGAACCATTCGGCTTAAAAATTTAAATTAATTTTATATGAATGTCCGGAATGGCTCAAACAGTATTTTGTTTTTCACGGATTTTTGAGCGCTTTTCAGCTAAAATGGATAAGGTCATAATTATTTCAAAAAAAATTACTTCAGCATCGTCTAATTGACATAAGAAATTATGCTGCTCAGAAAATTAGGTATGATCACGGACATTCATTTTTAATTTTAAATGGTCAGGTTAT
This sequence comes from Saprospiraceae bacterium, assembly GCA_041917975.1. Classification (GTDB taxonomy): domain Bacteria; phylum Bacteroidota; class Bacteroidia; order Chitinophagales; family Saprospiraceae; genus JAYRWN01. The sequence continues at coordinate 8,291 of JAYRWN010000278.1, read as the reverse complement.
GCCAGAGCTTTCGTTTTACCGACCAGGGATAACGAAGAAAAGTTTCATAATCCAATTGCCATACTGTGGTCAGCATTCCATCAGCCAGTTTTTATTAGCCGGATAATTATTGAACTGTTTTTCGCCAGTTAATTTTTTATAAATCTCAATTTTCAGATTAAACCCTGGCAGGATTTATGCATCCAAGGTATAAAAATTCTAATCTTATGCGTCGTTGGTGGTGGTTGTGTGGATTGTGGCTGGTGATTGCTTGTCAGAAACAACAAGAAATAAATCCGGATGGTACGCCCAGCGGTAGTTTATATTTTCCTCCTTTACTCGGGGATACCTGGGAGAGCCAGACCCCGGAAAGTTTACAGTGGGATACCGGAAAACTGGCGGATTTTTATACCTATTTGCAGGGTAAAAATACCCGCGCTTTGGTTATTTTAAAAAACGGTAAAATAGTTGTCGAAAAATATTGGGGTAAATCCATCGTGGGCACGGGCGATTTCGACCGCAGTGCGCAGTGGTACTGGGCTTCCGCCGGCAAGTCATTGACCGCTACGCTGGTGGGTATAGCGCAGCAGGATGGTTTGTTGAATATCAACGATAAAACGTCCCAATACCTCGGCCGGTGGACCTCCGCTCCCCTGGAAAAAGAGAACCTGATCACGATCCGTCATCAGCTGACCATGACGTCCGGATTGGATTTTGGTATCGACGATCTGGACTGCACCACACCGGACTGTCTGAATTACAAGGTTGATGCGGGGACCCAGTGGTTCTATCATAATGGCGTTTACACCTTACTGGAGCAGGTCGTGAGTAAAGCAGCCGGTATATCCTACAATTTATTTTGTGATACCAAAGTGGAACAATTTACCGGCATGCAGGGGACGTGGATTAAAACAGGATCTAACAACATCTACTGGAGTACCGCTCGGGATGCCGCCCGTTTTGGCTTATTGATTTTAAATAAAGGGGATTGGGATCAGACGCCGGTATTAAAAGATAAAAAGTATTTTACCGAGATGACCACGACGTCCCAGGATCTCAACCGTTCCTATGGCTACCTGTGGTGGCTAAACGGTAAAAACAGCATCGTCTACCCTGGCGTGACCTTTTCCATTCCGGTATCTCTGGTGCCGTCAGCGCCGGCTGATTTGTTTGCGGCCATGGGTAAAAATGGACAGTTCATCGAAGTGATTCCCAGTTTAAACATCGTGGTAGTGCGGATGGGCGAAGCTCCGGATGATAAACCCGTGCCGATCAGTTTCCATCAGGAATTTTGGAGTCAATTGGGGCAAATTATTAAATAGGATCCGCCGGGTTAATCGGTGAAAATTTTACAGGAAATCCTTTGTAAATCTTATTTAGGAAACATGGCCTAACGGATGACTCAGACCAGCATCCGAAACTGGTCGTTAAAATATTTCTCCGAACGTGTTTAGTTTGCTCAGGTGTCCGTGACTATATTTGAAGCAGGACTAAACCCATTCACATGCCCTCTGATCGACTACCGGCTACACGTACACAGCGTCACGACCGAACAACATCTTAAATAGATAGCTATAAATCGGGACAATATATAATATGGACATTCAGAAAGATTGGATAGAAATAAGAAAGCATTTCAACAAATGTTTCAGGACAAATTTTCACGTTTCCATAGCCTCGGTTGATAAAGAAGGCAATCCGACAGTAACGCCAATTGGCTCATTATTCTTAAATAACAATCAGACAGGGTTTTACTTTGAAAAGTTTCCGACAAAACTTCCAGATAATAGTAAAAGCCATAAAAACATTTGTGTTTTGGCGGTGAATAGCAATACCTTTTTTTGGTTGACTTCACTATTCAAAGGGAAATTCAATAATTACCCGGCAATTAAACTTTACGGACAACTTGGAGAAAGAAGAAAAGCGTCAGACATTGAAATTAAACGACTAAATACAAGAATGAGTTTAACCAAATGGCTAAAAGGGAATTATTATCTATGGGGCAAAATGGAATTTATAAGAGAAATAACTTTTATAAAAGCAGAGAAAATTAATTTGGGTAAAATGACCGAAAACTTATAACACAACAATCCCGACCAGCCAACATAGTATTGGTAAAATTCGCCTTGCGAAAGTAATTAAATATTTGTACTTCGATCAACTTTAAAAAATGACTTACCCTTGGGACAAATTGTTGCTAACACTAAAAAATATAAAGCAGAAAATAGGGCTGCCACAGCTGAAGCGGAAATATAAAAAGTAATAAAAGTAATATAAAGTAATATATTGGATAAAAGGACCACTTCCAACAGCCGTTTGCCATAATGGGATCAGACGCCGGTGTTAAAAGATAAAAAGTATTTTACCGAGATGACCACTGCGTCCCAGGATCTCAATCGTTCCTATGGCTACCTGGGGTGGCTAAACAGTAAAAACAGTATTGTCTACCCTGGCGTGACCTTTTCCATTCCGGTATCCCTGGTGCCGTCAGCGCCGGCGGATTTATTTGCGGCCATGGGTAAAAATGGGCAGTTCATCGAAGTGATTCCCAGTTCATCGTGGTAGTGCGGATGGGCGAAGCTCCCGATGATAAACCCGTGCCGATCAGCTTCCATCCGGAATTTTGGAGTCAATTGGGGCAAATCATTAAATAGGTTCGCCGGATGAATCTGTTAAAATTTTTGCAGGAAATCCTTTGTAAATCTTATTTGGGAAACATGGCCTGACGGATGACTCAGACCAGCATCCAAAACTGTTGGTTAAAATATTTCTGCTTGCCTACTTGTTTACTCAGGTGTCCGTAGTTATATTTGAAGCGGGACCAAACCCATACACATGACGCCTGAGGTACTACCGGCCATGCTTTCACTGCGTAAGCTTCGCCATCGTGAGCACGATGTCCCGGGCTTATTTTTTCCTGATAACCGGGATTTAATTATCCAGGTCAAAACCATACCGGATAGTAAATATTCCGCCTCGTGGCGTGGTTGGTATTTACCCTACACGGAGACGAATCTGCCATCCGTTCAAAAGTTAGGCAAATTGGAGTCGTTTTCCTTGGATTGCCTGGCCTTATTATCCGGAACCATCGCAGCCAGCCCTGCACCAGATGACCCTACCGGAATACTCAGTCAGAAAAAAAATTGGATAAAAAAGGTGACCTTAATTAAGAAACTAACACTTATGATAAACTCCTTAATTGAAGGTAATGATCATAAGTCTAGCCATCCATGAACCAGATGACAAAACAGGAATATCTACTCTGGCGCTTCCAGTAAGTGCCTCGATACGTGCAAGGACAGAGGCTGCTGACATACAGGAGACGGGAAAGGACCAGCTGAAGATCACATTTTCCGGCAATCGGTTTTTTATCAGGCTATTCTATGATCCCGCGGATGTGACCAATAAAGCGCTATCACTGATTCAAAGTCCTTTGGATCAACGTAATCTTTTTCACCGTTTTTCGAAAAAAACGCAGGAATGATACAAAAATTATGCGTATATAACGAAGTTATCACTAATTAAAAAAAAAATTATTAAATGAAAAGTAAACTCATCCTTTCAATTTTTTCATTAATTTTCTCAAAGGTATTGTTCTCACAGCAGATAATGATACAGGGAGATACAATTTCATGTAATGGAGACACACTTAATTTAAAAGTTATTCCAAACAATCTCACTGGATCAATTGATTATGTTTGGAGTTCTAGTAAAGGAGGGTTATCAGGAAATGGAGAACAAATAAGTTTTATTACTGGTATAGAAAAATATTCAGAACAATTTGAAGTTTATGTTAAAGCTTTTTACAAAAAAGATGACGGAACGAATCAAGTATTAATTGACACTATCAAAATTGAAGTTAGAATTGCTCCAAAATTAGAAGGTAATATATCATTTTTTCAAAAAGAAAATGATATATTCTTAGAAACTCCCAAAAGTAATAACTTCAGTTATACATGGGAAACTCCAAATGGAATTAAGGCAGAAGGCAGTATGGTAAAATTCACAGATGTCAAACTTTCAGATTTTGGAAAATACAAATTAATTGTAACGAATAAGCAAACTGGATGTAGTAAAAGTTACGAACATGATGTAGTAATTAAAAAAGAAGAAGATAAGAATGTATTCGGCAGTATAGATGATACTGAAATTCCAGACAATCTTTACAAAGAAGTTCAACGTGATGTTCCAATATACGAATCAACTATTACTGGTGAAAAAATTTCAGGGGAATATCTAATTGCATATCCTGGGTATAAATTTACCATAATTGGAAAAATAGAGGCTGACTACATAATTCGTTTTTGGATGTGGGACGAAAAGGACATAAAGAAGAAGGGCAATAAAAAGAAAGATGATATTAAAGATGATGATGAAATTACAAACAAACAGGCATTTACATTAAGTTACAAATTAGATGGAAAGAAAATTACAGGGAAATTGATATACCCAAATAACAAAGAACCAATTATCGGAGCAAACATCATAGAAGCTGGTACAGACAAAAAAACAGTTACGGATATTGAAGGTAAATTTTCATTTGAACTTTCATCTCTTCCCGCAAGTATAACGGCAAATTACACAGGGTATCAATCTGAAAATTTCAAAATAGATTCCCCCTCTCCAGAAGCGTCAACTTTCAAAGTTTACACAATAAATGGAATAAATAATTTGAATGACAAATATGTAATAAAAAAAAGAAATAATACTACGGATAGTGATGGACTTAATGAGTATAAATATTTCCGTATCAATAAAGATGATGTAGCGTCTAGAGTGTTATCCTTTGTGCCAATCAAGGGAATAAACGGCTTTAGTTTCACTGCGGGAACAGTACTTATACCTGTAAAAATAAGGAAATCAAAAGATTTGAATGAAGATGAAAAGGGATTTGAATTTTCAAAGGATGTAGCTTTAGGTCCTTTTGTTGGGGTAAAAAAAAGAATAAGCAAGTATAAACCTCATTTTATCGATGCAGGATTTTCAGTAGGAATTTCATCGGTTAGTATTACTTCGAATAATTCTAATCCAACTAGAACCCCAACAGTTCAAGACCTCGCAGCATTTACATGGTCTATAGGAACAATCTTTGAATTCGACAATATCCAGATAGGGCTATTTGCAGGGAAAGATAGGATAAATAATAATTTCAATACGACAAATCAAGAAGGTTATAATTGGGCTTACCAAAACAAATGGTGGTGGTCTGTTGGATTTGGTTATGCATTGATTAATAGACCAAAGAAAATTAACAACAATCAAGATAATACGTTTGGTAAAAATTAAAAACAGCGATAACAACGGCTGGCTGCCCATGCCGCCGAATAGCCAACCCACAAGCCCAACTCACCGCGGCACGGCAGCAAGCCAGCCGTGTGTGACTTGAATCTACACTCAACTGAAACATGAGTAGTAGAATGCTCTTTTACTGATGGAAGAGCGGAATGAAAAGTTATTCCGGTGGCCTTCCGGTGACGTCCTTCCGGGGAGTTACCAAAACACCACATGCGGCTGTACACGGAAATGATGCGGTAGTGAGCAATGTGGAAAAGTACAGACAATGATCTATGCAGTTATGACTGGCATGAGCTGAACGAAAGTAAACCAATGATGAAGCCCCGAACAGGCAAAACGATGGAGAAAAGCAGGTGGTTACGTTTACATCTTGCGACAAAATACAGCCGATACCGGATTATTGGATACATGGCAACCTGGGTTAAGTTGGCAAGACATTTACACAGGCTGTTTTAAGGAACAAGTGAAGTCTACCGATATGTCTTCCTTCCCGAAAAGTTCAAGACAGTGCTGCGTGTTTACATTCAGGCTTATCCAACCTCCTATTGGTATTTTGAAGGTCAGGAAGGAGGACCATACAGCGTGCGCAGCATCCAGTCCATATTTCATCAGTCTTTAGTGAAGGCCAAAGTAGAAGCTTATGCCACCGTACATACTTTGCGGCACTCCTATGCCACCCATCTGCTGGAAGCGGGCGTAGATCTACGGGTCATCCAGGAGTCACTTGGTCACATTTCATTGAGGTCCAACGAAATATATACCCATCTGACCGATTTAAATAAAAAAAGGCACCTAAGTCCTCTGGATTTTCCGGAGAGTTGGTAACTTTAGATATTAAAATATATACGCAATAACATGCGTATATACGGATGTTGGCAGCAATAAAAACAGAACCCTATAACAATGGTCTACTTCTCTGACTTCTTTGACATCTCTGAGGAAACGCTTCAAGAATTTGGAGCTTTCAATATCTCTTTGATTAATGACCTTCCATTATTTATTGACCCGTTTTTACTTTTTGGGAATGAAAAAGCTGAATATCAAAAACTTCACGGGGAGATTATTAATTATTTAGTATTCTTAAAAGAAAAAGCAGCAATAGGTTCAATGACAGATGCACAAGTTAAAGCCTGGTATTGTTTTCCAGAGGTAAAGCAAAATTGGCTTGGATACAGCTTATTTGGAAATGGCGGCTCTGGTTTGGGACTAGATTTTGGAAATGCACTTTCGTCCAGTATGCATATTGTATTTCGTGACTTAACTCATGAAACAATAACTACATCTTCACATTTAGAAAAAGCTGCTCTGTTTTCTATTGGTGTCGGCAGGGATAATATTAGCGACTTTACTTGTAACTTGATAAAAACTTTTTTGCTAGAATACTCACAGAAATTTGCAAACACTCATTTAAAGGATAACCAAAAAAGAAAGCTAACAATTAAAAAGACATATTTTGATTATCGTCTAGAAAGGTGGATGCCCAAGGAGTTTGTACTCCCATATTTTGATGGTGATTATGTTATTTTAACTCCACGAGATATTCTGACAAAAGATGATAATTGGATTAATAATCATGATTTGATTGGTGATTTTGACAACATCTGTGATACAATTCCAAACGACCAACTTAGAGAGGAAATTCACAATTATTTTTTAAAGATAATTCCAAAAAAAGAAGATAATAAGGAACCATCGAAAAAGGAAATCAATAAGGCAATACATGAAACGATAAGACAATTTCCAGTTATTATCGATTACTATATAAAGCAAAAAGAAGAAGATAAAGATGGTGCAATTCGTAGTTCAGAAATTAAAGTTGAGGAAGTAGAAGAAGTTTTTGTAAAACGAGTACAAGAATTAGTTCAGCAACTGTCATCACAAACTAATTTCTATTCATTAACCGAAACTGATGCACACACAGCAGCCTTAAAACGTATTGAATACTTAAAGACTTTTATTGAACACAATGACGGGTACAAACTCTTTTATCACAAAGGTCAGCCTTTAAAAAGGGAGGCAGACCTTCAGAGAATTTATAGGCTAACTTGGTTTGCTTCAACGTTTGATGTTAATCAAGAACCGAATAATGGCAGAGGTCCTGTTGACTATTCAATTTCCAAAGGCTCAAAAGATAAAACTCTTGTTGAATTTAAACTTGCCTCAAATACTCAGTTAAAAAGAAATTTGCTCAATCAAGTAAAAATATATGAACAGGCGAACCAGACAAAGAGCAGTATAAAAGTGATATTGTACTTTGATGATTTAGAGTTTTTAAAAGTGACGACAATCTTAAAAGAACTGGAACTTGATAACGACCCCAATATTATTATCATTGACGCAGGACAAGACAATAAACCATCCGCTTCAACTGCATAATTTACTGCTGCCAACATCGGTTTTGCGATATTGGGGCTGATGTACTAAATTTGAGCATTGGAATACTAATCAACATTTGTCCTAAATTAAACATTTGCACTTTGAATTTCCCACCTTCGCCAAGCCCGAAAACGTGTGTGACTTGAATCTACACTCAACTGAAACATGAGTAGTAGAATGCTCTTTTACTGATGGAAGAGCGGAATGAAAAGTTATTCCGGTGGCCTTCCGGTGACGTCCTTCCAAAGAAGTTACCAAAACACCACATGCTGCTGTACACGGAAATGATGCGGTAGTGAGCGATGTGGAAAAGTATAGACGATGATCTATGCAATTATGACTGGCATGAGCTGAACGAAAGTAAACCAATGATGACGCCCCGAAAGGGCAAAACGATGGAGAAAAGCAGGTGGTTACGTTTGCAGCTTGCGACAAAATACAGCCGATACCGGATTATTGGATACATGGCAACCGGGGTTAAGGTGGCAAGACATTTACATATGCTGTTTTAAGGAACAAGAAGTCTACCGATATGTTTTCCTTCCCGAAAAGTTAAAGATACTTCTGCGTGTTTACATTCAGGCTTATCCAACCTCCTATTGGTATTTTGAAGGTCAGGAAGGAGGACCATACAGCGTGCG
>JAYRWN010000277.1:0-7171 GCA_041917975.1 Saprospiraceae bacterium | reverse complement strand
TCCGGTTTCGTGAATACGCCCAAAGGGCAGAGAATCTGAAAAATTATTTCAATACACAATGGTCGGTCAAGCCCGGAACAAAACGGCTGGTGCGTGGCTATAACCGGCACGGTGAAGCGCTTACCAACTGGGGTAAAGAAAACTCCTGGTTCATGTTATTGAAAAACATAGCCGAACCCGGAGCACGCACGGAAAAATACCTCGACTTTGTAAATAAATCGGCGCGTTCTAAAAAAGGGCGACCGGTGAACATTGAAGCCCGCTCCTACTTGCCCGAAACTTTCTTTAATAACCACCGCAATAAGGAAGGATGGCAGTGGCTGAAAGATATGATCGAACACATTGATCTTCGTTTTCCCGTGGACCAAACCACCGGACATGGCAATTATCCGGAAATATCTTTTGTGATAATCAGTAACGTGGTGGAAGGGCTGATGGGTGTTCTGCCTGATGCGCCTGACCGGCAAATTTCCACGCTATCCCGCTTACCGGGTGAAATCCCTGATTTAACGGTTAATAATATTTCCGTTGGAGCAGCGCTTTTTTCGGTAAGTCACCTGGGGACGAATCAATCGATATTGTGTTATCAGTCCGGCGCAGGAACCTATCGGTGGCAAGCCCGCTTTTATGGTCATCATCCGATGATCAGAGTAAATGGAAATACCTTGAAGGCACAGCATCAGCATTGGAACGGTGCATACATTAGTTATGTGGAGGTAGAAGTAAAGCCAGGAGAAATAATTCAGGTAAAGGTTGAAACGGGTAAATAATGCAGGGAATTAAGGAATCAGAAATATCCAAGATTTCTTCTAACAAAATTGAAAAAAAAATCGATCAGAAGATTTATCTGACCTTAATAAGCAAGGGCTTTTGTTTCATTTTGCAATAAACTTTCTGTGACTTGTAAAAGGGTTGGAGGCGACATTTTGCGCCAGTGAATGTCATTAAATTTTTCACCAAAATGCACATAAAAATGGAGTTGATAATTTTCCATCTCGCGGTATACATGGTCCAGGGTATTAAGAAATACAATCCAGCCGAATTCGTCGGCGATATCATCTTTCCATTCTTCATAATAACAGTCGTCTGAACCATGAAAGTTAAGTACGTTCTCGCAAATGACGATGAACTTGACGATGTCTTGTTCGATCATAGGATCAATAAGGCCCCGCTTTAGGTACATGATATCATTCTGGATAGCATCGTTCCATTCTCCGATGAGTTCGAGAACTGCGAACTGTTCGTCATAATCGGCATAAAGGACCTTGACATATAAAGTATTCGACCCGAATTCATCCCATTGCGGGTGAATGTAATAATTATAGATGCTATGGGTAAAAGTAAACTCACTGTACTCCCGGCCGTAAAACGGTGACAGGCGGTCTTCAGCAGCCGAGTACAAACTGATCCAATGATAATATGGCTCAATGTTATGCATACCCGGGCAAGGTACAACAGCAGATCAGTGAAAATCAAGAGGTAGCAATTAAATATTTGCCACCTTGATGAAGTTAGCGGGAATGTTTATATTTGCACCCTCAAAAGTTCATTTGGTTTGCCCAGGTGGTGAAATTGGTAGACACGCCACTTTGAGGGGGTGGTGATCGCAAGGTCGTGCAAGTTCGAGTCTTGTTCTGGGCACATTAGTATTTCCATACTAAGAGTTTCAGCAAACCCCGGTAAGCTTACTTGCCGGGGTGCCGACGCTCTCAAGCCGGCAGCTATTTAATTGTCTTTAAATAAGCCAAAGATTGAGGGACCTGCTCTAAAGAGCGGGATGATTCATCTTCAATAAAATAGTAGCTGATTTTGTTTTTGCGAGCTTGTTTCATGATAGCGTAAATGCCTACATCTCCAGTACCTAAAACCACATTGGATTCTACATCGGCGCGACCGTTATGATTGCCCGGTGTACCCGGCTGGCGGTCTTTCAGGTGCATTAAAGCCCAACGCTGGCGGTACTTTTTTAATAATTTAACCGGGTCCTGTCCCGGGTGTTTGACCCAAAAAACATCCATTTCGAAACTCAAAAAAGATGGATCTGTTTTTTCAACTAAGATGTCAAACATGGTCCCCCGGCCTTGCGGTCGAAACTCAAATCCGTGTGGATGATAACATAACGTGAGTCCGGCTTCCGAGAGGGTTTTACCAGCCTGATTAAACACATGAATTGCTTTATCCAGATCGTCCTGGGTAAAATTATCGCCTGCGTGAGGAATCCAGAAACAAACGACATATTTGGCCCCCCAAAAGCGGGCGTTCTGGATGACCGGTGCCAAGTCTTTTTGCAATTCGCCAAAATCCGCTCCAACACTGACTACCTGCATGCCGTAGCCAATGATTATATCTTTAAATTCCTGGGGATCCATACCATAGGTGGTGCCACCTTCCAGGTATTTGAAGCCCATCTGATTTATTTTGGCCAACGCGGCAGGAACGTCTTTTGCCAATTGATCACGAAAGGTATACAACTGCACCCCTACGCGATCTTGACCGCAAGAAGGGGTAAAATCCAGGAGCAGCCATCCACTCCAGAAGGCCACCAACCACCTATTTTTGCACATCTTTTTTCCTTGTTTTTATGGACCTAGAAAGATATTACCGAAAACTCATTGAAACAAGACCAAGAGACGGTCAATTGTCCGACAACCATAAAAGCGGTTATTTTTAATTACTTTTGCAGCCATGGAATTTAAATCAGGGTTCATAAACATCATTGGTCATCCGAATGTGGGCAAATCCACCCTGATGAATGCCTTGGTTGGGGAGCGTTTGTCCATCATCACCAGTAAACCTCAAACCACCAGGCAGAGGATCATGGGCATTGTGAATGGAGAAGGATGGCAAATGGTTTTTTCGGACACTCCCGGCATTATTGATCGCCCGGCCTACACCCTCCAGAAGAACATGAATGCCTTTGTGAACCAAGCCTTGGAAGACGCGGACATTTTAATTATACTGACCGATCCCTTTGACCGGTTTGAACCTGAAATGCCGGCATTTATGGCCATTGCCGCTTTGGAAATACCACTGTTGGTGGTGATTAATAAGGCAGATTTGATTAAGGACCAGGAGCATACCAGCTTGATTTACAGCCAATGGTCAGAACGGTTGCCCGGTAAAGAGATCCTGACCATTTCGGCATTACAAAAAACCGGTTTGGATGTATTACAGTCCAGACTGTTAGAGCTTCTACCGGAAGGCCCTCAATATTATCCGGAGGATCAGCTGACTGACCGGAATGTCCGTTTTTATGCTGCTGAGATCATCAGGGAAAAGATTCTGGAATTGTATAAACAAGAAGTGCCTTATTCATGTCAGGTAGATGTGGAATATTATCAGGAAGGGGATGACCTGGACCGGATCAGTGCCGCAATTTTTGTAAACAGAAAGAGTCAAAAGCCCATTCTGATTGGTCGGGATGGACAAGCGATAAAAAAGCTGGGTATCGCTGCCCGGGAAGCAATAGAAACTTTTATTGATAAAAAAGTGTATCTGGAACTGGTGGTAAAAATCAAGGAAGATTGGCGGGATAATCCACACGCCCTGGATAATTTTGGATACCGTTTTTAAGGAGAAATTATGAATAAAATTGTGGCCATTATTGGTCGGCCTAATGTGGGTAAATCTACGTTGTACAACCGTCTGGTCGGTGGCCGGGATGCCATAACCGATGACATCAGCGGCGTGACTCGTGACCGGCAATATGGTGTATCGGATTGGAACGGAAAAACATTTACCGTCATCGACACCGGGGGGTTTGTTACCGGGTCGGAAGATGTGTTTGAAAAAGCGATTCGCGCTCAAGTGATCACTGCGGTCGATGAAGCGGATATCATTATTTTTATGGTGGATGTGACTACCGGGATCACAGACCTGGATGAAGATGTGGCGGAAATGTTGCGCCGGGTGACCAAAAAAGTCTTTCTGGCAGTAAATAAAGCAGATAATTTTAATCGCTTAATGGATGCCAATGAATTCTGGAGCCTGGGATTTGAGAATACTTTCTTTCTATCCTCCATGTCCGGAAGCGGTACCGGAGAATTACTGGATGCTATCACTGACAGCATTGAAGACACACCAGAAGTCACCGAAGAAAATCCATTACCACGTTTAGCAATAATTGGCCAACCCAATGTAGGCAAGTCCTCTTTGACCAATGCTTTATTGGGCGAAGAAAGACACATTGTGACGGACATCGCCGGAACCACCCGGGACGCCATCCATTCTCATTATAAACATTTCGGGAAAGAATTTACTCTGGTGGATACGGCTGGCCTGCGCAAAAAGAAAAAAGTACACGAGGACCTGGAGTTTTATTCGGTGATCAGAGCCGTGAAAGCCATAGAAGAATCCGATGTGTGCTTACTGCTTGTGGATGCCCAGACTGGTTTGGAATCACAAGATCTGGACATCTTACACATTGCGGTCAAAAGACATAAAGGCGTGGTCATTTTGGTCAATAAATGGGACCTGGTGGAGAAAGAAACCAATACAGCCAAAGGGGTGGAAGAAACGATCCGGGCCAAATTGGCGCCCTTCAATGACATTCCGATAGTATTTATATCTGCCCTGGAGAAGACTCGCATTTATAAAGCTGTAGAAATCGCCCTGGAGGTGTATCAGCGTCGCCAGACACGGATAAAAACGAGCGAGTTGAATGACTTTCTGGAGGAAGCAGTGACCAAATTTCCTCCACCCTCCCATCGCGGCAAATTTATTAAAATAAAATATGCCACCCAGTTACCGATGCCCTATCCGGCATTTGCATTCTTTTGTAATCATCCGGACCATTTAAAAGGCAATTACCGCCAATATCTAGAAAATCAACTGCGCAGCCGCTTTGATTTTACCGGAGTGCCCATGTCAATTTATTTCCGGGAAAAATAAATTAAATCATACATGAAACTTATAGAAACTGAACTAAGTGGATTGTACATCGTGGAGCCAGACGTCCTGAGCGACCATCGGGGTTATTTTTTTGAAAGTTTCAACTTAGTCAAATGGCGGGCTTTGGGTTTGGGCTACCATTTTGTACAGGATAATGAAGCCAAATCAGTCTTTGGTGTTTTGCGAGGTCTGCATTATCAGATCAAGCCACATGCTCAGGCGAAACTGGTGCGCGTAGTGAGCGGTGAGGTGCTGGATGTAGTGGTCGACCTGCGGGACGGGTCAACGACTTACGGCCAACATTACAAAATCCGGCTCAATGCTGAAAATAAAAGACAACTCTTAGTCCCTGAAGGCTTTGCCCATGGGTATGTGGTCTTAAGTCCGGAAGCAATTTTTAGTTATAAATGCAGCGATGTGTATGCTCCGCACTTGGAAGGAGGTATTCATTATGCCGATCCGACGTTAAACATTAATTGGGAAATAGATTCTCAGGACATATTAATATCAGCAAAAGATGACCAGCAACCCAGGTTCGGCCAACATCGTCACGCCTGATCGTGTAGTAATCCTAGGCGCCGGAGGCCAGGTGGGTCAGGAGTTTCAATATCTGATTTCAACGGGCCATTGGCCGCAACAGTTTACTTTTTTATCCCATAATGACGTGGATATAACCCACGCCGATCAACTGCATTCCTATCTGGAACAACTAAAAGCCCAGGTGGTCATCAACTGCGCGGCTTACACCCAGGTGGACCGGGCAGAAAGTGACTGCGAACAAGCTTATGCGGTGAATGTAAGGGGTGCAGAGAACCTGGCTCAGGCTTGCTGGAAAATGGGGGCATTCTTAATTCATTTTTCATCCGATTATGTCTACCACAATAATGTGAACAGGCCTTTGCTGGAAACAGATGCAACCGATCCGCAGGGGTATTACGGCAAAACCAAACTGTGGGGCGAAGAAAAAGCGCGCGCGGTTTTGCCCGGTACAATGATCGTCCGCACCTCATGGGTATATTCGGCTTTTGGAAATAATTTTGTCAAGACCATGTTGCGTCTGGGAAAAGAAAAATCAGAAGTATCCGTCGTGGATGATCAGTTAGGCACTCCCACTTGGGCCAGAGATTTGGCCACGGCGGTCCTGCAGATTATTTCGACCCGTTCTCCCGATACGTGGGCTGGAATTTATAATTACTCCAACGAAGGCGTGGCCAGCTGGTATGATTTTGCGCATAGTATCTTCCGACTGGCTGGGTATTTAACGCCTATATACCCTATCCCCTCCCTGAGGTATCCTACGCCAGCTCCCCGACCAAACTATAGTATTCTGTCCAAACAAAAAATAAAAGAGGGATTTAATCTGACCATCCCCCATTGGACAGATAGCCTGGCGTCCTGTCTACGAGATATCCAGCCATAAGCAGCAGATCCTGATGATTGAACGTTTGGCGAGAATTGGGAAATCCGATTTTTTTTTGACTTTGTCCTGATTTTTTCTGAATTTTAAAAATTAAAACTCTCATTAGTATGAAATACCTCGTTCACTTTTTCCTATTTACCATGGTTATGGTGTCAGCAAGTTGTTCATCCACCCAAAAAACTACCGAGGCCCAACCTCGGCAAAATGACTTGAGCAAACAGGCTTCCAACATGGACGCCAGTGCATTGGTTGATTTGCTGCGTTTACAAAATGGCCTGGTGGTGACCGGAAGTGGTGACCATGTGCAGATACAAATCAGGGGTGTAAACTCTCTGGTGCTTGATTCACGTCCTTTGTACGTGGTGAATGGTGTACCTATGGGAAGGGACTATGGTCAGGTCAACGATTCGATCAATCCTCAGGATGTGTCTTCGATCCGTGTGCTTAAAAGTCTTTCAGAAACCAGTGTTTATGGAGAGATGGGGCGCAATGGTGTGATCATGATCAAGACTAAAAGTTCTAAATAAAACTTTTTTTCTGCAGTTATTCATTCTTGCTTTGTATTATCCAACCTATAAAGCGGGTTTCGTTTAATTTTAGAAACTAAGACGTAGCCCACCGTAAAAATAACGGGGTGTCCCGGGATAATAATAACGGGGAGCACGGCCTGCCGGAGCCACCGCATTCACCTGAAACATACCAGCGTATTTGGTGTCCAATAGGTTATTGATGCCACCGAAGAGCTGCCAATGCAGGATTTTCCCTGGTTTAAAGGTATACCCCCAGCGTGTATTCAACACGTCTTCCCCCGGATAAGAAATGGTGTTAGCGTCGTTGACCCATTGCTTGTCACTGTGGCGG
>JAYRWN010000276.1:0-1899 GCA_041917975.1 Saprospiraceae bacterium | reverse complement strand
GTGCTGGTGGCTTCTTACATCCGTGGAGAGGATGGATTAACTAATCTGAAGAACATGTTTAAGCTGGAGACTTTACGTCACCTGGTGACCGGCGAAACCAAAGACGCAAACAATGCTCAATCGGATGACACTGTGGATTATACAGAGCAGTTGCGCGAACTGGAGCAGGAGAATGAACAACTGCGTGAGGAAAACGCCCGCTTACAAAAGGAATTGGACGCTGCACGTTCAGGGGGTCAATAATCTTGGTCATCAACTGGTAAAAAAGCCTAATCTTTTTGTTCGGGTATGAGGTTTTTACGTTTCTTTGCACCGCAAAACCTCAAGAGTATGATTCGCATTCTGGCCAACGATGGCATTGATGATGACGGCAAATTGTTATTAGAAGAAGCCGGTTTTCAAGTAGACACCAAAAAAATAGCCCAGGAAGATCTGATTAAAGAATTGCCGCACTATCAGGCGTTGACGGTGCGCAGTGCCACTAAAGTGCGCCAGCCGCTCATTGATGCCTGTCCGGGGCTGAAGTTAATCGCCCGGGGCGGCGTAGGGATGGATAACATTGATGTAGAGTATGCGCGCAATAAAGGTATTGAGGTGATCAATACACCGGCCGCTTCTTCTAAATCCGTAGCGGAACTGGCCTTTGCACATTTGTTTTCTTTAGTGCGTGGATTGCATGTGTCCAACCGCGAGATGGCTAAAGATCATTTGGATTTTAACGATCTGAAAAAGCGTTTATCCAACGGCATTGAGCTGCGCGGCAAGACCATGGGTATCCTGGGTATCGGCCGTATCGGCCAGGAAACGGCCCGCATCGCTCTGGCTTTAGGTATGCGCGTTATTCCAGTGGACATTATGATTGCCGAAGCTAGTATTAACCTGGAATTTTATGACTATCAGGACATCCATGTGGGCCTCAAACTGGAAAGCGTTAAAATGGACAAAATGCTGGCCGAGGCTGACTTTATCTCGGTACACATTCCTTTCGCCGGGGGCAAACCCATCATAGGGGCAGAAGAAATAAAGAAAATGAAAAAAGGCGTGTTTGTCTTAAATACCGCCCGCGGAGGTGCTATAGATGAAACAGCTTTATTAAATAGCTTGGAAGATGGCCTTATTGCCGGAGCCGGGATAGATGTGTTCGAAAATGAACCCACCCCGCGCAAAGAATTGTTAGGTCACCCAAAAATTTCGGTAACTCCGCACATTGGCGCCAATACCCAGGAAGCTCAGACCCGCATCGGCCTGGAGCTGGCCGAAAGAATCATTGATTTTTTTGAAAAAAAGTAAATTACTATGAAAATTCATTGGACCGGAATATATCCGGCGTTGACTACGAAATTTCATGCAGACGGACGTGTGGATCTGCCCTTATTTGCCAGGAATCTGGAGGCCCAACTGGCGGCTGGCGTGGAAGGAGTCATCCTGGGAGGAAGTTTGGGCGAAGCAAGTACTTTGACCCTCGAAGATAAACAACTCTTGGTTCGTCAGTCCCTGGACGTGTGCCGGGGTAAAGTCCCGGTTTTGCTCAATGTTGCCGAATCAAGCACGGTGGAAGCGCAGCACCTGGTAAAAACAGCGGAAGCGTGGGGTGTGGATGGTTTTATGATCTTGCCTCCCTTAAAATACAAAGCAGATGACCGTGAGACCGTGACCTACTTCAAGCACGTGGCCGGGGTGACCGGCAAACCGTTTATGATCTATAATAACCCCTTTGATTATAAAATAGAGGTGACCATCCCCATGTTCGCCGAATTAGCGGCTGTGCCGAATATCCAGGCGGTTAAAGAAAGCTCACGCGACATCACCAACATTACCCGCATGCGCAATGCGTTTGGAGACCGGTTTGCCATTCTCGGCGGGGTGGACACCTTGTCGCTGGAAAGTTTAGTAACCGGT
>JAYRWN010000275.1:0-20531 GCA_041917975.1 Saprospiraceae bacterium | reverse complement strand
GTTTAACAACGGTGCGGCCAGAGGTGTATCGGTTAGAGAGGGGGCAATACAGTTCACGCGGATAGCAGGAGCTAATTCCGCAGCCAAAGCCCTTGTTAGGCCTTCAATGGCTCCCTTTGAGGCCGATACCATCGAGTGAAATGGAAATCCCGTTTGAACCGCCACGGTGGAAAATAAAACTACCGCCCCGGCGCCGGAATTTTTTAATCGGGGCAAGGTGGATTGGATGACCTTAATCGCACCGAGTACCTGCAATTGATAATCTTCCTCAAAATCACCCGGGGCAATTCTGGCAAAAGGTTTTAATATAATCCGTCCCGGGCAGTAAGCAAGACCATGCAACTGTTCTGGTAAAAAATCGACATTCCAGCCGTCTGACAGCACATCCAAATGATGATACGCCACTCCCGGCACCCGCTTTTCCCCATGTTTACAATAGGTTCCAAACACCTGATAACCCGCTTCTTTTAATTGGCTGGCCAATGTTGCGCCAATTCCCGAGGAAGCTCCCACAATCAAAAAGTTTTTCATGGGAGGGAAACAATGACCTGGCATTGAAGTTTATTTCACCCAGTTTTTAAAGACTCTGGGATCCGGATAAAACGCATAATGGGTCATTTTCTTTTTTTATGGGTGTCAAATCATGTATACCTTACTGGAACACGATCCACATGAATATATTCATCGCTTAGTCTACCTCTTAACTCTTGCTTTCTGGATAAAAATAGTAGCTCTTCCGGCATGCATTCTTGATTTAATTTTACCTCGCATGATCAGCATCGGAATGCCAAAAAATTAAATACTTTTGATTTCCCTTCAAGAAGTGTATATCCGGTTATTCCTATCACTTTATATCAATTTAGAAATTTTACTTAATTTAACACTTGACTTTCTTTTATTACATGAAATTAAGACTCAGCCCCAAACAGCTGCTTAAAAAGCAAAATACCACCTGGCTAACAGATCCTGCCAATTCCCAACCTCTGCCACATCATCCCCACATCATTGCGGGGCGTCTGATGCAACTTCAGAACGACTTGGAAGGGAGGGTGGTCTTTCCATGGTCCCCGTCATATACTGAGGACAAGAGAGAATTTAATGATGTGTATCCGGCCAATCCGGATATGATAGTTTTCGTAGCCAGCTATCAAGATATCCAGGTCTGTTTAAAATTTGCGCAGGATGCAGTAATTCCCACCAGCATCCGCTCGGGGCGGCATAGTCTAGCGATTATTCTGTGTGTGATGGGCTGGTGATTGACATTAGCGGGTTAAAAAGTGTCTTTGTCGATCCGGACAATCAAGTTGCTATCGTTGAAGCCGGTAACACTTTTGAAGATCTCAATCCCATCCTGGAATCCTACGGCATGCATTTGCCGGGAGGCGGTTGCCCTACCGTATCTGTAGCCGGGTTTATGCAAGGAGGTGGTTACGGGCTTACATCACGGCGTTTTGGTATCCAATCGGATTGTGTGCTGGAGTTTAAAATGATCCTTGCCGATGGAAGTATCCCAACCGGGATCAATCCGGCTTTCAATGGGCTTATTGGGGACCTTATTACGGGCAACTTATGGCGATTAAAAAAAAATACGACCCCTACAATTTTTTCAACAATCAGCAATCGATCGGCACGTCACTAAATCCTGATCAGCGGGTAAAACAACTATATTTATTTGATAATAAATCAATCGTTTATGAAACTTTATAGACTGATTATTCGTAGTTTATTTATACTTTTATCTACCCAACCCTTTCTTAGCGCCCAGAGTTCCATCCACATTAACAAAGATGAACTGCTCTATATCGGCAAAAATTTAGTTTACCTCATCGATACTACCCAATCCTTACAAATTCAACAGCTTCCTGGCCAACCCTTCACATCAAGTACCACCGATATATTAAACCTTGGAAATGTTGTTCATCCCGTCTGGATGCGTTTTACAGTGGAAAGCAAAACGGAAAAAGAAATATTCATGGAGATTGCAGCTCCTTTATTACATGAATTAGAAATATACCAATCAGAAGGAAATTTCTTTAAAAAAATTTATGCAGGCGGGTCCAGCAAGCCTTTCCAGGAAAGACCCATCAAATCCGAAAACTGGTTGTTTAATTTATCATTGAGTGATACGGCAGCATCTACTTTTTACCTGAGAGGAAAAAGTTTCTTTCCTTTTCAAATGCCTATTACGCTTTCATCCAAAAACAGGTTTGTGGAGGTGAATCAGCTTCATAATCTTTTTTGGGGCATTTACATTGGGGTAATGATCTTTGCCTTCTTATATAATTTTTTCATTTTTTTATCGGTCAAGGAAAACATTTACTTATATTACCTTCTTTACATTTTATCTTCGGTACTCTTTTATTTAGGACTGGAAGGGCATGGTTTTAAATTTTTATGGCCTGATCATCCCGGAGTTAACCCCATGGTCCCGGTATTTGTGAGTTTAACAAATTGTATCATCACTTTTTTTGCCTTTAAATTATTGCATATAACCAGGGCACAGAAAAAACTATTCTTTACAGGTTGGTTTTTTATCGGCATTTTCATTATTCTTACTGTTTTGAATTTGGCCGGCGCATTGGTGATCGCACTTAATCTCTCACAATTATTCAGTTTATTGATTTGTATCTATTTTATTTCTGCCGGTGTGATCCGATTTAGACAAGGCATCTCCACTGCTAAATATTTCCTGATTGCCTGGTCAGCATTTTTGGTTTTGGTCATTTTATTTATTCTGACCTTGAATAACGTAACCCCCAGTACCTTCTTTAATACTCACGGCATATTCCTGGGTCATATGACAGAGGTGTTATTGTTATCTTTTGCGCTTGCCGACCGCATCAATATCCTTAAGGCAGAAAATGAAAATAAACAACAAAAAATCATTACTCAATATCAAGAAAATCAATTACTTCAAACGAAAGTAAACCGGGAATTAGAAGAGAAAGTTTCATTACGGACGGCCGAACTGGTTGCCGAAAAGAAAGAAGTGGAAATTCAAAAACAACGCAGTGAGGACTTATTACTGAATATCTTACCAGGTGAAGTGGCTGAAGAACTCAAAGCAAAAGGGAGTGCGGAAGCCAAACTGATGGATGAAGTATCGGTATTATTTACCGACTTCAAAGATTTTACCCCCATTTCTCAGCAGCTTACTCCTAAAGAATTGGTGGCAGAGATCAATGAATGTTTTTCTGCCTTTGATATTATTGTTCAAGAACACGGTGTTGAAAAAATTAAAACCATCGGAGACTCCTACATGGCGGCCGGCGGTTTACCAACCGCCAATAAATCGCATGCCAAAGATGTAATCCTGGCTGCATTGGCCATTCAAAAATTTATGGAGGAACATCAGAAAAAAAGGGAAAAAGAAAATAGGACATATTTTAACACCAGGATAGGAATACATAGCGGCCCGGTAATTGCCGGAATTGTGGGTATAAAAAAATTTGCTTATGATATCTGGGGTGACACGGTAAATATTGCCAGCCGGATGGAAAATAGCAGCGATGTGGGCAAAATCAATATCAGTGGCACCACTTATGAGCGAGTGAAAGATCAGTTTCATTGTGTGTATAGGGGTAAACAAAGCGTAAAAGGTGTAGGGGAAGTAGATATGTATTTTGTGGAGGGGAAGAAATAGGATTTGAGAATAATTAATAGCAGCGTTGCTTGGATCCAAGAAACAAAGCAGTTTCCAATCGCGCTACCTTTTGTAATTAATTATATAAAATTTCGAAAGCCCAAAATATCCCAGCAGTTTTTTTTACCGGTTAGGTTTAATTCAAGGGAAAAAAATACCCCAGCGTGTAATCAAATCCAACCTTGCGGAATTTCCCTTTGTTGGCGGCTTCGGTAAAAATGTCGTTAAGGCTCAACATATAGCGACCATCCACAAACACAACGCCTTTACCCAAACTTAAGCCTAATCCCAGGCCGGCGGTAATTCCATAGTCCCAGGCGTTAATTTGATCTTTATCAAAATCCAAATCGATTTTAGTACCATTGGATGGTTTTTTGAATCCACTCATGACTTTTCCGAACGTGGGACCGGCATTAAGGTAACTCTTGACCGCACCAAGATTGAATTTGTATTTACCTAAAAGATGCAGATCCAGTTCATTAAAAATCCACCTGGTTTCGACCGTCCCATTGTCAAAGAGATAACCCTTTTGGAGCCAGTTGATTTCAGGCTGCACTGCCCAATGCTCTCCGCTGGCTATTTCCAACATGATACCGGCATGACCGCCAAAAGTATTTTTTATTCCAGCCGTATTGTACCCATCATCCGTAGAGACACTGGTGATATTGACTCCACCTTTGAGCCCAATAGATAATTGGGCCTGGGCTGTAAAGGTTAACAGGATGGATATAAACAACCCACTCACATAAATTTGATTTTTCATACAGGTTAATTTTAGTTGTCAAATGAATACCGCCTTTGTCCGCAAATATTTCTAAGCCCATCGAAGTGCTTCCGTATAAAAGCAGATGAGCATTAAATGTAACTATTTCACTGGACTACCAGCGGGAATTTTTTTGGAACCCCGTAGGATGATTGTAACCAAAGTCCCTAAGCCGAACATAGCAGGATCAAAAGGATAATTATTTTGCATTTATCCTTAATCATTTCAGGTCTTCTAAAATTTAAAAAGATTTTTTTCATTATACCCCATACCTGTAACTTTTAAGACCTTTGCGTCGTACTTCCTCTTTAATAATATATTATGATGAATGGTCAACATCTAAGAATTAAGCTGATATCCGTTGCGCTTTTATGTTTATCCACCATTCACTGTAGTTGGGCCCAACCATGTGACTGCATGACCCAGTTTTCTTTTATAAAAAACTATTTTGAACAAAATAGTCCTGCTTTCCAGAATATCAAAAATGAGCAGCATAACTATGACCATCAAGTGCAGAATTTAATTCAGGGCATTAATTATCAGACCGATGAAAAAGAGTGTTACCAAATATTAGAGCATTATGTCACCTTGTTAAAAGACCATCACAGCAGTATTGATTATTTATTTGAACGTCAAAAATTAGACACGCCTGCTCAAGTAGATAGTTTTAAACAAACCCCTTATTACCGCCATTTTAAGAAATATAATGGAGATCTTTCGGCTCTTGACACTAAACTTAAATCCCGTCCGGCACATGATTTCTCAGGAATCTATTATCTCTCTTCAGGCCCCCGCATAGCTATTACTGAAAATCCTTTGGCCAGTGGATTTTATCTTGGAGTTGTCCTTGATTCAACGCGTTTTTTGGAGCCAGGTCACATTTTATTGGAATTCCAACAGATATCCGGTGATACCTTATTTTGTACCTATCACCTGGGTTTAATGGGGTATCAACCAACAAGTTTATTCAAAACAGTGATAAGTCGCTCCAATGGAATAAACGAAATTGATTTATCTAAACAATTAAAATCTGAGCCATCATCCTCCGTGAATCGACCATTCGACATCATCATCTTAAATAAACAAACCGTTTACCTCCGTTTAAATTCATTTGATCGGGTCTATTGTGCGGACATGGATTCTTTTTTGCGCGCCCAGGCACATGTCTTGGGCAACCATCCTAATCTCATCATTGATATCCGGAACAATAGCGGTGGGGATGAACGCTGCTTTTTTGAATTACTGCCTTATTTATACACCAGCCCTCTGGCCGTAGATCAAGCTCAAGTGTGGGTAACGCCAGACAATATCACCCGCTATAAAGAAGTGGGCTATAATCCTACCCTTATTCAGAGAATGGAACAGGCCAAACCATTTTCTTTTATTTCTCAACAAAAAAGATTATTAAAATATTGGAAATTAAAACCCGCCAAACGCAGTCCTCAGCGGGTCGTCCTTTTATTTAACCGCGGCACGGCGAGTTCAGCAGAAGGTTTAATTTTATATGCACGACAAAGTAAAAAAGTGGTCACCATGGGTCAGAATTCCGGAGGGTATTTGGCCTATGGCGACGTTATGAGTACCTCTACGCCGTGCGGTAAATATCGTTTATCCTGCACCACCACCCGTTATAAAAATTCTTCCAGGTATGAATATCTCGGTATTCCCCCCCAAGTTTTTTTGGACCAAAATTCAGACTGGATTCAGGCGGCTTTACTCCAATTTAAAATTTAGCAAAGCGATTGCACTACTTGCTGATTTGACTTGGTAAAGCTGATGAGCCGAGCTTGCAAACTAATGAATAAAAGATAGTCCACCGCTTAGTCAACTGGACTGATACAACAGGATAATAATCTTTTTCGTCTTTATAAATAGGCCAAAGGGTGTTTTTTGGCAAGATGTTCTATAGATTTTCACCGTTTTATGGTTCTCACCCCGAACACCGGGCCGGCCATGTGGGCAGGCTGCGCCTGAAACTTGACCGTGATAACAGGTTTGTTTATCGTCAAATCATCCGGTATGGCATACGTTTCACGAATGAAGGCGCCGTCTTTTTTATTGGAAATATTTTCGGTTGCAATGACCTGATCATTGATCAGGATATCAAAGGTTTTATTCCCTGGAAATCCGCCAAAATAGTCCACCACCAACGCCATCGGTTGGCCCATCATGATTTTTAGGTTGTAACTGAACCATCCTTCACGCGCTTCGCGATTCTTCCGCCCTTCAAATTCTCCGTGGGTAGTTTTATCTCCTTTTTGGGAATGATCTTTTTCAGAACTAAGATCACCCGGCTGAACAAAGTCAAAGGTGGCTTCAAGAATGCGCGCATTTTCCTCTTTCTCGATTTCAGCAGACTGCGCTTTGGCTGCCCAGGTTTCCTCCGAAAAAAGGTCCCAGTAAATCGTGTATCGCCGGTCATGTAACTGGTAAAAAGGTCGCAAGGTCACCTGGCGTGGGCGACCTATGGTGGTGGTAAAAGTGTTGGGCGATTCGGGCACGGCTTCCAACCAGAAGGCAGGATCGCGCTCGATGCTCAACAGCCCGGGAACATAATCGGGTTGCCCGGCTAAACTATCATCTTCCGGACCAAGATCACCGGCCAGGACCAGAGGACCATACAGTATGGCCGTACGCTGTGCATCATCAGGCATGGTTTCCAGGCGCAAAGAGAAAGGCATATTTACCTCCACGCGGTCGCCCGGTTTCCAGGTCCTTTTTAGGGCAATGTATGACCCTGGGGTGCCCTGATGTTTTATGTTTTGACCATTGACGCTGATTTTCAGGTCAGATCTGCACCAATAGGGGTGGCGCAGCTGCAAGGTGAGTTCAGTGGCTGTGGCCGGGGTCATAATTAGGGTATAGCCTTGTTGCTCGGGGTAATTCGTCTCCAGTCGTACAAATAGATTTTTTTCTTTCCAGTTCAATTCTGAAGCAATGAACTGATTGACAAATAGCTCTGAGTTGTTGTGATAATATATGGAGCCACCATATTTGCTATGGTTTTCCATGCCGGAGCCGACACAACAGGTGAACCATAAGGGGTCTTGATATACTTTGGTTCCACCCATTTCTAACGATAAGTTATAAATGACCCGCCCTGTTTTCGGATGTTGGGTAGCCAGAATATGATTAAATAAGGCGCGCTCATAGAAATCGGCTTTTTCAGCTGATGCTTCCCAGGCGAACAAATGTTCGGTGAGCTTAAGCATGTTGTAGACATTGCAGGACTCCGTAGTTCCGCTGCTCAGTCGGTTGCGTAATTGGTCCGGTGGACCGAAATATTCATGATTACAATTACCACCTGTCACATAACTGTGATGATGGACGACCCGATCCCAAAAATGAGCTGCCCCCCAGTAATCCAGGCTGTCCTGAGTCAGCTCAAAACGCCTGGCTATGCCGGTAAATTTTGGGATTTGTGTATTGGCATGTTTGCCGGGCAAAATATCAAAGCCCAGGGCCATAGAATCCAAAACCGCCCGGTGATGAAAGGTTTTACTTAATTGCAGGTATTTATCTTCGCCGGTCGCCGCATAAAGGTCCACCAATGTTTCGTTGATGCCACCATGTTCAGTTGCAAGCACGTCCTGCACCTGCTCAGCTGTCAAGCCGCTCATGATCTGCCCAATCCAATCGGCGAATTTTGTATTTACTTGCAGGGCGAGTGCATTGTCGGTCAGCCGGTATGCGTCCTGCAGTCCGGCCATGACTTTGTGCATGGTGTAAAAGGGGGACCAGATGCCGTTCAGATTAAAGGGTTTGGCGGTGATTTGGCCCTTAGCCACCTCACGTACAAAAACCCCTTTGCCCCCGGTAAAGGCTCCGATGTAACCGTCGGCATCTTGCGCCTGGCACAAAGCCAATTCATCCACCATGTATTTCACCCGGTTTAAAAAAATGGTATCATCACTGGTCTGATACATCAAAGCACAGGCGCTGAGATGATGTCCCAGGCTATGTCCGGCTAACGATTGCTCTTCCCAGCCCTGATAATGCTCGGCTTTTGGGACAAGACCCGCTTCGCTGCGGAATTTTGCCAGCAGACGGTCCATATCGTAGGCGAGCAAAGAAATTTTATTGAGTTCAGTGGCATGTTTGAAAGGTCCGTTCAACAGTTTCACCTGGTCCAAAGTAAAAGGCAAGGCCCGGAAAGCCAGGGCTTCCCGGCCTCCGGTATGAATGACCGGGATCTCGGCAGGTTTACACGAAAGGTATAAAATCATTAAGCAGATGAATAGTGATCGAACCATCAGAAATTATTTAATATAAAGATAAAGGCAATTTGTATAATATTTATGCTGAGTACTCAGCCGAAAGACTGTTGCTAAATAATTTTACCAGGGTAAGTTCCAGGAAACTCGCATTTTTAGCGTTAATTAAAATAACATTTAACTTATTTTCGGTATGTGCAAGGTCTTGTTGTATTGGTTATTAGGAATAGGTCTATTTAGCACAGATAGTTCGGCCAGAGACTCTGTAATAGTTACCGATTATGGATATCAGGTTAATTCCCGTCAAAATGCCGTACCGGCTGTAAAAAAGGCCCTGGAAGCTTGCCGTGCTAAAAATAATCCCATCTTGATTTTTCCTCCCGGACGTTATGATTTCTGGCCCCAACATAGCGCCGAAAGATTATATTATGAATCCAATACGGATGTTATCCCGTTACGGCGTTGCCCTATTTTATTAGAACATTTTAATGGCCTGACCATCGATGGACAGGGTGCGGATTTTATTTTTCACGATCGGATGCAACCAATAACCATTGATCATTGTGAAAACATTACCGTGACCAATCTAAATATCGACTGGGACATCCCTTTGACGGCGCAGGGACAGGTGATCGATACTGGGGCGGATTACCTGGATCTGGCGATAAATATTCTGGAGTCGCCATACATCATTGAAAAGGGAAAAATAATTTTTGTCGGAGAAGGGTGGAGCAGTGAATTGTGGGGAGTGATGGAATTTGATCAACACACTAAATTAATTGTTCCCGGAACTGGAGATGAATCCTGCCTGGGAAAAAATTACCGTTTGTATCAGGCAAAAGAAATTAGGCCGGGATTAATTCGCATGCAACATGCTTTTACCCGTAAGCCGGCTATTGGTAATTATTTGGTGCTTAGGCACAGTGTCCGGGACCATTCCGGGGTGTTTATCACCAACAGTAAATCAATAACCATCGCACATCTGAATATGTACCACAATGCCGGACTGGGCATTTTGAGTCAATATGCTGAAAATTTATTTTTTAAAGCGGTGCACTTTGTGCCTAATCCGGCTAAACAGCGCATATTAAGCGGACACGATGATGGCTTTCAATTTTCCAATTGCCGGGGCCAGATCGTGGTGGACAGTTGTCGCTTTTTAGCCTTAATGGATGACCCGATCAATGTACATGGTACCAGTGTACGGATCATAAAAAAAATAAATGACTACCAGTTGTTATGCCAATTTATGCACCACCAGAGTGTAGGTTTTGTGTGGGCCCGACCTGGGGAAAAAGTGGGTTTTATCGAAAATGAAACCCAGCACACCTTTGGGTTCCGGACCGTACATTCTTTCTGGAGTATAAATCCCGAGCAATTTGAAATTACTTTTACCGAACCCATCCCGGAAGCCACCGAGGTGGTGGATGCGCTGGAAAACCTGACCTGGGTTCCGGACGTATGGATAAAACAGAGTTTTTTTGGCAGCAATCGGGCCCGTGGGTTGTTGGTTACCACGCCGGGTAAAGTCCTCATCGAAAACAATATCTTTGAATCCAGCGGGTCGGCCATATTGATAGCCGGAGATGCCAATGGCTGGTACGAATCCGGTGGAGTTCAGGATGTCCTGATCAGAAACAATATCTTTCGCGATCCGTGCCTGACCTCCATGTATCAATTTTGTGAAGGTATCATCAGTATTTATCCGGAAATTCCGAAACTGGACAACACCAAACCGTTTCACCGCAATATTCGTATCGAGAACAATACATTTTATCCTTTCGATTACCCGGTATTGTATGCCAAGTCCGTGCAGGACTTAACCTTTAACCACAACACCATCATTCGCTCACACCGGTTTACCCCGTTTCACCGGCGTAAACACATGATAACGCTGGAAGCCTGCCGGCAAATTGACATTAGGGGAAATAAGCTACAGGGGGACGTATTGGGGAAGAATATTAGCCTGGTGCAGACACAGCTAAAAGAAGTGACTTTAGCGCCTCATCAAAACATTCGGTTGGACTAATGCGTAATATCAATGCAATAACCATACCTAGGGATTTTGAAATGCAGAGTTTGTTCGGTATTTTTACATACAATTAATCCTATTAAAGTATCACCAGTAATTCGTCATTCGACATATTTTGATAATATCATTCTGGTAAAAGCTAGATATTCTCCTTTATTTTGTAAGGCTTCATCGATAATTTCTTTTGCCTCATTGTCTACATGATACCGTTTTGCAATAAAAACTAGTTTTCGAATATATTTATTCCTATCCCCGAGTAAGGAGTGCTTATTTAGTCCATAAATAGATTCTGAGGTTTTGGCGCGTGTGTTTTTAGGTTTAACAATAGTAATTAGTGTTTCTTCATCAAATTCAAACTCAAAAAAATCTTCTGGATTTTCATCGCATGGATTAATCAAAGGTCCTCCCTCTTCCACTGTTGGCCATTTATCCCCTTTTTGATCGGCTCCATTACATTTTTTACATGCCAGTAACAAGTTGTTCCATTCAACAGCTAACTCAGGAAATTTGGATTTTGGTTTAAAATGTTCAATATCTCCAAAATCGACATTCTGAATATAAGATTCACAGAAAGCACATTTACCGTAAAACATTAACTCCAATGATTTTTTAATTTCATCATGGTGATATTTACTTAAAGCCTTATCCAATATTGCTCTATCCGTTTTATTGTTGCTTGAATTAAATTTCGATTTTGCTGATAAAATTTCTTCTTTCCATTTTGATCCATTCCGAATTAATACACGAGGTATTCGAATTCTTTCAACGAAAATCATTTCAACACTTTTTTTAAATATTCTTCGATTTTACTTTGGAGTGGCTCTTGCTCAGGTGATGCGGCATAAGCTTTTTCCACAAAAGATAGAGTGCCTTGTAACTCATCTTGTTCTTGTGGCGTAAGTTTAATTTTCTTTTTTAATTTTAGATATTTGTTTATTTGCATTTCGGTTTGAGGTGAAAAGGGAGAAACTAAACTAAAAGCCTCGCTTGCCAGAATTTTATCAACACTCATGAATGCCAATCCCTTAATTTCCGTTACCTCTATTTTATCGATATCGAATACAAACCTATAAGTTAATGCATCATTTCCAGCGCCTGCTGTAATCATTGGACTGTGTGTGGCCACTATAAATTGAATGTTTGGGAATTGTTCCCTTAAAAGCATAGGTATGTTGCGTTGCCAAACAGGATGAAGATGAATGTCCAATTCATCAATGAGTACTACACCTTCTTCTTTTAATGGATCTGTGCTGTCTGGGAAGTGATCGAGTAATCTCCAAATTAAATCCCCCATCAATGCAAGTACACTGCGATAACCATCACTTAGACCTGTTGTTGAAACTTTAATGCCCTTCACATTAAATATAACCTTTCCGTCGGCTGATACGGAATCAAACATTACTCCTTCAGGCAGTATTTGATTTATTGACCTCACAGCAATATCTAACTGTCTTTGTGCTGATTTTTTAATACCGTTTTCTCCTTTAGCAAGCCGATAATCCAAATATACCATCCATTGCTCAAAGGATGATAATGCTTCATCTTCCTTAAACTGCGTTGTGAAATTATTATGTCGCTCTTGAGAAGTGATGGTAGGTATAATGACTCTACTTTCTCGTGTTAGCCTACGAAATGCACCATAACCAGCAGCAAACCAACCTTTCCCTTTCGAGGTTAGTGCATTATGTTTTAACCAAGTGAGACGCCTTTCCGGGTTTTCCAAAATTGTTGGCTCGGTATAAATTTTATTCCTGATGCTGGTGTGTGTTGACCCTGTCATAAAATAAGTATAGCTAAATGACTTGGATTCCTTTCTTTCGCCATATGTACCAGGGTCATTATTGCCTTGATGAATTCTTATTGTCAATTTGCCGGCGGAACCTTCATTCCTTACCCAGCCATATGGCACAGGTAATAGCTTGTTTACATTTTCTGGTCCCGCTAAAAGCAAACCTAAAGACTGAAGAACCGTGCTTTTTCCTCCTCCATTTTCACCGAGCAAGGTTATCCATTTTACAGGTCCTTTCTGATCGGAAAATCGAAGATTTATCTTTTCAAAGCCCTTAATATTTTCAAGATGAAGCTCTTCTATCCACATAATAATAATGTTTTTTTGATTCAAAGTTAGGTAGTATAGTCGGTGTTTGCTAACAAAAAGAAGAGTTTATTTAAGGCTGTCTTTAATCTGGTATGTTACATATCAAAAATTTTCTTAGCTTCTGTTATTGATCTCAATGGTGCTGAGTATTTTGTGTAAATCGCTTCATGAAACTACAGCTTTATGTTTTTTATAAAATATAACTAGGTATCTTTGTGCTTAACACCATAGGTAATCTATTCAGCAATAATCAGTGAATGGAAAATTATCTCTTTTCGATAAACACTTTAACCATGCGATTAATCCAAATCGACAAATTAATTTTTTTCTGTTTAGTTTACTTATGCTCAACGGCTCTTTTATTCGCCCAGATAAAATACAGTTCTGCGGACAATGCCTGGGATGCGAACATTTATGGCAATCACCGGGCGGTGGTCCTGTATTCCGGGCCAGGCGTGGCCAAAGCGGTGATCGAGTGGCGGCGCCGTGATAAAAATCCACAGGAAAAAAATATCCTGGTGGTAGACGCCCGGACGAACGAACGGATTCTCAACGTAAAAGCTGAAAACATCCAGCGCGAAACCGGTACGGTATATTTTGAAGCCGTATCCGGTCCGGGGGAATATTATATTTATTACCTGCCCTACCTCGATGAAGGTCCCCAAGCGTATTACCCCAAAGGTCGCTATGCCCAACCTGAAAATACTGCGGAGGAGAAGTGGTTTGCATCTATCCCGGCCCAAACCAAAACGAATTGCCGCCTGGAAGAAATCCA
Organism: Saprospiraceae bacterium; assembly: GCA_041917975.1. Classification (GTDB taxonomy): domain Bacteria; phylum Bacteroidota; class Bacteroidia; order Chitinophagales; family Saprospiraceae; genus JAYRWN01. Next base: position 7,006 of record JAYRWN010000275.1, on the reverse strand, counting down.
GAGCGTCGATGCATTTAACAGTTTCTATCCTATGGAAGTCATCGCCACTGACAGGGAAACTGCGGCCCTGAAAGCTAAACACACGGGTAAAGCTTTCCTGGTCTTCCCCGAAGATCGCCTGCATGCCATCCGCATGAGTGATGACCTTCCACAGCGCTGGATCAGCCGCGGGCCAAGGACCGTTTATGCCGGCGAAGCGATGAAGGGTGAATTTTTTACTTTTCAACTGGGTGTGTTTGCCTTACAAAATTTGACTGATGTCCAGGTTGAATTTACCGATTTGTCTGCCGGAAATAATCATATTCTGTCCCGTCAGCAACTTTCATGTCTCAACCTTATTGGTACGACTTATGACGCCAAACCATTTACGGCCAGCATAAACATTAGCCAGGGCAAGGTTCAGGCGTTGTGGTGCGGTATAGATATACCGGTACAGCTGAATACTGCGACGTACCAGGGCAAAGCCGTGGTAAAAGCCAACGGATTCAGTACTGAAATTACCCTGCGAATCACCGTGACGGATCAGGTGGCCGCCCAAGGTGGCATAGACCTACCGCACACCATGACCCGCTTAAAGTGGCTAAACTCCACCCTGACCCAGGAGAATTCGCTGATCCACCCTTACACGCCTTTGGTGGTCAAAGATTCAGCCGTTGCTTTGTTGGGCCGGAAACTGATCCTGGCTCCCAATGGTTTGCCGCGGCAAATTCAAACGTTTTTTACGCCGGAAATGACTGCCATCGCCAGCCAGGCCCATGATCTGCTCACTTCGCCGATGCAGTTTACCTGTCTGGATCAGGACGGGCAGGACATCCACCTGAACCCGGGTCCCATGAAATTCACCACTGTGGAGGATGGCATGGTGCAATGGCAAGCCAGCTCATCATCTCCACACCTCACCCTGGATGTCCAGGGCTCCATCGAGTTTGATGGGTTTGTGCAATACAGGCTGAAAGTTACCGCCGCCGCTGACCTGGACCTCCAGGATATCTTTTTAAACCTGCCTTTCCAGACCAAATCATCCAAATACCTGATGGGATTGGGCCGTAAGGGAGGTCTTTGTCCGGATACCTTGCAGTGGACCTGGGATGTCGCCACGAAAAACCAGGACGGCGCCTGGATAGGCAGTGTTAACGCCGGCTTGCATTTTTCGTTGCGCGATGAAAACTATGTGCGGCCGCTGAACACCAATTTTTATTTGCAAAAGCCCTTGGTGTTGCCCACGTCCTGGGGTAATGAACAACAGGGCGGCATTCACCTCGAAAAAAATGGCGAGGTTACCCGGGTGAAGGCTTATAGCGGCCGGCGCTTCTTAAAGAAGGGTGAGGTGTTGTTTTATAATTTTAATTTACTCATTACCCCTTTTCACCCCATTGACCCGGATTTTCAATGGCAAGCCAGGTTTTATCACCGCTACGCACCGGTGGACACGATCCTAAAAGCCGGGGCTAAAATTGTAAACATCCACCACGCTACGCCGATCAATCCATACATCAATTACCCTTTTATTGAACACGCCAAAATGAAGGCCTACATCGATGAAGCTCATGCTAAAGGCTTACAGGTAAAAATTTACAACACCATTCGCGAACTGAGTAACCGCGCTTATGAAATCCACGCCCTGCGCAGTTTGGGCCATGAAATTTTTTCCCCGGGACCAGGCAAAGGATTTAGCTGGTTGCAGGAACATTTGGGTGATGACTACATCGCGGCCTGGTTTGTGCCGGAACTGAAAGACGCCGCCATCATCAACAGCGGCATGAACCGCTGGCACAACTATTATGTGGAAGGGATGAACTGGTTAGTCCGGAACGTAGGTATCGATGGCATTTATTTGGATGATGTGGCTTTCGACCGCACCACCATGAAACGCATCAAGCGGGTGTTGACCCAAAATAATCGCCCGGGCATTCTGGATCTGCACAGCGCCAATCAGTATAACAAAAGGGATGGCTATAATAACAGCGCCAATCTGTACCTGGAACACTTTCCCTACCTGAACAAATTGTGGTTTGGTGAATATTTTGATTACGAAAAAAACGGTCCGGAATTTTATCTCACCGAAGTCAGCGGTATACCGTTCGGCTTAATGGGTGAGATGTTGCAGGATGGCGGCAATCCCTGGCGGGGCATGGTCTATGGGATGACCAGCCGCATGCCCTGGACCGCTGAAGCCGATCCCCGCAAAATCTGGCAGGTGTGGGATGATTTTGGGATACAGGGATCGGAAATGCTGGGTTACTGGAGCGAACGTTGTCCGGTAAAAACGGACCATGAGCAGGTGCTGGTTACCGTGTATAAAAAGCCCGGCGCAACGTTGTTAGCCCTGGCCAGCTGGGCGGAGCAGGATGTGGAGGTTAATCTGCAGGTGGATTGGCAAGCCCTGGGCCTGGTTCCGGCCCGGGTGACTATCTCTGCTCCCGAGGTGCCCAATTTTCAACCGGCCAAAACTTTCGCCGTCACCGATAAAATCCCGGTGGCTAAAGGGAAGGGCTGGCTTTTGATGTTGAAATAAAGAGCAATTAGCTTGACCATGCAAAAAAAATTCTTTGGACAGCTAACGACTGGGATGACGGACGTTACAAATTAAAAAGTTTACCAAAAACGGTCAAGATTTTGTGCATAAGAGGTTAATTAATTAGGAATACATTGGTAAACCTTAGCCCATGAGGGAATACAAAAATAACTAAAGTCCTGTCGACTGAGTTTATTGATAATTATATTCTTCAACAATAATCAATCATAACAGAATAAAGTAGTTATAGGAATGGAGAAGTCTATTGACGGAAGTTTAGATATCTCCACTGCATCGATATGACACTAATATTTTACCAAAAATGGTCAATATTTTATTGATAAGGTACTAAATAGTCGTTACCACCCACTTAGCAAAATTTTGCCAAATTGAGGTCTGCGGGAAAAAGGTAATAAGAACATTTGGAATAAGCCAGATGATGAAGGCCATGGTATACGGATTAATCCGGAATACCTTTTTCTTCACCCGGTCATAAATGATCAAGGTAATAAAGGTCAAAAATGTTATCAAGGTAACCAATTGGATGGCCATAAAAATATCCCAATGCAACCAGGTCATAAATATTCTTCCCAACCCTGGTCCACCGATGATAATTCCGGTTGAAATCATATATCGCATGTGTTTTGGTGTCTCCTTTTTGTTTAAAATGGCCAAAAGATATAATATGACAAAAGGAATAGCATCGGTAGCTGGTGAAAATATGAATGAAAGGACAAATTGTTCGGTTTGTCCTTCACTCATAAAGCGCAAGTATTGATGGTGGTAAGCCAGAATCATGGAAATAAACGCAACCGGCGCCAAAGCATAAGATAATTTGCCTAAAGCTCTATGCCAAACCAATTTCTGCCTGGCAATCAAAATGGGTTGAATAAATAATAATACCAGCCACGATGTCAATAAAATGGCATGAAAGTGATGAATGCCTTTTAACCCTGGAAAGCCTGGTGCCAGAGAAAAATACGTTTTATAAAACCCAATGAAAGTGGTTAAGGCGATCACTACAAATAAATAAACCAGATTTTTATAACCCTTTTCCATAATGAATTACAAGTTTTAGACATGCTTGCCACGACCAATCAGGTCAATAGCCAGAGCAAGGTACTAGGACTCTTTGATTATCATTTTGGAAAAATCCGACAAAAAAAAGGCCGAAGGAGGTTGACCAATATAACGTTTAAAATCATTGGTCAGGTGGGCATGATCATAATAGCCGCAATCCCAGGCTATTTCTTCCATACTGCAGCCTACTCTTGAATTTAACATGCCAAAAGCCTGGTGAAAGCGCTGTAAGTCGGCAAATTTTTTAGGCGATACACCGACCTGTTGTTTGAATAGTCTTTCGAGTTGGCGTTCACTCATAAAATGTTTCCTGGCCAGTGTTTCGATATTAACAGATCCGCCTTTCTGATGGATTTCTGTTACGCAGTTGAGGACACTATTTTTAGGAGCTGATAGTTTATGCAAATAATATTCATCTAAATAAGCGGCAAAATTGCTGATGATTTTTTTTATATCTGGAAAAAGCTTTGGTGTAAATTCCTGAAAGGAATTGGCTATCTGATCAAGTGAGTCATAACGATGAAAGTAGGAAAAAGCCCCCGGTTTAAATCTCACACCAAATAACAAAGCTTCGTTCCTAATGATTTGGACATCCGATTTCATCATCGGTCCTACCAGGTAAATTCCACCGTGGTTGATTTTTTTGTCCAAACCGGTGGAATGAATACATTCTCCTAGATTTACAAATAAATTCACACCACCTTCCGGAAGGAGAGTGATAAATTCAGTATTACTTAAGCGCCCGGATATTTGAAAATACACGTCAATTAATGACTGCAGAGGCGGGACCGGCTTTACAATGTTGTACCTCATCTTAGTTTTTCCTAAATTTTCGTCACAACTATTAAATATTACCTTTGGTTATCACCGCGGAAAGATAACCAGTCCAAATGGATTTATTAGTCCCATTTAAAGTCCCAAATGGGTTCAACTCCGCGTAAATGTCTGACAAAATAATTCCACTGTACTTTTAAAAAATATTTTCGATGCACACCGGTATAGCCATGTCTTTGGCTGGGCAAAATGAGCATATCAAACGATTTATCTGCTTTGATCAGCGCTTCGGCCAATTTAAAAGTTGCCGAGGGATTTACATTTTCATCGATACCCCCATGAGTAATTAATAATTTACCTTTCAAATGGCCAGCCATGGTAATGTTGGATTGCAGATGATAAGCCGAATCCACCGGCCAGCCCATATACATTTCAGGCCACCACGCTTTTTCCATACGATGATCATGATCGGCAGAACTGGCTACTCCCACTTTATAAAAATCAGGATACGCTAATAACGCATGACCGGCATCGTAACCTCCGGCGGAATGACCAAAAATGCCCACGCGGGTGGTGTCTATCCAGTTATATCGCCTGCCCAACTGTTTGATTGCCCCCACATGGTCTTCCAAATTTCCTCCCAGGTTTTTATAGGAATAATTGTGAAATTCTTTGGAACGGCCTGAAGAGCCCAGTCCGTCGACCACGATGGCCACAAAGCCCAATTCGGCATAGGGTTGCAGACTGAACGCACTGGAAAAATTCCTGGGAAAAACCTGGGTATGTGGGCCGGTATAACTCATTTCAATCACAGGGTATGACTTGGTCGCATCGAAATTTAGCGGTTTCCAAATGGCTCCATAGATCGTGGTTTTGCCATCGCGGGCTAAAGCAGTAAATATTTCCGGAGGACTCCAACCCGGCAAACGGCTGACATCAGCTTGCCCCAGTTCAAGCAGGGTTGCTCCATTTTTTGTCTGCCGGAGTACAGTTTTGTTTGGAATATTTACCGTTGATAAATTGTCAAATATGTATTGGCCATCAGGAGAAATGTTGATTTGGTGATTCCGGTCTTCCGGAGTGAGCAGCTGTAAGGCTTGACCATCAAAGGATATGCTGTAAAGATATCGATAGTAAGGGTTACAACCCGGTTCCCTGCCTGAGGCGATAAAATAGATCTTCTGTTGCGTTTCATCAATTTTTTCAATGCCATGAATATAATAGGCTCCGGCGGTAAGTGGTGTTTCTTTTTTAGTTTGTAGATTCAGGCTATACAGCTGTTGCCAACTACTTTTTTCGGATAAAAAAAAGAGGAGGTGACTTTTTTCCGCCAGTTCAAAAGAAAAATTATCAATATTGGTTTTACTGTTTTCCGTGTATAATACCTCCAGACGTTCAGTAGCCAAGTCGAATGAATACAGGTGAAGGTTCTGAAATCCGCGTGAGAGTTGTTGCAAATAAACTTTTCCGGGTGTTTTAGACCAAAAAACCTGCACAGCATTGATGTGCGTGCTTTTAGGCAATTTCAATCTGATTTCCTTCCCCGAATTAACATTAAAAAATACCGGTTCGACATAGATCATGGTTGTGTCACCCGGCGATCCCCGGTAGTAAGAAAGCAATTTTGGCCGATATAAAGTATCCACACTCCAGTCCAGCAGATGCATTTTACGCGCCGTCCGGAAATCCCAAATATTTGCAGAAATCCAGGCACTATTTTCAGACCAGTCTACCCCAAAATGAGCGGGGCGGTCCCCGTGTTCACCCTCTATGGTTTCTCCCCATCCATACCAGGTGGCGTATTCATATCCTTCAACTCCGGAGGTACTCAGCTGACGCACTTCATTCGTCTCCATGGACTTAATATATAGGTTATGGTCTTTGGTAAAAGCCATCCATTTTTGGTCAGGAGAAAAACTTACTGATTCATCTTGAGGTTTTTCGTGATAAGGGGTGAGTGAATATTGTTTGGTATTAAGAATAAATTTTTTGTTGTCAATGGTCAAGATCATTTCGCTATGGCTTTTATAATCCAGTGTGCTGATGGGTAAATTTTGGGCCTGAATGTTGCGGCCCAATGTATCGGACAGGATTTTAGCCAGTTTTTGATGATCAAACAGATCGTCCTGTTTAAGGTCGGGAAAAGTTATCCGGTAATATTGTTTCTGGTCAGGTGAATACTTTATATACCATACCCCGCTGCTGTCCGGAAACCAATGAGGTTCGATGGTCAGATTAAATGCCTTTTTATTGTGATAATTTTCATATAAAAATCCCGCAGCCCGCTGATAATCTTCCGGCGTTATCGCATCCTGGGCATAAACCCGGAGGGACAGCAAGCATGCCATAACTAATCCGGAGGTTAATAAATTATTATTTATGGTTTTAAATGGCGGCCGGGTCATTATTTAGAATTTTATTTTTGTCTTATGGGATGAAGTTAAAGTTTGTTTTTTATTTATCCGCTTTATTTTTTATTGTTTTACGTGCGAGCTTATTTCCGGTCGTTGCTGACTAAATGGCATTTGAGTTGATCCGTCAATTAAATGATCATTAACGAAGTAGGAAAGGTGGCTGATTTGCCGCTTGTCTTGGAACAAAAAGAATGTGTGATTGAATTAGGATTTATATTTTCGG
>JAYRWN010000274.1:0-5935 GCA_041917975.1 Saprospiraceae bacterium | reverse complement strand
GGACATTGACGATTATCATAAAAATAGTATTATCTTAACTTTTTAACTTTCTTTTAAATTCCATCCATGAATAACATTTCTTTGGCCCAGTGGGCTTTAATCGACGAGATTCGCGCCGGCCAGTGGACTAACCTGGATTTCCCGCGCATCGCCCGTGAAGATTTTGGTTTGGACGGTATTGAGTTTGTGAACACTTTATTTTCAGTGCCTACTGAAACGTATTTGCAGGAATTAAAACGGCGGGCCGCGGATTATAACGTGGCACTCGTATTGATCATGGTGGATGATGAAGGGGATGGCTGCGCCCCCACCCCAGCGGAACGTCGTCAGTTTGTCATTAATCACCGCAAATGGGTGGATATCGCCCATTACCTGGGCTGTCAGGCCATCCGGACCAATTGTCGCGGTCCACAACATGTGGATAAAACCGAAGCTCTCCTCTGGGCAGAGGAAGCTTACCACCTGTTGCTGGATTATGCCCGGCCGCTGGGCATGAACATACTCATTGAAAATCACGGTGGTGTATCCGATGATGCTCAGTGGTTAGTGCAGTTGATCAAACGGGTAAATGACCCTTTGTTCGGTACCTACCCGGATTGGCGTGAGCCCGGCTTCCCTTATGACCATGTGGACTATCTACGCCAGACTGCACCCTGGGCCAAAGGCATGTCTTTTCGTTTACAACCGGCGGAAGCCATGACTTTAGAGATGCTCCGGATTGCCCAAAACGCCGGATACCAGGGTTGGTATGGCATCGAAAGCAACGGCCGTGCCGCTGTGCAACAGAGCATCACCTTTTTAAGGAAATATCTGCTGGATTAACAGGGACGACAGGTGTGGGTTTGGGTTTATGTCTTTTCCGGCCCGGCCAGGAGCGCATGTTTATACCACCAACTTTGCTTTATTTTGTACCGACTTTAGATATGGAGTATAAATCACGCGCTTACGTTCAGTTACATGCCGCCATGGTCCTGTTTGGCCTCACCTCTATTTTAGGGGCGCTGATCAGCCTGCCTGCTTTAGCTGTAGTATGGTGGCGCGTGGGTTTGGCAGGTCTGGGATTGTGGCTGATGCTGCGTTATCTCCGGCAGTCCTTACAACTACCGAACAAAGAGATCAGGGTTTTTTTAGCCATTGGCGGGTTGGTGGGATTACATTGGTTATTATTTTTTGGCAGTATTAAACTGGCCAATGCATCCATCGGAGTGATTTGTATGGCTACCAGCGCCTTATTTTCAGCCTTTCTGGAGCCTTGGTTATTACGTACAGCTTTGCGCTGGCGCGATGCCGTTCTTGGGCTGTTGATCATTCCCGGCATGGTGCTCATCAGTCATGATTTGCAGGTTAACCAACTTTGGGGGGTGTTGGTCGGGTTAGGTTCTACTCTCCTGTTTGTATTATTTTCCATTCTTAATAAAAAACGGATGGGCACGACTCCACCGATGGTCATCACCTTTTGGGAAATGACCGGAGCCTGGTTAACCATATCGCTGATCTTAATCCCCTATTTTATATGGTCTTCTGTCCATACCAGGTGGCCCAATCCAAAGGATTGGTTTTACCTGGCGGTGTTAGCATTTGTTTGCACCAATATCGGTTATATCCTCGGCCTTAAGGCGCTGAAACACCTCACTCCGTTCACGGTAAATCTGACGTTTAATCTGGAACCGGTGTACGGGATCCTGATGGCCTGGTGGTTGCTCGACGAACATAAAGAATTACAGTGGACATTTTATGCCGGAGCCATGTGGATCATTAGCCTGATATTTGCGCATGCCCTATTGGAGCGCAAAAGAAATAAACATATTTGATTTTCTTCAATTCATAGCAAGATAGTATGTCTCCGGAAAGGCAAAAAAAATTGGAAAACTACTGCGCAGCCCATAGCACATTGCCGCATAAACGACTCATCCAAATTGAGCGGCAAACCGGCTTAAAAACTCTCGCTCCGCAAATGCTTACCGGCCCGCTTCAGGGATCCTGGTTATATCTGCTGACCAAAGTGCACCAGCCCTCCAGGGTTCTGGAAATCGGTACCTTTACCGGCTATGCCACTGTATGCCTGGCTTCAGCACTACCCGCAACGGCAAAACTGATCACCATCGAAGCCAATCCGGAATACGCACACCTTATCCAACAGCATGTTCAAGGACTCGAATCAGGTCCAAATATTAACATCCTTCTGGGTGACGCCAAGACCATCCTACCTACTTTAGCTCCTGGATTCGATTTGGTGTACCTGGATGCCAACAAACAAGATTACACCTGGTATTATGAGGTCCTGGTCCCCATGCTCACGCCGGGAGGGTTATTTCTGGTTGATAATGTCTTGTGGAGTGGTAAAGTAGTTTTTGGCCCTCAGGATGTAGATAGTGCAGCCATGCAGACGTTCAATAAACGGGTAGCTACGGATGAACGGATGGAAAATGTGATCCTCCCCTTGCGCGATGGACTGATGGTAGCGCGTAAAAAATAGCGCGGCGTAGAATACATTTTTGCGCCTGGCGCATAAGTGTAAAAATTATTATATTAAAATCTATTAAACTTTTTTGGCCGGAAAAATTGAATGGTAAATGCAGAATTATTTTTGAACTTCAATACTCCATATTTAGCCTTGGAAAGGCGGTATTGGTTAACCTGTGGGGCAACCTCAGGATGATGTTCAAGAATGGTGTTGATGCGTATAATAAGATTTCAACCTGGATTACCTCATGAAAATAAATTGTACTTCAGAATACAATAAATAGCGCGGAATCCGTCTTTCCACCCTATTTTTTTCCCTTCAGCATAGGTGCGTCCGTAATAAGAAATACCCACTTCATAAATACGTATGCCCGGCACGCGGGACAACCTGGCGGTGACTTCCGGCTCGAAACCAAACCGCCTTTCCCGCAGATCCAGATTTTTGAGAATGGGCGCTTTGATCAGTTTATAACATGTCTCCATATCCGTGAGGTTCAGATTGGTAAACCAGTTGCTGATGAAAGTCAGAATTTGATTGCCGATAGAATGCCAGAAGAATAAAATGCGGTGTGGGCTCCCTCCCATAAAACGCGACCCATAGACCACATCGGCCACCCCTTTTAACATCGGCGCCAGCAGAAGGTTAAATTCCTGGGGATCATACTCCAGATCAGCGTCCTGGACAATGATGGCTTGACCCGTAGCCTGACGGATGCCGGTGTGTAGAGCTGCACCTTTACCCTGATTTATGTCGTGTTTAAAATATCGGATCGGTGTATCCGGATGGTCAGAAATATATTTGGTGATTTCTTCCTCCGTGCGATCGCGTGAACAATCGTTAACCACCACAATTTCTTTGGAGATCTGCCCCATAAGCTCCACGGCCAACACCTGGTCCAGGATATGGGCAATGGTTTTCTCCTCATTATAAGCTGGGATAATGATCGAAAGAGTTTTGATCAGTTGGTTTTCCTGCACGGAAGATTTATTTATATACTTGAATCTAAAGGCAATTTAGGTAAATTTTTTTATAGTCACCATAGAAACCCTTTTTAATCAATTGTTTATATAGTGTAAAATAATTGCTCATATTGTGCCAAACTCATCACCGCTCCGGTAGGTCGCTCCGGGTGTGTATCTTTAGGCCGGTAATGATCAAGATAAACGAGCATATCATCATTCAGGAGTATGAACTGGTCTGGGAGTCGATGCGTTCCGGCGGCCCGGGGGGGCAACATGTTAATAAAGTGGAAACGGCCGTCCAATTGACTTTTGATATCCGGAATAACCCCATGCCTGAGGTCTATAAACAACGTCTACTCGCTGCCCAGGGCGTACATTTCCGGGACGGGCTGATCGTCATCAAAGTACAAAAACACCGCAGCCAGCTACAGAATAAACACGAAGCCCTGGTCAAACTAAAAGCCATTATTCTGACGGCCATAAAAGTATCACCACCGCGTAGACCCACGCGTCCCAGTAGGCAAGCCGTACAGGAACGCATCCGGCAAAAGAAACGAACCAGCGAACTTAAACAAACCCGCAATAAACCGCACTGGGATTAGACCCGGATCCTATTTTTCCAGAGTCAGGGTAATGGTCACTGCCCCTCCTTGTTGAGCATCGGTATCCGTAAACTGGATGACTTGTTTCTTATTTTTATTTTCCAGCCGTTGCCAGTTAACTTCCTCGGCTGTTCCGCCATTTAGAGTTATGTGGTCGGAGGTGGCCACCCAGGTAAACGGACCGGATGAGCTGGCGGACAGTCCTTCGGCCGAAAAGGAATAGTTAAGAGAGCCGGTGCCATCTTCATTAAAGTTCACCGTGCCCGAGGCTTTGGTTGCCTCCAGCTTACCCAGAACATCCTGTTCTACGCTGGCGGCGGTGATCCTCCAAGAGCCATGCAACACATCTACCTCATCCTTGGTGCAGGAGGCCAAAATTAAACTAACGCCCAGGCAAAGAGCCATCCAGCTTATTTTCATGGTCATAAATTTTTGTTATTCCTTCAAAACGTTTTCCCGGTGACATTAGTATCCGGGACAAGATGTTCGGCCTTTAAAAAACACACCGGCATAAAAGCTGTTACTATGTTTTTACATCCGGTATGCAACATTATTTATACTTAGTGCTTGATGTGGGGTCCATCCTCTTTCCCTTCTTGTTTTCCTGGGACAGGCGCATCCGTTTTGCTGACAAATGGCCGGCGCTTTTCTGGGGATTGGCGGCCATGGCGCTGGTCTTTTTACCCTGGGATATTTATTTTACCCAGCAAAGTGTATGGGGTTTTAATCCGCGCTACCTGCTGGGAGCCAGCTGGTGGGGGTTGCCGGTGGAAGAATGGTTGTTTTTTTTCTGCATCCCTTATGCTTGTTTATTTATCTATGAAGCGTTGATTTATTTTTTTCCGCAAGACCGTTGGACATCCTGGGCGCCTGCTTTTTTTTCAGGGCTAGGCCTAATGCTGATGATTCTGGGTGTGTGGCATTACCAACGGTTGTATACGGCGGTGAATTTTATCGGCTGCGGACTGCTCATCACCATCTTGCGCGGCATGGATTTTAAACGGGCCATGTGGAGCCGTTTTTTAGCGGGTTACCTGGTTTCGTTGATCCCGTTTTTTATTGTCAACGGCATCCTTACCGGCTCCTGGATCGAGGACCAGGTGGTCTGGTATAATAATGCTGAAAATCTGGGCCTGCGCATGGGGACTATTCCGGTGGAAGACAGCATTTATATGATGTTCAAACTACTCATTGTTACCGTAGTGTATGAGTGGCGCCTTAATCGGTGGTAGCCTGGCACCGGAAAAGAAAAAGCGGAAGACGTTTGCACATCTCCCGCTCTTTGGTTTTGGTTATGTTTTAATTATTTCATCAATTTCTTGGCTGCTTTGTTGGCCCAGGCACTGATTATTTTTGCTTCATCAGCCGTTAATTTTTTGTCCGGCATTCTTTCCAAAAACATTTTTGGAGGCATGGTGCCCTGATCTAATGTGCCGGCGATGGCCTTTACTTTTTTTCCTTGTTCCATGACATCCATGGTCAGCAGGTTGTCCCAGTTCAAAGCGGTTTTGGCTTTTTCATTCTGGCCGGCCGGATTGTGGCAGCCGTAACATTTGGCCTGAATGACTTCATTTACTTTTTTAGGGTATTTCAGCTTGAAAGCGGATACGGAACTTTGTAGCATGAAGCCACCCGCCAACAGCAAGGGTAAAAAATACTTTACTTGTTTCATGATCAATAGAAATTAGGTTAATTGTTTAATGTTGGTAAAACTAAAAAAATTGAATGCAAATCTGTAACATCTTTCACATAATTATTTGTATAGATATGAATATGGTTCGCCGTGTATTCACCGCACGTCCGGCCTTAACTTTTTTGATAATTCGACAAGTGCGGATCAATGACGCGGAACCATAGCGGAGGCACTAAACTCAACAAGATGGATGCCGGGTAGCCCCAGGGCAGTT
>JAYRWN010000273.1:0-2489 GCA_041917975.1 Saprospiraceae bacterium | reverse complement strand
TGGAAGAATCCGATCTGCTGGCCGATTTAGACCACCTGGAGAATTTACAGGAAGTGACCAATGAAATGGAAGACCAGGCTGATAAACCTAAACATCTGGATTTATCCACACCGTATGACCCTACTCGCGATCTGCCGGATTATCATTTTCCGACCTTAGACCTTTTAGAAGATTATGATGACCAAAAAGTAGAAATAGACCGCAGTGAGCTGGAAGCTAATAAAGACCAGATCATTGCCACCCTGTCTAATTATAAAATTGAAATCACCAAGATACGCGCAACCATTGGCCCTACAGTGACTTTATATGAAATAATCCCTGCGGCGGGTGTGCGCATCTCCAAAATAAAAAACCTGGAGGATGACATAGCTTTAAGTTTAAGTGCCCTCGGCATCCGGATTATCGCACCTATTCCGGGTAAAGGAACCATCGGGATCGAAGTACCCAATAAGAAAAAGCAGATTGTCTCTTTAAAAGATGTGTTGCAGTCTGAAAAATTCACCTCCAGCAACATGGATCTGCCGATAGCAGTAGGTAAAACCATCGCTAACGAAGTGTTCGTCGCTGACCTGGCTAAAATGCCACACCTACTCATCGCCGGCGCTACCGGTCAGGGAAAATCCGTAGGGATCAATGCTATCCTTCTTTCTTTACTGTATAAAAAACATCCGAGTGAGTTAAAGCTCATTTTGATTGACCCTAAAAAAGTGGAATTATACCCTTATGGCAAACTAAAAGACCATTTTTTATCCACACTACCCAATCAGGAAGAGCCGATCACTACCGAAACATCCCGGGTAGTCAATCTGCTGAACAGCCTGTGTATAGAAATGGAAACGCGCTATGATCTGCTAAAAAAGGCGCGTGCCAGACATATTAAAGAATACAACAAAAAGTTCGTTAAACGCGAATTAAATCCGGAGAACGGACACCGTTTCCTACCATTTATAGTGCTGGTCATCGACGAATTCGCTGATCTAATCATGACTGCTGGTAAAGAAATAGAATTGCCCATTGCACGCCTCGCTCAGTTGGCCCGGGCCGTGGGTATCCATTTGGTGATCGCTACGCAGCGTCCTTCCGTAAATATCATCACCGGTATCATCAAAGCTAACTTCCCCGCCCGGATAGCCTATAAGGTGACCCAGAAGGTGGATAGCCGAACCATCATTGACTACGGCGGTGCAGAACAGCTTATCGGTCGCGGGGATATGTTGCTGTCCGTAGGCGGCGACATGGTGCGGATACAATCTGCTTTTGTGGATACGCCGGAAGTGGAAAGCGTCATCGAATGTATAGCCAAACAACCGGGCTACGAAGGTCCATACCTATTGCCTGAGTACAAGTCCCCGGATGAAGATGGTAATGGTGAAGGGGCCTTAACCTGGAGTGAAGTAGATGGTGCGCTGGAAGAAGCCGCCAGATTGGTGGTGGCAAACCAACTGGGATCAACCTCCATGATCCAGCGGCGGATGAAACTGGGCTATAATCGCGCCGGTCGCATTATGGATCAGCTGGAAGCACTGGGCATCGTGGGTGCTGCAGATGGCAGCAAGCCCCGGGAGGTGTTGGTCTTTTCCGAAATAGAACTGGATTATCTGCTGGAGGAACTTAAAAAGAAAGGGTAATTGGTCCTTTTGTCATAACAAGACCTTAACAGCATATTAAAACTTTTTGGCATTTTATTGCGTTCTGTCCAATAGATATAAATCCATGGCCTGTGGCAAACCATTATTTTTCAGCTCTTTTCTTTGGCCTCCTGTTGGTTAGTTCCAACGTGCGAGCCCAAAACACGGTGTCCCCAAAAACTGCCGAGGAGGAATTTTCCGATCCCCGCGCCGTATTTGTTTTAGAATCTACCCAAAAAAAGGTGAGTAAATGGCAGAATGTGCAGGTGGATTTTACCAGCATCACCATTATTCCGGATCAGCCACAGCAAGTGCAAAAAGGTAAATTAATTCAGCAGGGCCCCAAATACCGCCTGGAAATTCCCGACCGGACCATCGTGAATGATGGGCAATCCTTATGGACTTATCTTCCGGCGGATAAAGAGGTGACCATTCGCGATAATGAAGCCGATGGTGAGTTTAATACTCCCCTGGACTGGTTGAAAATCTATGAAAAAAAGGACTATTATTTTGCGTTGACCAATCAGGTCAAAGAAAACGGGGTGCTGTTAGACCAGATCGAATTCAAACCCCGCGACCGCAAAGCGGAATATAGTAAAGTGCGCCTGAGTATTGATCCTAGCAATACGCCAAAAAAAATCGAAATCTTTTTTAAAGACGGCCTGCGCATGATTCTCCAGTTGGACAAGCTGAACAGCAACACAGTGATCGATCCGGCGGCTTTTCTGTTTGATGCCAAAAAATACCCGGGGGTGCATGTGGAGGATTTAAGGTTTTAATTAGCCTGGAATTTTAAACTAATCCAAACCTTTCCATGGCATCCTGCTATACCAAATATTTACTTTAATCACATAATATCTC
>JAYRWN010000272.1:0-4657 GCA_041917975.1 Saprospiraceae bacterium | reverse complement strand
CTTAACTCTTTGGCGAAACAAGGTGAAAACAGCGCCACTAATTATCGCCAACAGTCCGACTGTTGAAAACAATTCATACCTGGTAAACAGTCCGACGGTAAATATTATTTCTGCAATAGCAGTGGCATACATTATGTTCAGGCTGTAACCGGCATTTTCAAAAGTTGACTTTGTTTTGCCCGTCAGTTTGCCCAATACTGATAAGGTAAAGATTACGGCCAAAACAATTTTAATAATAATCACTTCGTAACTATCCAGCCGCCTTCGGCGGCATTGGGATATCAAGGAGCGTGGTGAGTGCGAAGAATACAGATTGGCCGTTTTTGATTGCAGAATCGATAACGGATCGAATAACAGCAAATTCATGCTGTAATGACTTGAACTGCCCGGATATTTTAGTTTTGACCTTGACCATTCGGAAGGCTCGTTCAGAACCATTGTTGTCAAAAGGCACATCCTGATGATAGAGGAAAGTGAACAGGGCATCCCTTTTCAATATCATTTGCTTAAAGAATGTGATGGTTTGTTTATACAGTAAAGGTTTTTCAAGCAGTGGCAGCAGCTTATCAGGCTGCAGGATTTGATCCGTTCTTAGTTCTATGTTTTGAGCGCTGGGGTTATCTTTTTCATAAACCGGGTTTTGCTGCTTGAGTTGGATGGCATCGGTTAGCAAGTTTTTGAAGTTGGATGCCCAAGGGTTTTGTTCGGCACTGATCAGGTAGTTCAATTCCCGAAGCAAATGAGGAAGACAGATTTGCTTGCCTTTGGTCAAGGTAGAAAGTTGGGCGGCCAGGCGATCAGAACCCAGCACCGTATTGGGTAAGCCGTTTGGGAACTGCTCCTCAATAACATCTTTAGAGCGCGAGGTGGCAGCAACAAGATAAGTGACCAGAGTATTTTGCCAAACCCAAAACCAGTTCTTTGAACCTTTTGATTTGAAAGAAGTTTCGTCTGAGCCTGCAAAAGAAGCCTTCGTGACAGCCTGTTTTAAAGCTTCGTAAGCCGGCTGTGCTTTTCGTGCCGCACGGCGCAATATGTTCTCCAATGTGCCTTTGCTGATGGAAACACCGAATACTTTATTGAAAAAATCCCGAAGCCGCTCAAAGGGCAAAAACTGGTAGTAACTTTGATAAATCACCAAACTTTGTATGTTTTTGCCATATTGGACATGGTTTTCCACCCCAACAGGAAAAGTGCCACACTGGCGATGACCACAACTGCAGGTGGTCCCAAAATTCTGGTACTCGGTGGTAATCGGAACAATGGGTGGAATATCAATCACCTGACGACGACCCACCAACTCAAAAGACAATCCTTCCAATGATTTGCCACATCGGTTGCAATAGTTCGGATAGATTTTTTCTGTCACATCAGGTGTCTCGACCATTTCCAAGGTTTTGCCTTTGTGCCCTTTCTGACCGCCAACTGCTTTGTCGCTCTTCTGACGGAGGCTTTGGTTCTTGCCCCATTTATCCGTCGAGGGCGGATTGTGGCTATTTTTACTCGTCTTGACCGTGCTGAGACGTAATACCAACGCTTCCAACTCAGAAACCCGAGCCTCCAACTCCAAATTTCGAGCCAAGGCTTGATCCAATTGACCTTGAAGGTGTGATATTTGCTCTTTTGCTGTCATTGAAACCCTAAAAATAAAACTAATTTATCAGTAAACCAGAATTTTCTTCGCCGCCGAAGGCGGCTGGATAGTTACCCAAATTCCGATAATAGTTTTTTTGCGATCTCGTTTTTGATTTCTTTCAACGTTTCTGTTTTTACCCAGGAATTTATCTCCACGACCAGGTAAAGCTGCTCATCTTGCAGGCCAATGGAGAAGGCAGCCGAGCAATTGGCACGGATTCCCTCATGTACAGATTCAGCGCTTGCTTCTATATCTTGCGGGTACAAATTTTTTCCGTTCACAATGAGCAAGTCTTTCAATCTGCCTGTAACTAACAATTCATTTTGAAATAATGCGCCCAAGTCGCCTGTCCTGAAAAAAGTCTTTCCTAATACCTCGGTTGTGTTTTGACACAGTTCTCCATTGTTGTCATGTGTGCTTGGCCAATATCCACGGGTAACACTTTCACCCTTGATACAAATTTCCCCGATACAGCCATCCGGACAGATTTTATTCGTATCGGGGTCTATTATCAACAGATCAATTCCGGCTACAACAGGGCCAGCGCTAACTATATCAAATGTAATATCTTCATCATTGCTATGTTTCAATGCAATATTACCTTCAGATAGGTTTGCCTGTTTGACCGAGAAAACTTTCGGAGAATCAGAGAAATTACACCCTGATACGATCAATGTGCTTTCTGCCAGGCCATAGCATGGCAGAAACGAAGTGCGCCGGAAACCAATCGTTTTAAATTTTTCTTCAAACCGGTCTATCGTATTTGCTCTGACAGGTTCGCCGCCATTGAAAGCAATCTTCCAACTACTCAGATTCAAATTTTGACAGTCTTCAATTTGTATCTTTTTTACGCATAAATCGAATGCAAAATTAGGCCCCCCGCTCGTGGTAGCTTTATAGTCGGAAATCGCTTTCAGCCATCGCAGAGGTTCCTGCACAAAATAATAAGGTGACATAAGCAAAACGGGAAAGCCAACATACATGGGTTGTAATATACCACCAATAAGTCCCATATCATGGTAGGGAGGCAACCATATAACTCCCTGGCTTGTGCTGTCGTGATGAAAACAGACCCTTATCAGCTCAGAATTATGGAGTACGTTGCCATGCGTGATCATGACTCCTTTGGGTTTTCCGGTTGAACCGGAAGTAAATTGCAAAAATGAAAGGTCAGAAGGTTTTAATAATGGCATTTTCCATGTAGCTGCCATATCGTTGCCTATCTGATCGGTAGCGACCAGGTGCAATGCCATTGATTCCGGTAAAAACTGTAGAAGGTCCTCTACTTTTTTTATAATTTTCGAGGTTGAAAGTACAATTTTAATACCAGCGTTTTCAATAATTGAATATAAACGCTCCCAGCCGCTCTCGTTGGCGGGGGCATAAGCGGGGACTGCTATCGCACCTGCAAATTGGCATGCCATAAAAGCCGATATATACTCCAAACCGGGTGTAAACAAAAGCAATACAGTCTTTTTATCAACCCTCATAGATTGAAGTTTAGCGCCAATAGATTTCGCCCGTATATTTACCTCTTCACAGGTGATAGTCTCTGTTTGGTTTTCGGCCTTTAAAAAGGAATAGACCGCTGCTTTTGGTGTTTGTTCAGCCCTGTATTGTACAAGCTCACACAAGTTTTGAAAGCGAGGTATTTCATTTTTCATACTCCTGCGGAGGATTGAGTAAAGGATGACAGGTTTTTCATTATATTGTCAGGTAAAGGAGATAAATAATAACCATCGTTTAGCTTTTTCTTGCAATTTGCAAATGCCGTTATTGTTTGCTCAATATCATTTTCCGTATGGGCTGCCGTCGGTATCAATCTGAATAAAAATATACCTCTTGGGACTACAGGATACAGGGCCGCTGAGCAAAACACGCCATACGTCTCTCGCATATCTACAAGCATCTTGGCTCCTTCTTCAATACTGCAATCTAAATAAACAGAAGTTATCTGTGTATTTGCAACGCCTAAGTTGAAGCCGATTGCTTTCAATCCTTTTTGCAACAGAGCAACATTGACCCACAATTTTTCCAAAAGATACGGATTTTGTCTTGCATATTTAAGGCGTAATAAATTAGTCTCAACATATGAAAGTGGTAAAGTTTTGGCAAACATCTGTGATCTTGAGCCGAATTTGATACTTTCAATTGTTGACAAATCACCTGACACAAACGCGCCTATGCTTGCGAACGCTTTTGCAAACGTGCCGAAATAAAGGTCTATTCCCTGCTGGACTTGTTGTAGTTCCCCAATACCTGCGCCGGTTGGGCCAACGACTCCGAATCCGTGTGCATCGTCCACTAAAAATCGAAATTCAAATTCTTTTTTCAGGTCAACTATTTCTTTTATTTTACCCTGTTCCCCAGCCATGCCAAAAACACCTTCGGTAATCACTAATATACCTCCACCTTCCTTTTCAACTGTTGCAGAAGACCGTGCCAATAGTTGGCGTAAGTTTGCAATGTCGTTATGCATAAAGGCCAATCTTTTTCCTTGGTGCATCCTTACGCCATCTACTATACAGGCATGCGCTTGAGCATCGTAAAGAATAATATCTTTGATGTCAACTAATGAGTCGATCAGTGATATCATCCCTTGATAACCATAATTTAGTATTAAAGCGCTTTCTTTTTGGGTAAATTCAGCTAATTCTTGTTCCAAAGCATGATGCAGGGCGGAGTCTCCCGAAAACATCCGGGCTCCCATAGGTATGGAAAGACCCCAGCGCAACAGTGATTCTTTTTCCGCTTCTTTTAGCGCTGGGTGATTGCCCAATCCCAGGTAATTATTGACACTCCAAATTATCATCTCCTTACCGTTAAAGTGCATTCTATTGGCCAAGGGGCCTTCCAAAAAAGGAAACAAAAAATATTTTTCAGCTATTTGATACAAGGAGTTGCCCAATGGGCCTTCATTTACTGTCAAGAGCCGGAGAGGTGTACGCTCTACTAATAGTTTGCTAAAGATATCCATTTTATTAATTTATAGGCTGAATTAGTCTTACTTGGGATACGGTT
>JAYRWN010000271.1:0-1995 GCA_041917975.1 Saprospiraceae bacterium | reverse complement strand
TCGTATGGCGGCCTGCGCCAGTACAGCCAGGTCAGGTCCCATTTTACCGCTCACGCCGAGGATGAGGATATCCCCTTCCAGATGTAGGAGGTCGGTGACCAACCGATCGGAAGGCGCTAAGAGCTGGTGATATTTTTGTAATACTGCTGAATTCATTGGCTAAAAATACCGCTATGGTTGGAATTACAAAACCATTAATAATCACCATTCAAAAAACAGTCAGGCAAAAAGTTGAATTTTATTCTTTTATTAAATCTTCCAGCATCTTATTTAATGCATAAGAGGGTTCGGGCAAATTAGCATGAACAATTATTCCGTCTGGATCAATCAAGATATATTTGGGGATAAATTTTACCAAATACTCTCGGTTAAAATGACTTTTCATTTCCTCATTTATCCATAATTCTATCCCATAATTATCTTGATTCGATTTTCCCAGATACGTTAACCAATTTTTTTTGTTTTCATCAACAGAAAGCATGATTACCTCCAGCCTTTGATGGTCGCGGAATTTTTTAGCGATTTCTAGCATCCTTGGCCTTTGATTAAGGCAGGGTCCACACCAGGTAGCCCAAACATCAATGAGCACAAACTTACCTTTGAAATCAGCTAATGAAAAAATGCTGTCACGATGATCATAGGCCATAAAATTATAAGCCGGCAGACCTTGAAGGGAGGCGTACCCGGAATAATCAGCCTTATTTAACAGATGTTTATGTGGGCTTAACTTAAAATAATTATCCAAAAACACAGTAAAATCCGCGTCAATAAATTTCTGATGCCCTGACCAATATTGCGGATTTTCAGTGATTAAATTAATATATATGACCTGTAGGTAATCAGCTCTAAATGTGTCTCTTACAACATAATTAAAATGCTTTAAAAATTCGGAAAGGTGTTCTATTCGCTCTTGTTTCCTCAGGAACTCTATTTCCAATGCCTGCACTGCAACATCGGGGAGCGTGGGTAAAAATGGGTGACTAAAATCAATACGTTCAATGAAATCGAAGTATTTCAAACGAGGATCAATAATTTTAAAAATCCGACCATTAACTAACAAAAAATTATACACCCTGGCATAATTCTGAAAGGTAAGTAAGGCGTGTTCATCAGGCGTTAACAGGTGGATAAATGAATCAACATTTTTCTGGCGGCTGTTAATTGTACTATCCCCTAAATACACCACCAGATCCTGCACATCCGAATCCATTTTTTGCAGGGTATTTACCTTACCAATGAATTGATTGGTTGAATGCCATAATTCGTTTTGCAGAGAATCAACCACACTGTTTATGGCTTTTACTTTCCCCTGATTGATTAAGAATGTTTTAGAGCCGCCGGGTGTAAATACGGATAAATAGGATGTTGAAGATGACCTTGTGGTCACCGAGGTCAGTATTGTCTCCGATAGCTCCAGGTCATAATGTGCAATCTCCTGACTGACCGGTATTTTGGCCATGAGCTTGTGTGAAGATATGTTCGTAATATAAAGCGTATCAACTATAGCGTCACGGTTGATGATGGTGATGGTACTTATTGCAGCTTGTGCTGATGTAAACTCAACGATAAGAAAAAGAAAATTAATAATAATAAAAACAGGGTTGATCATTCGGTTGTGTATTTTTATCATAAGATGCATTATATGTGCTCAAAGGGTGTACCACCAGGCTAAAATTTTTCCTTGTGATTGCAAATAGCTGAACCCGTCTCTGTTCACAAAAACAATATGCCAATATTAAATATCGCCATCAATACAATCAGGGCTATACCCACCACCAGGCTTACCGCTAACCACGATGGCAACTTATTATCCCCCATCAGATTTTTGTCCCGTGCTACCAGCAGCATGGCCAGGGCAATAAACGGAATAACAAATACGGTAATGCTCTGGGCCATAACGATAAGCTCCAGAGGTACTTTTCCGAAAAGTAAGGCTACCACCGCCCCGACGGCCATGACCAAAATAACCAGCAGACGGGTCGGGCGGTTTTCCAT
>JAYRWN010000270.1:0-2645 GCA_041917975.1 Saprospiraceae bacterium | reverse complement strand
GCACTACGTAGTTTAAAAAATGAATATGTGTTATTAGATCAATACTATCATCAATCTTAGACTTATGCTTGACGACACGATAAAAAACATTTTAAACCAACCCTTTGACCAAGTCTCCAAGACGGATTGGGAAAGGATAGAAAAGGCGGTGGAAAACGGTGAATTACTGCCGGAAGATGTGCCCTATTGGAATGAGTTGGTGCGTTCTTTGGTACTTCCGGAGGAGCTAGCTCCCTCAGATCGACTGGATCGTAACTTCTATGCCTGGCTGGACCAACAACCAACACAAAATCTCCCATCACCAACTCCGGTGGTAAAAATGATTCGCTCATGGACATGGGCGGCCGTGGCAGCCAGTTTATTATTATGCGGCGGTGTAGCACTGGGACTGTTAATAGGCAAACAAAATACCAATCAACAATTGACTGTGTTGAACACCCAGGTTAAAGATCTTAAAGAGATGATGAGCCTTAACCTGATGCAATCACAAATCTCCACGTCGGACCGACTAAAAGGGGTACAGTTGGTCAATGATTTACCTGAAGCCAGTACTGCTGTTGTTCAGGCATTACTAATAACGCTTAATGAAGATGACAATACCAATGTCCGGCTCGCCGCTTTAGAATCCCTGGTCAGATTTGCGGACCAACCGGAAGTAAGAACCGCCCTGATCGCAGCAATTGCTAAACAAACTTCGCCTTTGGTGCAAATAGCCCTGGCGGATGTGATGAAAGCTTATCAGGTAGCAGGGTCGCTGAACTACTTTAAAAAATCCTGGGAAGTCAATCAAATGCCTGGGATAGTGAAGGATGAGATTGAACATAAACTTATAAAATTATAGAGAATGACCGAGCATTTATAAAATAAATTAATCGCAAACAAAATTTCTCTTGATTTAGAATCATAATTCATACTTAAAACCGATACAACCATGAAAATTAATTATTTAAAAATTTTAGCTCTGGTGATTTCAGCCACAACGGCTTTTGTTGCCGGTGGTCAATCCATACCATTAAACGGCCGTCAGAATTTTAATGCCTCCGGTGTAAACCATCTGGTCATTGGTAATGTCAGTGGAATAATAGAAATCAATGCTGCCGCTGCAAAGGATATCAGTGTGCAATGGGAGGGAAAAATAACTCCTGAACGCCATGCAAAACAGAACAGTACTGATTTTAAAATCCGGACTTATCTATCAAATGATACACTCTGGGTATACCTGGAAACACCTTGCGGTGATTTTAAACCAAAATTTAACCATAGAAAAAAATATAATTCCTGGGACCACTGCGAATTAGATGCAGAAATGGAAATAAATTATTCCATACAAATTCCTCAACATCTTAAGGTATTTGCCTCCAACATGAATGAAGGCGACATTGTTTTAAACGGTTTAAATAATAATGCTACTCTTAATCACCTCAACGGAAATATTAGAGTAACCAACCATCATGGACCGGTAAATTTGCATACACTGAATGGAGATATCGATTGTTCTTTTGCATCAACGAATGCTGAAGAGTGTACTTTTAATACCTTAAATGGAACGATTAAATTACAAGTTCCACCATCGTTTTCGGCGCAAGTAAAATTTAAAAGCCTGCATGGGGATTTGTATACTAACATCGCTGAAACTCAAATAAAATACGAAACAGAAACTGAGCAGAAAAAAGGTGAATATGGAGGCCTGAACATGAAAATAGGCTCCAACCAAATTATCAAGTTCGGTCAGGGTGGCGGTAAATGGACCGCCGAAACACTTAACGGAGACGTTTATGTCAAGACATCGGGAAAATAGTAGATTCAACTACAAAGGTTTATTCAATAATAAATTCAATTTAAACTAAAATGAAAAAGTTATTTGTTTACTGTATGCTTTTATTTTTTGTTTTGCCTGGACAGGTGATCTCCGCTCAGGAGAATGAAGAAATAAAAGTTCCTTTAACGCAACCAGGTAAGAAGGGCAAATTAGTGGTATCTTCCATGATGGGCCCGGTAAAAATTATAGCTGCCAATCGGCAGGATGTTTTAGTGAAATACTCTGCAAAAGATTTAATTAATAAAAAAGATGATGACGATGATGATGATCAGGATGAAGCAGAGCAGGAAGCCGCCGGTATGCGCAAGATAAGCAGTGGTGGACTAAAATTTGATGTGACTGAACGCAACAATGAAGTGGTCATCAAAAATGCCGGAATATTTAAATATGCCGCATTAACCGTGGAAGTCCCTACTACTTTTGACTTAAAAATCCGTACAATGACGGATGGAGGTATAGAAATACAAGGCGTACAGGGTGAGTTGGATATTGAGAGTCTGAATGGAGATTTAAATTTAATGAATGTAGGAGGAGCGGTCCTGGCCAACGCGCTTAATGGAAATATTAAAGCGAGTTTAAGTCAAATTACACCTAATGCGCCTATGGCCTTTACCACGTTTAACGGCAAAGTGGATGTCACTTTTCCGGCTAGCCTAAAAGCCAATTTTAAATTACGCTCTCTGAATGGAGAGGTGTTCACGGATTTTGATTTTGCGCCTTTAGAAACCAAAGGTGCCAGTGAAGCCAATCGTGACCAGGATGGCCTTTTTAAGATCAGTGTTAATAAATGGGTGTATGGTGCAGTGAATGGCGGCGGCGTGGAATT
>JAYRWN010000269.1:0-9994 GCA_041917975.1 Saprospiraceae bacterium | reverse complement strand
TTTAGTCCTTGAACTCCGTGGTCAGCCGGGTTCGGAAAGTAACCGGATTAACCAAGCGGCGGCATGGTCAGGTTTTGTCCAACAAATTTGGGAACAAGGCCGATGGACTTTTACCCCGGGTGTGCGTTATGAAAATATTCAGATGCAACGAGTCGATTATGGTAAAACAGATCCTGAACGATTAGGCATAGCACAACAAAAAACTTCGAACAAGGTCGGCGTGATCATACCAGGGGTTGGGGCAAGTTATCAGATTGAGCCGGGCTGGGTTACTTTTACCGGTGTCCATCGTGGATTTAGTCCACCGGGTGTCAATGAAGGAAGCCTTCCAGAGTTAAGTCTGAATGTGGAAGCTGGGATGCGATATTTTAAAAATCGCCTGGGATGGAAGTCTGTTTTGTTTGTGGACCGCTATAACAATCTCCTGGGAAAAGACCTAACCGCAGCCGGTGGTGTGGGTACCGGGGATACTTTTAATGGCGGGGATGCGGTAGCCCATGGTCTGGAGTTGGAAGGAAAGTATTATCTCAACTTATTTCCAGCCAGACAAATTATCATCCCGCTAAATCTTTCCTACAGTTACACGGTAACCCGTTTCAAACATGATTTTGCCAGTGAATTTGAAGCCTGGGGCTCTGTAAAAACCGGTGATTGGTTACCTTATCTGGCACCACATCGCTTGTTTAGTCAAATTGGATTAGCAAGCCCCCAGTGGTCCACTGAGCTTTCTATTAACTATCAGGCCGCCATGCGCAGTAAAGCCGGACAAGGACCCATTCCCGCCGCAGCACATATTCCCGCACGTACCATTTTGGATTTTAGCGTCCATTACCAACTTAGCCCACAAGTTTCATTTTTTAGCCAGATGAACAATGTGCTCAATACAGCCTACCTGGCCGCCAGGCATCCATCAGGGTTACGCCCTGGTCTGCCTCGTCAGATCCGGTTTGGTGTGGAATTTAATTTCTGAGTTTCTGAGTTTCAGCTTAGCCTTGCAGCACCAGCTAATTCAGTTATATTTAGCTTTTGAGTCAAGGATAATATGTTAGGCAGGAAACTTAATTTAGCGGCCTTGATGGCGACCGGCGTATGCTCAATGATCGGAGCGTCCATTTATATCGTGCCTTTTATGATCCATCGGCATGTCCCTGGGCTAGGGCCTTGGGTACTCCCGGCTTTCCTATTTGCTGCCTTTCCAGCGCTCCTTGCTGCTTTAGCCTATGCCCTTTTAGCTTCGGCAATGCCCCGAGCCGGGGGAAGTTATGTTTATGCCAGCCGTGGCCTGCACCCTTATTTAGGGTTTGTGGCCAGTTTTTCCCAGTGGTTTGGCTTATCCATTGCTATTGGTGTAATCGCCTACGTTTTAGTTCCCTTTATGGCCGACCTCACCAAAGCCTTGGAATGGCCTGCTTTGGCAGATATCATGCTCATGCCAAGTATGCGCCTTATCCTGGCTTTGATCATCCTTTGGTTGTTCGTAGTGGTCAACTGGCTGGGGATGAAAGTGTACACTTTGACTTTAATCCCCTTGATGCTGTTAATGTTCATCTTAGGTGGTTTAGTCATTTGGGCCGGGTGGTCTCACCATCCCGAAGACTTTTTAGCGGCTTACCATGCAGCTGGGCATAAAGTACCCGCGATGGTGACCACACCCACCTTTAATTGGTCTGTTTTCCTAAGCGCTTCGGCGGTGTTGTTTTCCAGCTTTATCGGTTTTGATGCGATCGCGCAGGCTGGAGGCGAGGCCCAGCAAGCCGCACGACGTTTACCTCAAGCCATTGTTCTGACCATGTGCATTGTGAGTGTATTTTACTTCGTCTTTACTTCAGCCGTGTACCACTCCGTTCCCTGGCCGGTAGTGGCAGCAGAAGCTGCGCAGCGGGAGATTAACGCTGCTTCCTTATTGCATTTTGTACTTAGTCCGCGGTGGACCATCATTATCTTAGCCGGTGCGACGGTCGCATTGTTGAATGATTTACCCGGTATGATTTTGTCTAACTCCCGCCTCATTTTTGCCTGGAGTGCTGATGGCGTTTTCCCATCCTGGTTAGCGAAAGTGCATCCAACCACTTTATTGCCTCGCCGGGCCATTTTATTATCTGGCCTCATGGCTACTCTGGGTATTTTTGGGTGCCATTTGGCTGGTGATTTTTTTCTGGGCATTGATGTTTTAGTGATCAGTATGTTGGTAAATTTTCTGTTGATGTGTTTGACTCTGATCTGGATTCAAAGAGTCAATCCTGCTTTGGCCAAGGAAATCCACGTCATCCCCAGGCGATTTTTTCAACAGCTTATCGGCCTGGCCGGCACCCTTTTGTTGACTTTGTTTTTAACTGTTCACATTTCCAGAGATTTTTTTTCAGCACAGGCCTGGTACACCAAATCCACCTGGTTGTGGCTGCTGGTAATGATTTTGGCCAGTTCTATCTATGGGTACCACGTCTATCGCCTAAAATTATCTGGTAAACATTCATCAAAAATATTTACACAACTACCGGAAGAATGAATCTATCATCATCCACAGCCCAGGTGACCCTTGCCCCGGGGTTAACCATCCATCGTCTAATCAATGGTCTTTGGCAAGTGGCAGACCTAGAACGAAAGCACGGGCCGTTATCTGTAGACCGGGTTACACCCGCCATAGAAGCGTGCGTCCATGCCGGCCTAACCACCTTTGATATGGCTGATCATTATGGCACCAGTGAAGAAATCATGGGGCAATTCAGGGCCCGCTTTGCACACCCCTCCAAGCTCCAATTATTAACCAAATGGGTACCACCACCCCGCCATTTAACCAGGCAGGACATTAGGACTGCGGTAACTACCTCATTAAGCCGATTACAAATGGAACGTCTGGATCTCTTACAATACCATGCCTGGAACTATGCTCACCCCGGCTGGCTGGAGCAATTATTTTATCTGGATGAATTGAGACAAGAAGGTTTAATCCACTACCTCGGTTTGACTAATTTTGATACTGTTCACCTCCATATGGTGGTTAGTTCGGGGATACCTATAGTGTCTAATCAAATTTGTTTCTCGTTGTTGGATCAACGCGCCGCTAAGGGTATGACACACTATTGTGCGCAACATAACATCGGCCTCTTAGCGTTTGGTACTTTGGCCGGTGGTTTCCTATCCGATCGTTGGCTGGGGCAACCGGAACCTCCAGCGGAGCATCTAGCTACCTGGTCTCTTATGAAGTATAAACGATTCATCGATGCAGCGGGTGGATGGGCGTCTTTTCAATTCGTGCTGGAAACGCTGCAGGCCATCGCCCAACAAAAAAATGCCACCATAACAAATATTGCATCCCGTTATATCCTGGATCAGCCCGGCGTAGCTGCCATCATTATCGGAACTCGTCTGGGCGAAAGCGAGCACATCCAGAACAATCTTCACGTATTGCACCTATCCCTGACTGAGGATGATCACCAACGGATTAAAGCAGCCCTGGAGCAGGTGCATCCTATTCCTGGAGATTGTGGGGATGAGTATCGTCGCCCACCTTTTTTGACAGCTTCCGGTGACCTTAGCCACCATCTGCAAACGGTAGAACCACCTTATCCGGTGCAGACTTCTGCGCGCGGAACCCAGGCTTATTCCGGCACCACTTGGGAAAACCTGGCGGGATATTGTCGGGGTTTGCGGCGTGGGGATCAGATCTGGATAAGCGGTACTACCGCAACCCTGGGTCAGCGCTCCATAGGCGGAAGGGATGCGGCAGCACAGACTCATTTTATCATTGACAAGATCGAAGGAACATTGCAGGCTCTGGGAGCCACATTGCAGGATGTGGTCAGAACGCGCATTTTTATTAAACACATAGCGGACTGGGAAGCTGTAGCAAGGGCCCATGGTCAACGCTTTGCCGCTATTCGTCCGGTCAACACTCTGGTGCAAGCAGACCTTATCGGGGAAAATTATTTAGTGGAAATAGAAGCCGACGCGGTTGTAGCAGGTTAAATACCAGCGCATCTGCAACACGTGTGACCTAAGTCACCGCTATTGACCGATGTGGTACATTACTTTTACGGGTAGAAAATAATTGACTTGAAATCCAAAGCCATAAAATTATTGCTTATTTGTTTATTATGCCTGGGTTTGGTTTTCCTGTTGGTGAAAGTCGGAGAATTAATTTTTTAAATTAAAATCATCTAAAATCTTCTGTCATGAAAAAGAACATGAGTAATACAGATCGCATCATCCGCGTCGTGTTGGCCATCGTTTTTGCTGCTTTGTATTTTACTGGAACGGTTACCGGTACGCTGGGTATCGTCCTAGTGGTGCTGGGTGCCGTATTCGTTTTAACCAGTGTAGTCAGTTTTTGCCCGCTCTACACGCTGATCGGTATGAATACGAACAAATCGTAACATCCTTTTTCAGGCTTCTCATTGGTCAAAGACTTATTCATCTTGGGTTCTTAATTATCATGCATAATTAAGAACCTGTTTTATTTTATGTAAACTGAAACCCTACACCAGCCGAATTTCTGGTGGTTTTACTGTACTATTTGGTAAGTGTATTTTAATTCATAAACGATCTGATAGCCCGATTCCGGATCTTTCTCTTTAAGAAGGAGCTGGACGCTAATCATTTCATTCACTTCTTTTTGGGCACTGTCAAAGGTGATTTCTAATTGTCCTTTTGCACCTGGCGCCAGTGGGTCTTCCGGAAAAGTAAAGGACGTGCATTCACAGGCAGACATGAATTCGATGGTGACCGGATCGGTTCCGGTGTTGGTAAAGGGAATTATTTTGGTGCGGGTTTCACCTTTTTTTAGCGGACCAAAGTCCCAGGAGACAAAATCAAAGGTTATTTCATAGCGAGGTTTAGCGGCCATAGGCTTATTGTGTTGACTGGATCGCGCTGCTGAGCACATGAACCCAAACCAAATCATTGATCCCAGTGCAATATATTTACTCATGGAAATAATCTGTATAAAGTTTTATTAATTAAAACGAACGTAATTCGCCGGGTCAAGCGGTTTGCCTTGAAACCAAAGTTCGAAGTGCAGATGCGGACCGGAGGATAATGTGCCGGTATTCCCGATGATGGCTATAGCCTCACCGGCTTTTACAAAATCCCCGGCTTTTTTTAACAACTGTGAATTATGTTTATAGAAGGTGATAATATTATTCGCATGTTGTATACCTATGGAATTGCCGGTTTCTACTGTCCAGTCTGACGAAATCACATACCCATCCATGGCTGCTTTAATTGGAGTGTTTTTGGGTGCCAGGATATCCGTGCCATAATGTTTTTTTTCAGGGGCAAAACCTGCGCTGATTTCTCCGCTGGCCGGGGGAACAAGATAGGTAGAATACAACAGCTGTGACTCATCCACAGCTATCGGGATGGTGGTCACTTCCTGAGCTTCTTTACGAGCCGTGGAAGTGTTTTTTGCCAACCCTTCCGGCAGGAAATTGGGCAGTGTACTGGTGGTGGTCGGGATATCTTCATCCACAAAGACGGGTGGATTCGGCGCTTTATTTGATTCAGTTGTGGAACCAGCCTCCTCGGGACCATTGAGCAACTTGGTAAACCGGGTGGTATATTCTTTATAAGCATTAACCTCCTGTTCCAGGTTCCGCAAACGGCGCTCCACGCGGATGAATTCGCTATGCCCTTTGATATCCTGATATCCGGGTACCAGGCGTTTTACCGGCGTAAAAAAAATCAAAACAAACACTAATGCCGCACCGATAAATAACAGGGTACATAAAGCGATGTACAAGTTCAGCAGGGTCAATTTATAAGAACCCACTTCTTTGAACGTTTCGTTATTCATGACCACCAGACGATACGGGACCTGCATTTTCTGCACCCAAGCTTTTGAAAACCATCCGCTAGACTTTGCCATTAAAAAAAGATTATAAAAATTTAAAATAAATTTGCACCAATAAAGTTTATACTGATAGTCAGGGAGAGTGTTTCCGGGCCTAACCTATGTACATTTTTTGATGCCACAGTTTATGAAGTCATTTTTGTTTCAACGTTATATTGTTTTTTTTAGCATGTCCATGCTGCTTTTAATTTCCTGCGTGACTCAGAAAAAGCGGGATGACATGAGTGGCCTGAGCAAACTCTATCATAATACCACTGCTAAATACAACGGTTATTTTAACGCGGAGGAAATTTATAACACCAGCGTGCTCAAAGTGAATACCGATCTGGTGGAGAACTACACAAAAATTTTACCCATTTACCCGGAATTGAACAGCTCCCGCGTCGGTGGTGTCACGGCAGACCTGGATAAAGGGATAGAAAAACTTAGTGTAGTGATCAATCTGCACCGTCCTTCCAAATGGACCGATGACGCTTATCTGCTGATGGGAAAAAGTCAATTTCTCAAAAGAGATTATGCCAATGCTGTCGAAACCTTTGCTTATATGGTGGATGAATTCGACCCATCCAATACCCGCAGCAATAACCGCAAAATCACGCAGTCCACCAAAGCTAAAAAGAGTAAACTCGGACGCCCCGGCCAAGCGACCAACAAACCGGCCAGAACCACCGAACCTAAAAAATCCGCCAAAGAAATAACCAAAGAACGGGAAGACAAACAGGACGAACGCGAACGGCTAGCTAAAGAACGTGCCAGAACGATCAAGGAACGTCAAAAAGCAGCCAAAAAAGGAAATCCGGTCACCCGAACTACCGTCCCCAAAACCACTCCGCCAACCCAATCAGCTTCAGAAACAGCCACCAATAACACCAAAAAAGAAACCACACCTGCCAATACGAAACCGGCACCACCGTCGCCAACCCCCAAATCCGAGCCGGAGCCAACTAACGATAATTTATTTTCCCATCAACCGGCTTATTATGAGGGTCTGGTGTGGTTAGCCCGCACCTACCTGGTGCAAGGCAATTATTATGGCGCCCTGGCAGCCTTGGAGGACCTAAAGAAAAAAAGTGGTTTTACCAACGAGGTCTTAAAAGAAGCGAATAAAGCCGAAGCCCACGCTCATCTCTCTCAAAAAGATTATGTCAAAGCGATCCCGGCATTACAGAAAAGCATTGAATTGTCAACCGACGGCTATGAACAGGGACGGCTGTCTTTCATACTCGGGCAAGTTTACGAACAGGCGGATCAGGTCGGTCCGGCTCTACAGGCCTATGCTGCCGTGCTAAACTATAAAGCCCAGTATGAAATGGATTTTAATGCCAAAATGAAACAGTTGCTCCTCGGTTTCAAAGGTGGACAACAAACGGAAAAAGCCACCATGAGCGGATTGGAGAATTTAGCCCGCGATCAAAAAAATAAAGAATATCGCGACCAATTGTATTACGCCATTGGTGATATCTATCTTAAACAAAGCCGCCGGGCAGAAGCTAAAGAAAATTTTATTCTGGCTGCCCAACAGGAGGTGAATATCCCGGAACGTAAAAGTGAACCGTTCTATGCCCTGGCCAAAATGTACTTTGATGAAAGCGACTACATCCATGCCTATCAATACTTTGACAGTACGCGATCAGTCATGCCCCGCACCGATGCCCGTTATGTGGAGGTACAGAAATATTGTGAAAACCTGCGCGAGATATCCAACGAAATGGCTAACATTCAATTGACCGATAGCCTCATCGGCATATCCATGATGCCTGAACCGGACCGCCGGAAACTTGCCCAGAAAATAAAAAAAGAACAAGAAGAACAGAAAGCCAAATTCCAGTCGTCCTTGCAAGCGAATACGCCCTCAAGTCCAAATTCAGTCAACCCACCGATTACCGCTGTAGCTGGTAAAACGACCTTTTTTGCTTACGATGAAAACGCATTAAAAAAAGGTTTGCGCAATTTTAACTCCACTTGGAGTAACCGCGCCCTCGAAGATCATTGGCGGCGTAGCCAGCGCAGTGATGCAGGGGTATCTTCCAGCACTGTTGACGTCGAAAATGTAGAAGTGGAAGCTAACCTTGCGGATGACGAATTATTAAAAATATTAGTGAATGTCCCCCGCAATGCCCAAGAATTGGAACAATCCCGGGGCAAAGTGGAACAATCCATGTTTAAACTGGGTATTTTATTTCGCCAAAACCTGGAAGATTACAGCAAGTCCATAGAATCGTTCGAAAAATTGTTATCGCGTTTTCCGGACACCAAATTTAAACCCGAGGTCTATTATTATTTATACCTCAATAATATGGACTTGGGGCGAAGCGAGCAAGCCAAAGTCTTTTACGGCCGTATCCTGCAGGAATTTAAAGACAGCAAATACGCCGTATCATTAGTTAATCCCTCCATGCCTGAAAGTGGTGAAGAGGACCCTGAAAAAAAACTCAACGCATATTACGCAGCTACTTACGAAGCTTATAATCAAGGTATGTTTCAGGAGGTAGTGAACCGCATTACGCAAGTAGAAAGTATGTTTGGAAAAACCAATAAATTCCAGGCTAAATTTGCTTTATTAAATGCTATGAGCAATGGTAATTTGCAGGGCAAAGAAGGCTTTATTAATGCCTTAAAAGATTTTGTAGCCAACTATCCTAATACGGCTGAAACCACTCACGCTAAAGAATTGCTGCGCATTTTATATGGCGGCCCCGTTACGGATGATCCTAAAACAAATCCATCGGCCATTCAGTTTTTCGAATACGAACCCAACGTGCTGCATTATGTGATTGTCATTTTTTATAATTCCTCCGAAGCACCGGTAACTCCCGCAAAAACTTCTATTTACAATTTCAGTAAAAAATATTTTAAACAATCCAATTACAATTATTCACAAACCGCCGTGGATGTTGCCAACAATATTCCCGTCGTATTAATTCGAGATTTTCAAACCGCTAAAGACGCTCTGAATTATTACGATACAGTCAAAAAAGTGCCCAATGAATTTTTGGCTGCTAATTATAAATACGATTTATTTGTGATTAGTGCCCGCAATTGGCGGGGCCTGTTGCAAACCCGGAATGTGGAAACATATCGCGAGTTTTTTAAAGGAAATTACCAACGGTAGTAAGTAAATACCGGTTTTCCACCCGAAAAGCACAGGCTGATCAACGTGCAGCACCCTGCATTTTAGCCACAGTCGTTTAATTATTTTTTACCGGCACATGCCTGCGGATGATAAGAGTCATTGAATTTGTTTCCACCGCGATAGTACCTTAACCGGGAAATAATCCCAGTATGCATAATTATATCGGCCAGGAAGTAGGGTTAGAATTAATGCGCATTTATCAGACCATGTTGGTGGCTGAAGAAAAATACCATACTTTATTGGAGACCATCCACCCTGAACAACTTCAGAGTGCCAAAAACTTGTTGGATTATCTTGTCCTGAGGAACATGGACATCCGGGCACTGCAGGATGCCCTGCATGAAGGTGGCCTGTCTTCTCTGGCCAGTTCAGAAGGGAACATTCGCAGTCAGATCAAAGCCATACTACGCCGCCTGGAGTTGTCTGTACCAGAGGATGAGCAGGAATGTACATATCGCGTCAGCCGGCAACTGTTGCAAAAACATGCCACCGCCTTGTTCGGCCCCAAACGTATTGAAGGCATACCGGCGTTGATGGTCACTCTGGATGTATCGCACGCTGATGACTATGCCGAGGTCAAAAACCTGTTGTTGAGTGGGATGAACATCGCCCGCATCAATTGCGCGCATGATGATGAAAGCACCTGGATGAAAATGATCCAAAATTTGCGTCGCGCGATTAAGGTCACCAGCTACCCCTGCAAAGTGTATATGGATCTGGCCGGGCCTAAAATCCGCACCATCGTGCCCCATAAAGGCAAAGTGAAAATAAAGACCGGAGAAGTGATAACACTGATTGACCGGCCTCTGGAAAAAGATGAAAAAAAAGTGATCGGTTGTACGTATCCCGGGATAATTTCCCAACTCAAACCTGGAGAAAAGGTTCTGTTCGATGATGGCTTAGTGGAAGGTTTGGTTGATGCGGTCCAAAAAGATACCGCCCAACTCCTGGTGACCAGGATATCCAGCGCCAAACCAATTATCAAAAAGAACAAGGGCATGAATTTTCCCGAC
>JAYRWN010000268.1:0-3063 GCA_041917975.1 Saprospiraceae bacterium | reverse complement strand
CCATACCAAACATGATGATTTGGATAAGAGGCGTAATTAATTTGGTTAATTTAAAATCTCCAACACTCTGAAAATACTGCGGAAAAAACATAGCCAAGGACACGGCAGCAAAAATGATGCTGGTGAAGGAAAACCCTTTAAAAAAAGGATGCCCCTGTAAGGCAAATGATAACACCAGGAAAAAAGAAAACAGGGCTAAGCCAGCCCACTGCATTTGATCCGAGATTAATAGCACAACAAACAACGTCAATAAAACGCCGCTAACGATGAGAAGGCTTTTATATTTCTGTTCCAAATTAATTAGGTATTTGAGTCAAAAAAATAAACAAGTCGGTTAACGTTCCCAGCGGGGCCGGGTGATGCCATTGAGGTCCCATACCACCTCACCGGCACGCAGAGTGAGTTCCACTTCCAGTTTATATTTTCCGGGATAGGTCCATCCCCGCGTATCGATAAATCCAAAGGACCCTTCGTGTAAGCGCAAAACGGCAACATCTGCTTCAGCACCAACGGATAGGTGGCCAAACTCAGGACGTTTAATGACCTGAGCGGGATTCCAGGTGCTGCAAGTAACTACCTCCTGGACGGTCATACCCAGGTTAAGGAATTTTGACATCACGTTAATTTGTTCTTTCATTCCCCCGTTCATACTGCCAGTATGCAGGTCCGTGCTGATGGTATTGGGTTTAAAGCCCTGTTCCAGGGCGGGAACAGCCTGGTTCCAGACAAAACTTCCTCCGCCATGACCGACATCGAAGATAATGCCTCGTTTTTGGGCATCAAAGACATACGGGCGCACTTTACGTTGGTCATCCACGATGGGGATACGACCTTCCACATGAGCGTAGGTATGAGTAAAAATATCTCCGGGACGCAATTTTTCAAAAAAGAGCGTCTGGATGGACAAGGGCTGGGCTTTGTATCCACCAAAATCGATCATGACCGGGATGTTGGCCAGTTTACCGGCTTCCACAGCCCGTTCGACCGGCGTCCAATCCGGGCCGGCATAATGGGCGACTTTAACCCCGACGATATACTGGGGGTACTGTTTGGCCACCCGGGCGGTATGTTCAGCATTCATGTCGCCAAGACTTTGCTCGAAGGCACCACCTTTCATGCCAATGCCAACGATGTTTAGCATGGAGAGCACGCGGGTTTTGGAATTGTCGATAGTCTGACGTTTAAAAGTTTCAAAGCTGCGCCAACCGGCACCACCCACGTCCACCACAGTGGTCACGCCGGTACGAAAGGTCAAGGGGTCGGGCGCTACAGCGGTGAAGCCGTTGCTGAGGTAAGCATCCGGTTCGGTGCCGTAAAAATTATGCGAGTGAATATCGATCAGTCCGGGTACGACATAAAGTCCGCGCACATCAACCACCCGGAAAATTCCGGTCTCCGGAATATTCTGGGCCACGCGCACGATTTTGCCATCGTCAATGGCCACATCCATGATGCGATTGATGCCGTTTTTCGGGTCAATAACCGTACCCCCTTTTAACAACAAATCAATTTCCTGGCCATCCATATGCCAGTAGGTTAAACAGAATACGAACAAAAAACCGAAGTATTTCATTTTCATTTTGATAAGGCTACCTTTTATGGTTGATAAACTAAGTTTCCGCACAATTTGCATAAAAAAAACGGCTTAAACCAAACAAGCGGTAAAATAATATTCAACACAATCCAAGAGCAACTAAAGGCGATCAATTTAAAACCTAAGGGTTATGGCAAACAGACCTGTTTTTTGCGGCTTTTACGAAAGCGTTGGTCGAAAAAAGAAGAGGGACCACCCGTCGAATAAAGATATTCACCCCATAAATTTTTTCAATTAATAAAATCACGTTAAGCACATGAAAAAACTCAGTATTTGTTTAGTGGTCCTGTTGGCTTCAGTTATGACCATCACAGCACAAACTGCGGATGAAATCATCGCCAAGTACTTCGAAACCATCGGCGGTAAAGACAAGGTAGCCCAGATAAACTCCATCAAGATGTTGGGAAAAGTCAACACGCAGGGCATGGATTTGCCGGTAACGATGACCCAGAAAGCTCCCGGCAAACAGCGCATCGATTTTTCGTTACAAGGCAAAGAGATCACCCAAATGGCCTTTGACGGTGAGACCGGCTGGGGTACTAACTTTATGACCATGAAGGCAGAAAAATGGGAAGCTGAAGACAGTGATATGACCAAACAAGAGGTGGATTTTCCAGATCCCTTCCTCGGCTACCAGGAGAAGGGCTACGAGGTAATCCTGGACGGCGAAGAGACCGTGGATGGAGCCGCGTGCCACAAGCTTAAAATGACCAAAAAACCGGTGAAAGCAGATGGCGAAATGGTCGACAACATCGTGTATTTTTTTGTAGATAAAGAAACTAATGTGGTGATTATGTCCCGGTCTATCGGTAAAAAAGGTCAGATGAAAGGCATGGCGATAGAATCATTTGTCAGCGATTACCAGGAAGTGAATGGGGTGTATTTTCCATTTACCATTACCCAAAAATTTAACGGTCAAGTCGGGGCTACCATTAAAATCGAAAAAATGGAAGTTAACCCGGATATCCCGGATGCGACATTTGCATTTCCGGAAGGGAAATAAACTGATATTAAACCTAAATTGATTTTAAAATAAAATAACATCCTTGCAACCAGGCTATGTGGCAACCCAGCATAGCCTTTATTTTTTAAAGTATAAAACTTCAACCATGCGTTTCATAATCACTCCATTATTATATCTTTTTATTTATCATTTGCCTGCGCAGGAAGCCATTCCATTAAAAGGTGATGAACTGTTTGGAGCCCTGCGGGCGAGACATATCGGCCCGGCCCTGATGAGTGGACGCATTGCCGATTTGGTCGGCCATCCTACCAATTCTAAAGTCCTGTATGTGGGCACTGCCGGGGGTGGTGTCTGGCGCTCTACAGACGCCGGCATCACCTTCAATCCCATCTTTGATAAACACACCCAGTCAATCGGCGCCCTAGCCGTGGACCCCAAGAATCCGGATCAGGTGATGTGGGTGGGTACCGGTGAAGTCTGGACCCGCAATAGTGTCTCTTACGGT
>JAYRWN010000267.1:0-9862 GCA_041917975.1 Saprospiraceae bacterium | reverse complement strand
TCCGGGCAGGTATTGCTGCGCAACCCCGGCGGGACCTGGACCATCCGCAAGGACACCATCATTATGACCCAGTTAAATCCGTCCGGTGGCCCAACTTTTCGCCTCCACATGGCCCGCCAAAAAGAATTATTGTATTTCAGCGGGGTGATGGATTTTGATCTGGATGGCCAGTCGGACGATCATTATCAGGGCTGGATGCAAAGAGAACCCTGAAGCGAATGATCAGCGTATCTTTAGAAACGAAGTCGTAATTATTATTGTTAATTAAAATGATGAATTCCTGCGCCAATACCCTGGATTATAACCTTTGGGTTCGTGGTTGGTATAAACGAAAACGGATACTTTTACCGGTCCACAGACGGATGCTGGCTATTTATTTATGAAACCGCTCCACCGACTGATTATCACACCACCATAGTCCTGGTGGCCGGGATTACCGGTATTAATCACCACCGTGAACAAGACCTGATTGGCCTATTGAGGAATCAACAACACCGGGTCGTCGTCATCCATCCGCGAGGCACGGGTTATTCTGAGGGTCCTCGTGGGGATATTGCACCTTTTACTGATTTTATCCAGGATTATATAAACATCATTAAAAGCGATGTGGATTATCTGACCAAAAAACATAAAATACTGCTTTTTGGACACAGCATGGCCACTGCGATCGTATTGGCCATTGCAGAGATTATCCCGGATATTGACGGAGTTATTTTAGTTAACCCGCCCTACATTTTAAAAAAAGCCAAAGGTATGTCACCGGGTTTAGCTCAATACCTTAAATACATCTGGTATTTTCTTTTTGCCCGTCATAGCCCTGTAGTCAATATGGCCGGCGACCCGGCTTTAATAGAAAATGAAGAAGATCGACAAGAGGCCCTGGCCAGGATTAACGATCCATTGTTGGTCAAATACTTCAGTATGGCCATGATGAATGAAACTAAAAAATTGTTAGCCCGGATGCTCAATTATGCCCGCAGGACAAATATTCCCTTGTTGCTTATTTATGGCCTTAAAGACAGTATCGTTGATAAAACATCTGCCGATCAGTTGTATGCATCTTGGAAATCACCCCACAAACAATACAGCCTCATCGCCAATGGAGCCCATGGAAAATCAACCGTAATTTTAGCTGAATCTATCATCACCCAATGGATAAATGGGCTGGATGCAAGTACTAAACCAAAGGGCACGGATCAGCATGAAAATATTATATTAAATCAAGACCGGGTCACATCAAGGCGACCATGAAAAAAATAATAATTAAATGCAATAATTATGAAAATATTAATTACCGGTGGCACCCATGGCATGGGTAAAGGCGTAGCTAAAATTCTGGCCGGCGCCGATCAGCACAGGCATGAAATAATTATTCTGTGTCGCTCTAAAAACGCGGGCGAAGCCACTATTAAAGAAATTGCAAAGACCACCCTGAATAACCATATCTCATATGTGCTCTGTGACCTGACCAAATTCAGTGAGGTCAAAAACGTCATTCATGAAATTCATGAAAAACATCAATATTTAGACGGCTTATTTATTAACGCCGGGTTGGGCTACGCATCGCAACGCCTCGAAACTGCACATGGTCTGGATGCTCACTTTCAGGTCAATTATTTAGCGCAATTTATGTTGACGTTGAATTTGATAGACCTGTTAGAGAAATCGCCCGGAGGAGGCCGAGTAATATTTAATGTCACCCGGGGAGGACAAATATTTTGGGATGATCTGCAATTAATAAATTTATGGAGTTATGAAAAAGCTATCCATCAGGCCATGGTGGCTAAAAGAATGTTTTTGGCAAAGTTACACCGCTTGTATCAGGAAACTTCCGCACCAGGTATAGCATTCATTGGCTTTGAAATTCCCAAACCCGTCTGGACCAACCAGCTGAATATTATTCCTGCCTCCATGCGCCTGATGGCCACCATCATGAAATTGTTCGGACGATTCATTTCCATAGACCGTTGCGGCCAAATTATGGCGCCGTTATTTACCGAAAACCAGGAGGACAGCCTGAAAAAATCCGGTAAATTGATCACCTGGAAAAAAAATAAATTTGTAGAGATACCTGAAGACGCTCAGGCTCTGAATCAGCTGCAACAAGACAAACTGTGGCGCATGAGCATGGACTTGTGCGGGGATAAACACACCATAGATCTGGCCCATAACCTGGAAAGTAAAAATGTTTTGGCAATAAAAATTTAATGGAAAATCTATGGTATTTCAAAACAACAAAAATAAATGAAACCCCGATGAGTTAAATTAATTATGGATCATTTTCGATGAAATTTTATTTCGTGAGGTGGTCAAAGTTTACGGCAGCAAAAAAAGTTTGGCTGCTATTTTGTACCCTCTTGATTCCGGCTCGTTCAGCTTGATTCTTATCTGGCACAATTGATTTCTGATTAATTTATCATGCGAAAAATATTTTCACGATGAAGTCTTTATTTAAATTATCCTGGTCTATCATTTTAGGTTTGATATTAGTGCCCGGGCATCTTTATACTCAAAATAAAGATTCCACCGCTATAAATAAATCCCGTTGGTATCTTTCTTTCCAATACCTGGGCATTACTTTTCATCCGGACGGCGGAACGACTCCGGAAGTATATCCTCTTAAACTGGATAAAAAAGCTTTTTTGGTATGTAATGTCGGTGTCGCCGCAAATGTGGATTACGAGTTAGGGAAATATTTTTTTCTCCGTTTAACTACGACCTTGTATAAGGACTGTGCTTTCGTTACGGCGGGAGGAATTCACCTTGGGCCCCGCATTCAATACAATTGGAAGAAAAACGGGATTAACCTTGGCGTTGGACCTATTTTTAGTTTTCGGGAGGACTGGCATCAATTTGAAGCCTATCAAACCGATGAATTTTACGGCGACCGGATTCATGGCTCCTGGCAATACCGTTTTTTTCCATATGCCCTTGAACTGGATTACCTGCGCCGGATTAATGAGAAGGTGTCTTTTCAT
Source organism: Saprospiraceae bacterium (assembly GCA_041917975.1). GTDB lineage: Bacteria > Bacteroidota > Bacteroidia > Chitinophagales > Saprospiraceae > JAYRWN01. The sequence continues at coordinate 6,884 of JAYRWN010000267.1, read as the reverse complement.
TATTCGTTAGTTCCCGGGGCACCGCTGGTCTTTACCTCCTTGCTGGGCGTTCGATTACAGCTATAAATTTTGAGAAGTTTGGATCTGCCATCGAACTCATTTATTTGTTCACCGTCATTTTCAGCAATTTAATACCTTTGAAACAGGAGATTAAATCTTCTTCATCATTAATATCAACTGGATAATTAGTCTTATGCTGCGTACACTTTTTTTGGCAACTATTTTTTTCCAAAGCGGTTTTGCCCAATCCACGGCCGAAGATGTTGCCGGTAAAATAGAACAAAAAACATTTGATCCGTCTACACTCAGCTGGTATGCCTCTCCGGCGACAAAATGGATTGAAGCTCTACCGGTGGGTAATGGGCGCTTAGGCGCCATGGTCTTTGGAAATTACGGCGAAGAGCGCATCCAATTAAATGAAGAAACCTATTGGAGCGGAGGGCCCTACAGTACGGTGGTGAAATCCGGTTACAAAGTATTGCCACGCATCCAGGAGTTGGTCTTCCAGGAAAAATATCTGGAAGCGCATAACCTTTTTGGACGTCACCTGATGGGTTATCCGGTCGAACAACAGAAATACCAGAGCCTGGCCAATCTGCATCTGTTTTTTAATGGGCAGGACACCGTGGAGAATTATAAACGCTGGCTGGATCTGGAAACAGGTGTTTCCGGTGTCCAATATTCTGCCCAAAACATCACTTATCACCGTGAAGTATTTGCCTCCGCGCCGGATGGCGTGATCGTTATCCGCCTCACTGCCGATCAACCCCAGGCCTTGTCCTTAACCGTCAATTTGCGCGGGGTACGCAATCAGGCCCACTCCAATTATGGCACCGATTATTTTCAAATGGATCCTTTTGGTCAGGATGGTTTGATCCTGACCGGCAGGTCTACCGATTACCTGGGCATCCCGGGTAAACTAAAATATGTTGCCCGGGTGCAGGCCAGGATTGAAGGTGGAACCATGAAGACAGAGGGAGTAGATTTAATTATCGAAAAGGCGACCACCGTGACTTTGTATTTTGCCGCGGCCACCAATTTTGTCAATTATAAAAAAGTCAACGCCGATGCACCAGGCCGGGCAGATCAATATTTGGCAGCTATTCGGCATAAAACGTACGCGCAAATTTATCAAGCCGCCCTGCAGGATCATCACCATTATTTCTCCAGAGTAAGACTGACCTTACCTGTCCATGATCATGCTTATCTACCCGTTCCTGAACGCATAAAAAATATTCAAACCCAGCCTGACCCGGCGCTGAGTGCGCTGAGTTATAATTTCGGCCGCTACCTGCTCATCGCTTCGTCTCGTCCGGGTACTCAGCCGGCTAATCTGCAAGGGATCTGGAACGATGAAATGAATCCGGCCTGGGACTCCAAATACACCACCAACATCAACACCCAGATGAATTATTGGCCGGCGGAATCCAGCAACCTGTCCGAATGCGCCTTGCCCTTATTTGACATGATTAAAGAGCTCACCGATCAGGGCACGCAGGTAGCCCGGGAGCATTATGGCGCACGGGGATGGGTTTTCCATCAGAACACCGACCTATGGCGCGTGGCGGCACCCATGGACGGACCCACCTGGGGTACTTTTGCTGTAGGAGGTGCCTGGTTATGCACCCATTTATGGGAGCATTTTGCTTATACGCAGGACAAAAAATTTTTACAAGAGGCCTACCCGCTCATCAAAGGCTCTGTGCAGTTTTTTATGGATTTCCTGGTGCCGCATCCCCGCAAAAACTGGTTGGTCACCAATCCATCTACATCACCGGAAAATTTTCCAGATGGGGGAGGAAACGGACCCTATTTTGATGAAGTCACCGCCAGCTTCCGGCCAGGCACCTCCATCTGCGCCGGCTCATCCATTGACATGCAGATTCTCTACGACTTATTTGGGTATTTTATCGAAGCCTCCGCCGTTTTGGGGAAAAAAGAACCCTGGATAGACCAGGTAAAACAGGTACGTGAACAATTAGTGCCTCCTCAGGTAGGCAGTGATGGCGCTCTGCAGGAATGGGCCGACGACTGGAGGTCTTTGGAAAAAAATCACCGCCATTTTTCGCACATGTATGGCTTATATCCCGGCAAAATATTGTATGAAAAACGCAATCCGGAACTGATCGCCGCCTATAAAAAAGTGTTGGAAGAACGCGGCGACGGCGCTACCGGCTGGTCGCGCGCCTGGAAAATGGCCTTGTGGGCCCGTTTAGGCGATGGCAACCGGGCTAATAAAATCTATAAAGGGTACATTAACGAACAGTCTTGTACCTCGCTTTTCGCGTTATGCGGTCGCGAGCCGCAGGTGGATGGCACTTTTGGTACGACAGCAGCCATCACCGAGATGCTGATGCAGTCCCAGGATGGATTTATCAAATTATTGCCGGCGCTACCCAACGAATGGGCCAGCGGTGCTTATAGCGGGGTGGTGGCCCGGGGTGCCTTTGTGTTGGATTTTGACTGGCAGGATAAACAAATTTCCCGCCTGGTCATCACCTCCCGGGCAGGCGGACCCTGCCGGATGGAATATAAACCCTCTCTGAGAATAAGCTGTAACGGCCAACCCCTTAACTACCGCCAAATAACCGCAGAACAGGTGGAATTTAATACGGTGAAAGGCGAAAAGTATGTGATTGAATAAGTTGGTTTCTACCCAACCATTATTAACCAAGACCATAGCCTGTTTGAATTAACGAACGTCATCGTGCGAAATTCATTATCTTTGAACAGCCACAAAAGCCAGATTCGCTCGCGAAACAGGTCATGCGCTGGTCTACATGTTTGTTATTTCATTCCCAAAAACCAAGACATGCCAAATTTTTTTTCTCAGTAGTCCTGCTCGCCTTGAGTTGGCGCAGTTACAGCCAGATCACCGTCACCTCCTCCACGTTTCCGGCCGCTGGGATACCTTGCGTTATGCCATGGATGACTGGCCGGTGGTAGATGCTCAAAGCGTCTATACACCTCCGGGAATCGATCAGACCTGGGATCTAAGGCAGTTGCAGGCGCGTGTCCTGTTCAATCAGGTCTACCTACCGGCCAGAACGGGAAAGAACGCAGCGGCCTTCCCGGGGGCGGAATTAGTGGCAATCAATGGCTTAACTGAAACTTACTTCAATGTGTCACCCAGCCGGTTTGAAACGATGGGCTATGGCGGTACGGACCCGTTTGGTTTTAACCTGCAGGCCGCATTTGAATTACGACCTCCGTTGCCTGAACGCGTTGCACCGGTTAATTTTTTTGACATCAATGGGTTTAGCAGTTCCATATTACAAGTCTTTGCAGCACATGAGTTGCCAGCAATGGTCCTCTCTGCCATTCCTGCGGGAACAGGCTTTGATTCTCTGCGCGTGCGTGTGGCGTTTTCCCGCCTAAATGCTATTGATGCCTACGGTACTATTAAATTGCCCTTTGCTGATTACCCGGTGTTACGCCAAAAAACGACCCAATATCAGGAAACCAGGATCGATCTCAAAGTCTTTGTCCTGGGCTGGCTAGATGTCACCGATATTTTTGTAAGAAACAGTCCGGCTTGGGCCCCTTTATTAGGGGTGGATACTACGGTATGGCACTTGTTTATCAATGACCAAACGAAAGAAATCATCGCCCAACTCCATTTTAATACGGAGCAAAACCGGATTCTACAGGTCATTTATAAAGCGCCGCAGGATGCCACCGTACCCGTGCACACCCTGCATCCGCTCACCGCGGAGTTAAAAGTATTCCCCAATCCGGCGCATGAGTCCTTACAACTTGATTTTGTCCCGCTCGTTTCCGGCGAGCTACATATCGCCATACACGATGTTTTGGGGCGGGTGGTTAACAACACACCCCTGGAGATAATCCGCCACCAACGGATGTTCTGGTCCCTGCCCTGCCGGGATCTGCCCGCTGGCCTGTACTCCTTAGTTCTGCATACTGCGGATCGCAGCCAAACTGTCCCGGTGGTGGTGCGGCATTAATATTATGACTGAAAGGAGCAAAGACCAGGTGGTCCTGGATATCGGTTTTTGATTTTAATACGCAGGAATTATCCAAATTTATGCGTATGTTACGAAGTTATGCCTTATGTAATAAAAAACAAAATACGATCCGGCATTAAGTATTGAATTTGCCTAATTTCCACAAATACGCACTCAATTCCTTGTTGGTTTAACGGTTTTATACGACATTCGCACAAAAAAATAGCAATGCTAATTAGATTTAGTGTAAGGAATTTTAGATCAATATGTGACAACGTTGAGCTTTCATTGACAAAGACAAGTCTGCGCGGTTTAAAATCCAATACGTTTAAGAGCGGGAATAACAACTTAATCAAATCTGCTGTCATCTACGGTCCCAACGCCTCTGGAAAGAGTGGACTTCTTCGCGCATTTAAGGCACTTGAGTTTTTAGTTCGAAGGTCGTCAAGTTTCAAACCTGACGAGAAGATTGCAGCATTCGAACCGTTTAAACTAAATATTCAAAATACAAAGGCTCCAGTTTCAATGGGAATAGAGTTCTCTCACGAGAATAACCAATACTATTATCAAATTGAGTTCACTGAAGACAAAGTTGAATTTGAAGAACTTTACCATTACCCCAATTCAATTCGAACACTATTATTCACAAGAAAGAATGGTAGTCCCATAAAATTCGGTGAATCTTACAAAGGCGGAAAAAAAACCATTGAAAAATTATTGCTACCAAATCAACTATTTCTTTCTAAAGCAGCGGAAAACAATGTAGAATCCTTGCTTTCTGCATTTTCGTTTTTTGGAAAAGGTATGATGATTTTCCCTTTTCTCGAAGAATACCGCGAAACCTCATTAAGCAAGCTCTATGCAAAAAGATTAGCTGAAAATAAAAACTCTAATTTTTCTAAAAGATTTAACAAACTTATATGCGCACTAGACACAGGTATTGTAGGGATTCAAGCAGAAGAAGTTGATTGGAGTAGTTATAAGTTTCCAAGCAATATGCCTGATGATTTAAAAGAAAGATTCCAGGATCAATACAAGTATGACATTAAAACTCAACACCCGCTCTTTGATGGTGAAGTAGAAGTTGGAGTTGAAAATTTTGAAATTGACGAGGAATCAACTGGAACTAAAAGCCTGTTCGTAATTGGTGGAATTATTCTTGATGTTCTGGAAACAGGAAGGGTGTTAGTTGTTGATGAGTTTGAAAAGAATATGCACCCGATTATAACTCAATTCTTGATAAATCTATTTCACAATGAAATTACTAATCCTAGAAACTCTCAACTAATTTTTGCGACTCACGACATTACTCAATTGTCAAATGACAGCTTTAGAAGAGACCAAGTGTGGTTTACAGAGAAAGATGAATTTGGATCAACCTCACTATACAGATGCTCAGATATTAAAGGAATTCGACTAGGGACTCCATTAGACAAATGGTATGCATCAGGTAGGTTTGGCGCAACACCAATTATAAATGATTCCGACTTTCTTATAGAAATGCAAAGTGATGAAGATTAATAAGCCAAATAGACGGATACTAATACTTTGCGAAGGAGTAACTGAATATTTATATGCTAAATCTTTACAAAGTGAACTACCAAGAAATCTTCAAAGATCTATTTCAATTGAAATTGACTACAACTCCAGAAATGACCCAAAAAGTTTAGCAGAAGAAGCTTTAAAGAGAAAAAGAAAAGCTAAAAAAGACAGGAACTCTTATGACTCAGTTTGGTTGTTTTTTGATCATGACAATTGGCCGCAACTAGAAGCAGCCTTTAGGATTGTAGACTCAGAAGGATTTTGTATTGCATATAGTGCTATGTGTATTGAACATTGGTTCATACTACATTTTGAGAATTGTGGTAGAAGCTTTCAAGACGGTGATCAAGCATTGAGATTTCTAAAAACCAAGTGGCCTGCATACCATAAAACTAAGTTAAAACATTATGAAATCTTGAAAGAAAATTTAGATTCTGCAATTGACAGAGCCAAAATATTGAGAAGAAATATTTAAACTGATTTACCAAAATACCAGCTGAACCCTTATTTCACAATAGATAAGCTGATTAACTTTTTCAATGACTTCAAATAATCAAAAACGCGAAGGCACAACAATCGCTATAAAACATGCTCTTCGGGACACGTTTCATAGCGACACCGTTGTACGGGTCATTTATAAAGCGCCGGCTGAGGCGACCGTACCGGTGTATGCGGTATAACCGCCCACTGCGGGGTTAAAAATATTTCCTAATCCGGCGCATGAGTCCATCCAGCTTGATTTTGTCCCGCTCGTTTCAGGCGAGCTACATATCGCCATACACGATGTTTTGGGACGCAAAATCAAAGCCAGTCAATTGCTCATAACCAGGAATCAAAAAATGCGCTGGCACCTGCCCAGTCATGATTTACCCCAGGGCCTGTATATGCTGGTACTCAGCACCGCCGATCGCCGGGAAACCGTACCCGTGGTGGTACAGCATTAAACAAAAAGGCTGGAAGGAGGACACACTTCGGCCATACATGAAGGACGCTGGAAACAGGGGGTAGATCCTCGGGCAATCCGGGAGTCAGCTGGTCAGAACACGCTGTGATCCAAAGCAATATACACCCACCTGACCGATGTAAATAAAAAAAGCACCTAAGTCCTTTGGGCTTTCTGGAGAGTTGGTAACTTTAGATATTAAAATATATACTCAATAAACATGCGTGAATGAGACGTTATATGCTATGTTAAACGACAATCACGAGTAACAAAAATATGAAATTGGACATTGACTGAGTATTCCGGAGCAAAGTGAGCCAGTGATTCCGGAGCAAAGTGAGCCACCTGAGGGGGGCTAAAGAAGGATCAAATTCCGGGGCAAAGTGAGCCACTTGAGGTTAAAAAGTCGGAAAAGATTCCGGGGCAAAGTGAGC
>JAYRWN010000266.1:0-3298 GCA_041917975.1 Saprospiraceae bacterium | reverse complement strand
CGGTGTATCCCGCAACGTGTGCAATATGGCCAGGTCAGCTTGTCCTCTTAATTTACCACATAAAATTAAGACTAAAGCCAAAGGGAATAATATATACTTACTGGTTTGTTCTATTAACATTATAGTAAAAAATTACCCATAATAGTTATATTATTGTAAATAATATATCGGATTATGCTTAATATTATCATTTATTCAAAAAAATATTTTAATTCTAAAATTATATATAAGTCTGATTTATAAAAAAATAATATTTCATAAAATTTTATAATACCAAAATGCTGTATTAATTTTGAATGAATTTGCAAATTATTAATAACTAGACTTAAATTCTAAAAAATGAGAAAATTCACTTACTCTCTAAGCTTTGTATTATTTCTCACCACCTTTTTTCTGGCTTGTCAGAAAAATGAAGAAGTCTCAGTCAAATCAGAGGCTATCGATCCTGCCATTTTAAGTCAAATTAAAGCGCTGGGATTTAGCACCGACCAGATCATTCGGGATGGCGAGGATTTGATTGTAGAAGGAGATATCGTGCTCAAGGTACAAGATTTAGGTCGGTCCGCCCAGCAGAAATTGTTGCGGATATCCGAGGTTGAACAGTATCACACGACAAATTTGGTGAGTGGTCCCCGTACAATCACCGTCAGCATTGATCCGAAATTACCGGCCTCTTACGCTACTGCCCTGGATAATGCCCTGGCCCGCTATAATGCAGAGAACTTACAGTTAACCTTCACCCGGGTCAGTGGTACCGCTAATATCAGCTTAGTCCGGGGTAACGGTAACTTTTTAGCTTCCGCCGGTTTTCCAACGGCAAGTGGTGAACCACATAACCAGGTTAAAATTAATTCCCGGGCTATCGGCGATGGAAACTCCTCTGCGTTTATCAACTATGTGGCTACCATCATTGCTCATGAACTGGGGCATTGCATTGGTTTCCGGCATACTGACTACATGGACCGTTCCTATAGTTGTGGCGGCGCTGCCACCAATGAAGGAGCCAGCACTGTAGGCGCCATTCATATTCCGGGTACTCCGACTGGCCCTGATGCAAATTCCTGGATGCTCTCTTGTATCGGCTCAGGTGTCAACCGGCCATTTAATAACAATGATAGAACTGCATTGAATTACTTATATTAGTATTCAGCCTCCCCGCAAAGCCTTTAGGTTACACATAACTTAAGATCTAATAAAGCCACTAAAGTAATTTTCAGTGGCTTTTTCATCTATTCCATTAGTTTTGCGGGACTCATCACCACCAGCATTGACTACTGACGTCATCATCCCTGCTTTTAATGAAGAAAATGCCATCGGCAGGGTTTTGGGGGATATACCTCGCCACCTGGTCCAGGAAATCATTGTCTGTAATAACGGCAGCCGGGACCGGACAGCCGAAAAAGCCCGTGATTACGCCGTAACGGTGTTGGATGAACCCAGCAAAGGATACGGCAGCGCTTGCCTGCGCGGCATCAACTATATTAGCGCTAAACCAGCCAATGAACAGCCCGATCTGGTGGTTTTTATGGATGCCGATTATTCTGATTTTCCTCAGGAAATGGAATTGCTCATCGCACCTATTCAAGCCGGAATAGCCGATCTGGTGATCGGTTCCCGAGCCATAGGACAACTTCAACCCGGTTCGATGACCATCCCACAGGTTTTTGGCAATTGGTTGGCCACCCGCCTCATTCGTTTCTTTTATCAGGTGACCTTTACCGATCTTGGTCCCTTTAGGGCCATTACCTGGCCTGCACTCCGCAGCCTGGATATGCGGGATCGCACTTACGGCTGGACGGTGGAGATGCAGGTAAAAGCGGCCAAAAAAAAATTGCGCTGTACCGAAGTACCGGTCAGTTATCGCCCACGCATTGGTAAATCAAAAGTTTCCGGGACCGTTAAAGGAACTATTTTAGCCGGTTATAAAATATTGTGGACCATTTTTAAATATTTATGAGCCTCACTTTCCAGATCATCGGTTATCTGATCTTTGGACTTTATATCCTGGTGATGATCTTCATTACCATATATTGCCTGCACCAGCTCAGCTTATTGTGGCACTATCTGTTTCGTCCAGATCACCCTACTGCACCAACAGCGTCCGATTCCAGACGTCCCAAAGTTACTGTGCAATTGCCGGTATATAATGAAATGCATGTGGTAGAGCGACTCATAGATCGCGTAGCAGCATTAAATTATCCTAAAGAACTACTGGAGATTCAGGTGCTGGACGACAGCACAGATCAAACGCAGGAGCTCATCTTGGCTAAGGTTCACTTATATCAATCCCAAGGAGTAAACATTCGTCACCTTCGGCGGGAGAACCGCCAGGGTTATAAGGCAGGGGCGCTGCAAGCCGGACTAACCCTGGCCCAGGGAGAGTTCATTGCTATTTTTGATGCTGATTTTTTGCCCAACCTGGATTTTTTGTTGTTGTGTTTGCCTTATTTTAATGATCCACGGGTGGGCGTTGTACAATCCCGATGGGAACATCTTAATGATGATTATTCGCTCATCACTCAATTGCAGGCATTTCAGCTCAATGTTCATTTTACGGTGGAACAAAGTGGTCGGCAAAACGGTCACCAGTTTTTACAATTTAACGGTACGGCCGGGGTGTGGAGAAAAAGTACCATTGAAGCCGCCGGCGGATGGCAGGCGGATACTTTGACCGAGGACCTCGACCTGAGTTACCGGGCTCAGCTGCTGGGGTGGCAGATCCGTTACCTGGAAGACGTCGGCTCACCGGCCGAGCTGCCGGTAGAAATGTATGGCCTGAAGTCCCAGCAACACCGGTGGATGAAAGGAGGTGCCGAAACAGCCCGTAAGATTTTGCCAACGCTCTGGAAATCCTCTTTGCCCTTATATACCAAGGTCTCTGGGACCCTGCACTTATTTGCCAGTAGTGTATTTTTATTCGTCTTCATCTTGGGATTATTAAGTTTACCAATGTTGTTTATGTTACAACCGTTAGGTATCACCACCGATTTTTGGTCTGTTTTTCTGGTCAGCATGTTAGCCATTATCGCCGTTTATTACACCGGCAATGTGTTAGCATCATGGCAAGAGCAGCCCTGGTGGCTCAGAATTGGAAAGTTTATATTTATATTCCCTGTTTATTTAGCCATGTCCATGGGGTTGGCATTGCATAACACCCGAGCAGTTATTCAAGGGTGGGCAGGTTATAAATCCAGTTTTGTGCGTACCCCGAAGTACGCCATTCAGGGCCATCAGAAAAAAAACCTGCCCACCAATTATATGCGTGGCCGCTTAAATTGGGTTACTCTGGGTGAAGGGG
>JAYRWN010000265.1:0-11897 GCA_041917975.1 Saprospiraceae bacterium | reverse complement strand
CCAGGTGTTATAAAAATATTTGATACCAGCCGCCGGAACAAAAGTTGTACATCGTCTCCAGGCCATGAAATTAAGGGTGACTGTTTGGTTGAGGCAGGCTGTAAAAAATGATTGTAGTTTAAGGTGTTAAAAAATAGCTCGTGCAATTCATTTATTCCGGGGCAAGCCCCATCTTTGTCCCTGATGAAGGAGGTCCTGCACACATACCTATATTTTTTTAAATATGTTCTGTTCACCTGGGTGCCCCTGGCGGCTTTGGTGGTGATTTACCCGCACGGTGCCCTACATCTGTCCATTAATGGCCTGAACACTCCAGCCGGGGATGTTTTTTTTAAATATTTCACCTATTTAGGGGATGGCATAATGGTCCTGGTCTTTCTTCCGCTTTTATTGTTTTTTGCCCGGCGGCATGTGCTGGAGCTAATGGTGGGTTTCATAATTTCTTCATTATTGGCACAAAGCCTCAAACGATTGTTTAAGGCTCCGCGACCGGTTGAATATTTTAAAGATCTGCCTCCTGAGGAAGCCCTGCATCTGGTCGACGACCTCAAATATAACCACTGGCATAGTTTTCCATCCGGGCACACCTGTACGGCTTTTTTTCTCGGCGGCTTGGTCTGTGTCATCTGGCTTAAAGACCGCCGGCTAGCTACCCTTGGGGTGGTGCTGCTGTGCTGGTTGGTGGGCTTCTCGCGGGTTTATCTCTCCCAACATTTTCTGGCGGACGTGGTGGCGGGCGCCTTTCTAGGGGTCACAAGTTTGTACTTAACATTGCTCATCAGCCGCAAATGGCATCAACCGTCATGGGAGAAACCATTGGTGGCTATCCGTAAATAAAAATGAAGAAGCATTGGATCCTGGTCGTGGTTTATGCCGGATTATTACTATGGGGTCTGGGGCGGGTGCATTTATTTGATTGGGACGAAATAAATTTTGCCGAATGCGCGCGGGAGATGGTGGTGTCCGGTAATTATCAGCAGGTACAGATCGATTTCCGGCCGTTTTTAGAAAAACCACCGTTGTTCATCTGGCTGCAGGCCCTGTCCATGCACGTTTTTGGCAGCAACGAGTTTGCGGCCCGTTTTCCGAACGCGGTCCTGGGTGTGGTTCTGCCCATCATCCTGTTCTGGTTTGGGCGGCGGTGGTTTAATCCCACCTTTGGATGGTTGTGGGCCATGTCTTATGCAGGTTCGATCCTGCCTCTGTTTTATTTCAAATCCGGAATTATCGACCCCTGGTTTAACGCGTTTATGTTTTTGGGTCTGGCGGGATTGATGGAGTACCAGCGAAGCGGTAACCAGCGCTATGGATGGCTCATCATGGCTGCGATAACGACGGGTTTGGCGGTACTTACAAAAGGTCCGGTCGGGGTGCTGATTGTAGGGGGTGTAGCGTTTATTTATACTGCGCTGGACCGGTTCAGACTGCTGCGGCAGTGGCGCCAGGTGGTTTTGGCCATCATGGTATTTATAGTGACGGGAGGCAGCTGGTTTATTTATCAGGGGTTAACCGGCCAGTCGCAGCTGATGCTGGAATTCATTGCTTATCAGGTTCGTTTGTTTACGACTCAAGACGCCGGCCATGGCGGATTTCCTTTTTATCATGTGGTGGTGCTGTGGTTTGGAGTGTTTCCGGCGGCCATTTTTGCTTTGCCGGCTTTCAAAAAGATGTGGCGGCAGATGCCGGATGATTATTTCCGCTGGATGAGCATTGCCTTTTGGCTGGTGTTGATCTTATTCAGCATCACCAAGACTAAGATAGTCCATTATTCCTCCTTCTGTTACCTACCTTTGACGTTTCTAGCCGCACACAGCTTGCATGAACGATTTCATCTGCCGAATCCATTGTTGAAGTGGCAAAAAAATTTATTGGTGGTGCAGGCCGGTGTGTGGGTGCTGGTGGTGATTGGGTTGCAATGGGTGGGCCTAAATGCGGAACAGCTTAGTAAGCTGGTGACCATTAAAGATCCTTTTGCGGAAGCCAGTCTGGCCGCAGAAGTGTCCTGGTCCGGTTGGGAGTGGTTGATCACTTTGCCTTTGATTCTGGCCATTGTGGTGATTTATAAAAAAATAGTTTTCCTGCGACAGCTTGAGTTGTTTTACGGATTGGTGTTTTTGTTTACCCTATTAACAATGCACATGCTGGTGCCACGGATAGAAGGTTATTCCCAACGGGCGGCAATTGAATTTTATAAACAACACGCGGCTGAAGATGCCGACATTACCGCGCTGGAATATAAAAGTTATGCCCATTTGTTTTACGGCCGGCGCAGGGTGGAAAATCAGGCGACAGAACCCAAAGAGGCCTATATAATGCGATTGACCTCCGGAGACATTCATCGTCCGGCGTATTTCGTCACCGTTAATCGCAAGTGGACCAGAATAAAAGATAATTACCCTCAGCTAACCGTTTTAGGTGAAAAAAATGGTTTTGTTTTCCTGGTGCGTTACCCGGAACATTAAAATCCTGAAGAAGGGATGCAAAAGTAATTATTATTAAAACCTTAAATTTTATGAAGTCTGATAAAATTGTTATTCACCCACGATAACCGCATAGATTCGGGGAATTAATAAGTCAGTAAAAGTATTTGCTTCTTTAAGTAAATTCCTGATCATTTTTTGTCGAAATAATAGGCTGGCCAATTGCGACACGCCGGAAAATTTAAATGATTGTACAATCATTCTACACACCCAGCCATTCGCTCTTCAATTTTTTGGCAGGTCTTTTTAGGGACGGAAAACCAGGCACACCGGCCGGCTTACTTTAATTTCCTGGCCGGTATAGGTTAATAACCCGGTTTTTTTATGCCGTTTAAACACCTGGATGTTATCGGTATTCTGATTAGCCACCAATAAAAACCTTCCCTGGGGATCCAGAGCAAAGTTGCGCGGTGTTTCGCCAAGTACCGATTGATGCCCCAGGGCCGTTAAGTGGCCATTTTTTGAATGGACGGCAAAGATGGCGATACTGTGGTGACCGCGGTTAGAGCCGTATAGGAATTTACCATCCGGGGAGAGGTGAATATCGGCACAGGTATTTTCCCCGGCGAAATCGCCAGGCAGCGTGCTGATGGTTTGTATTGGAGTCAATTGGCCCGGTTTGTAATTAAACACCGTAATGGTTGAATTTAATTCCATAATGCCATAAGCAAATTGACCGCGAGGGTGCCAGGCGAAATGACGCGGTCCGGCGCCGGAGGTCACTGCAGTGAAAGGAATCTTAGCCGGAGATAACCGGCCATACTGATTATCCAGGCTGTAGGCCACCAATTGATCAATGCCCAAATCAGCCACAATCACAAAACGGTTATCCCGGTCAATATTAATGGAGTGTACGTGTGCTTTTTCCTGTCGTTGCAGATGAGGACCATGGCCGGTATGCTGCAGCGTCTGACTGACTGGCTGGAGCGATCCATCAGGATTGATAGGCAGTACGCTGAGATTGCCGCTGCCGTAATTGCCGACGATCAACCACCGCCCGGTACGATCCACCTGCAGGTGACAGGGCCAGATGCCTTTTACCGGTTGGTCATTTAATCTGGTCAGTTGGCCTGACTCCGGAGTGATCTTAAAAGCGCTCACCAGGCCGGCGTCGATTTCCTGCACTGCATAAAGAAACTTTTGATCAGGGGATAAAGTCAGAAAGGAAGGGTTTTGCAATTGACCGGCGGTACCTACCGGAGTTAATGCTCCGCTGCGGGCTTTATATTCGTAGATGTAGATACCGATGCTACCATTTTGAGTGTAGGTACCGACGTATAAAAACGTTTTTTGCGCCTCGACAGCTGATGAAGCCAGCAGTATTGAAAAAATCATGAGCCGAAGCATAAGATTTTAGAACAATTGAGGTGTAAATTACGGAAAATTAGCTGTTTGCTCCTGGATTTAGGCCGAATGAAAAAAAACTTAATCCAGCTCATAAAGCGGGTCAGGAAAGGTTCTTACATTTAACAATCTTGATTTAGGACATAATAAACAGATATGACGCATCAAAAAACCGTATTGGTCTTAGCCGGGGACGTCAAAGGGCAGCCATTTATCACCGAATGTAAAAAATTGGGCTACCGTGTATTTTTGTTGACCCGTAAAAGCCTGGCAGATAGAGATTGGCCGCGGCAGGACATCGATGAGATGTTTTTTATGGACACCCTCACGCACAAGGAGGATGTGCTGAAAGGAGTAGATTATCTAAGCCGACAGGTAAAAATAGACCGGGTGGTGCCGATGGACGATTTTGATGTGGAAATCGCCTCAGCCGTTCGTGAACACCTGCGCATTCCAGGGATGGGAGAGACGACAGCGCGGTATTTCAGAGATAAGCTGGCTATGCGCGGGAAGGCGGCGGAAGAGGGCATCCGGGAACCGCGATTTGTGCAACCATTGAACGTGGAGGATATCCAGGAGTTTGTCAATGTTGTGCCATCGCCATGGTTGTTAAAACCACGCTCGCAGGCTGGATCGGCGGGCATTCAAAAGATTCAGGATGCGACCCAGTTATGGCAAAAAATAAACGATTTAGGTGATCAACAGTCGGGTTATATCCTGGAAGAATTTATCCCGGGTGATATTTATCATGTGGACAGTATTCTTTTTGAGCATGACGTATTGTTCGTGGAAGTGAGCAAGTATGGGCGGCCACCGCTGGAAGTGGCTCATCAGGGAGGCATCTTCATGACTTGCATTCAGGACCGGCAGGGGGGTGATGCGAAAACTTTGAGAAAAATAAATACACAGCTATTGACGGCCTTTGGCTTAAAAAAAGGTGTGGCACATACCGAATTTATCAAGAGCCATGCCGATGGGCAGTTTTATTTTTTAGAAACCGGTGCCCGGGTCGGAGGGGCCTACATCTCAAATGTCATTTTGGAGGGTACCGGCATAAATCTGTGGGAAGAGTGGGCGAAAATCGAAGTCCTGGGTGATAAAGAAATGTATCAATTACCCAAAGTAAAAAAAGACTATGCGGGCATCGCCTTATGTTTAGCCCACCAGGAATGGCCGGACACCTCGGCCTACCGCGATCCGGAAATAGCAGAACGCATTCACAAAGCGTATCATGCCGGATTAATTTTAAAATCCAAAGATCCCCATCACCTGGAAACTTTATTGCAAGATTATGTGCGTCGGTTCACGCATGATTTTCTGGCGGTGACCGGTTATGTAAAAAAAATAGACCGCTAATTATTTTGGGCCTCAAAATAGAATGGATTGAGCGTCAAAAAATTTAATCCTGCCAAAGCCTGGCAGAAAGCCTGGACGCGTTTTAATCCTCACGACCTGGCGCATAGCGGCATTGCCGTGATGTTTCTGGCCGCTTTTCTCCAAGCTACGATGACCGCCATCACCAAAGGGCTGGCCCACGATTATCCTTCCACCCAAATGATTTTTTTTCGCAGTGTGGTTGGTATCCTTTTGATAGCATTTAGTTTTCTGTTGAAGCCGGCTAAACAGTCTGGGGGAATGTTAAGCACGTTATTATGGCGAGGGTGTTTTGGCGGAATTTCCTTGTTAGCTTTTTTCTATTGCATTACGAAAATCCAATTGGCATTTGCGAACACCTACAATCTGACTTATCCTATATTTATGGGTTTAATCCTGGGCCTCTTTTACCGGCGCAAGTTGCAGACAGTGCAATGGGTGGCCATTCTGAGCGGATTTTTAGGGATCATCTTTATCTTTCGGCCGGAACTGGGCATAACCTGGATGTATCACATTTTAGGTCTGTGCACAGCGGCTGGTTATTTATCCATTCACCGATTAGGGGGTGTCTATGACCACCGCGTGGTGGTATTATCTTTTTTATCATTTTCACTTGGACTGGTAGTTATCGGGTTGATTTTGCAACCCTGGCTGAAGGGTGATGCCTGGTCATTTTTAACAGCTCCTCTACGCTGGCCGAATGGTTGGGGCTGGTTTTGGTTGATTCTACTGGGCTTGATAGCCTATTATGGACAGCTGATGATCACCCGTGCTTATAGCCTGGAAGACCCCGCCGTGGTGGGGACGATCAATTTTATGCAGATCCCTTTTGCCCTGGGCTGGGGCATTACCCTCGGCGATGGCTGGCCTGACGCTTTTGGTCTGCTCGGCATACTGATTATTATGGCCAGCGGTATTTTAATTACCTTATGGACTCGATTTAAACGAGCTCCGGTGGATGTTTAACCCTTATTTATCTGTAATTTGATGACCATAATAATCGTACTTGAAATATATGAAAAAAATGATTCGTTTGATGATGGCCGGCCTGATCCTCGCAGGCTGTCAAAATGAACGCTCCACCTGGTACCAGTTTGATGATCAATCGGAGCCGCGCTGGTATAGTTTCGAAAACATTACCGCTGCTAAAGGCGCCGGTGGTCAAGAAAACAATACGGCTAAAGGGCATCCCTCCGAACCGATTAAAGCAGGGGCTTCGGTGACTTTATTGGATATGTCCGGGCCGGGCCTCATTCAGCGGATGTGGATGACCATTAACGATCGTTCCGAATACATGTTAAGAGCGTTGAAAATTGAAATCTTTTGGGATAACCAGGAGAAACCTGCGGTTGCTGTGCCGTTTGGCGATTTTTTTGGGGTTGGCTTAGGTCGCACCGCGGTATACGAAAACAGTTTGTTTGCCAATCCGGAGGGGCGCTCCTTCAATTGTTTTATCCCTATGCCATTTAAAAAACATGCCAGGGTGGTCATCACCAATGAGTCGGACCGAGACCTGGCCATGTTGTTTTTTGACATCAATGTGATAAAAAAAACCGTCTGGAATACAAATAACCTGTACTTCCATGCGTTCTGGCAACGCGATACGGCCACCGGATTGGCCGAAGATTATGAGATATTGCCAAAAGTGGTCGGCCGTGGTCGTTTTTTAGGGACCAATATCGGGGTGTTTGATCATCCTCGATATGCTCAAACCTGGTTTGGGGAAGGAGAAATAAAGATGTTCCTGGATGGGGACGTGAACTATCCCACACTGAATGGTACCGGCACAGAGGATTATATTGGGACCGGATGGGGACAGGGTACTTATGCCTTACAATACAGCGGGTGTCTGATCGGGGATACCTCCAAAATGCATTGGTGTTTTTACCGCTATCACATTCCGGATCCGATCTATTTTAAAAAAGATATTCGCGTTACGCTACAGCAAATAGGCAGTGGCCCGAAAGCCGTGGTGCTTCGATTGCAAAATGAAGGCGTACCCCTGATCCCCGTGACCATTGTCAATGGGGCAAAACTGGAATTTTTGTACACACCGGGGCAGGTTAAAGATTTGGATGATCCGGGTTTACCGGATGCATGGACCAATTATTACCGCTCAGATGATGTGTCCGCGGTGGCCTATTTTTACCTGGATCAACCGCAGAACACGTTACCAGACATACCGCCGGTAGAACTGCGCACGTCTAAGACAACCCGCTAAACACCGCAGGGACAAAGTTTGAGGAGAAGAGAACTATTTGGTCAAAATTTAGTTGTATATACATTTAAATTGCAAGAGTGAATCGCAAGAAATTTTTACATCAAAGCATGCAAGCTATGGCGTCGATAACCAGTCTGTCCGCGTTGGATCGTTTAACTTCCGAACTTCCAGAGGCAGAGGTTACCATGCCGGTCATTTTTATGGGCCATGGCTCGCCGATGAATGGCATTGAACATAATCCGTACAGCCAAACCTGGCAGAAGGTGGTTAAATCATTTCCGCAACCAAAAGCGGTGATTTGTATTTCGGCACATTGGTTGACCAGGGGCACCTACATTACCGCCATGGATAAACCGAAAACCATTCATGATTTTGGGGGATTTCCGCAAGCTTTGTATGAGGTGCAGTACCCTGCACCAGGCGCTCCGGCATTGGCAAAGGAAACTGTGGCTTTAGTAAAAAAGACCGCGGTAGGATTGGATCACGATTGGGGCTTAGATCATGGCTCCTGGACCGTGATCCGGCACATGTATCCTCAAGCTCAGATACCGGTACTGCAATTAAGCATTGATTATGCCAAACCGGCCCAATACCATTATGAGCTGGCCAAGGATTTACAGAGTTTGCGTAAAAAAGGTGTTCTGATTATGGGCAGTGGCAATATGGTGCACAATCTGCGTATGGTAGCCTGGGATAAATTAGCTGTAAAAGGTTATGGTTATGATTGGGCCATCGAAATGAATACATTGTTCAAAAAAAACATTACCGATGGCAACCATCAAGCCTTGATCGATTATGAAAAATTAGGCGCTGGTGCTAAGTTGGCGATTCCCACCCCGGATCATTATTACCCTTTAATTTATACACTGGGTCTGACGTCCGGTAATGACCAGATCAATTATTTTAATGATGAATGCACCGGAGGATCGTTGACCATGACTTCGGTGATGTTTTATCAGTGAGTGGCTAAACGATGACCAGCCAGGCTGGAAGATAATTTTGCTGATTCTTTTTGAAGTGAATTTTTTCTTGAGTTTAAGTTTACTTTTGCACCCTTCTTACCTGACCAGAGAAGTTGATAATTCCCCTTCATGACTTTAACTGAACAGGCCGAAGGATAGGAAAATGGAAAACCAGAAATTTACTTCCTACGAGTGGTTCGTAGTCTTACTCTTGGCTACTCTGCAATTTACTGTGGTGCTCGATTTTATGGTGTTATCCCCATTGGGTGCCATTTTGTTGGAAGAACTGGAGATCAGTACTGCTCAATTTGGGGTAGTGGTTTCCGTCTATGCTTTTAGTGCCGGCATCTCCGGATTTCTGGCCGCCGGGTTTGCCGATAAATACGATCGCAAGAGTTTTTTATTGTTCTTTTATACCGGATTTGTGGTAGGTACAGTTTTGTGTGGCCTGGCACCCAGTTATTATTTCTTGTTAGGGGCCCGGATTATTACCGGTATTTTTGGGGGTGTAATCAGTTCTATCAGTTTTGCCATTATCACCGACCTATTTCATTTTTCCAGGCGGGGCAGGGTGATGGGTTTTGTGCAAATGGCCTTTGCGGCGAGTCAGGTGTTAGGTATCCCGGTGGGGTTAGTGTTAGCCAATGCCTGGGGATGGCATGCCCCGTTCCTGATGATTGCTTTTTTCGCTTTGGGGGTGGGTATAGTCATTTGGTATAAATTGCGTCCTGTCAACGAACATTTGCAGATCCGCGATAAACCGGAGGTCTTTAATCACTTAAGGCGGACCATTACAAACCCGCATTATCTGTTAGCATTTATGGGCACCACAGTGCTGGCTACCGGAGGATATATGCTCATGCCTTTTGGCACGGCCTATGGCATTTATAACATGGGTTTAACCATGGAGCAGTTACCGCTTATTTATGTGGTGACGGGAGCTTTCAATATACTCTTCGGGCCGCTGATAGGTATCCTCAGCGATCGTATGGGCAAGTACCTAGTCTTTGTATTTGGGAGTGTATTGGCTATGATTTTGGTGCTCATTTATACGCGGTTGGGGATCACGCCATTGTGGTTGGTTTTGGTCTTAAATGTGGTCATGTTTTTAGGTATTACCGCCCGGATGATTCCTGCTTCGGCCTTGATGACGGGTGTTCCGGTGTTAAAAGACCGGGGCGCATTTATGAGCATAAATGCTTCGGTTCAGCAATTGGCCGGAGGTATTGCATCCCTGTTGGCCGGATGGATTGTGGTGCAAAATGAGCAGGGTCAATTGTTGCATTACGACTGGCTCGGTTATGTGGTGGTCTGTACGATGGTGTTGTCTATGGGGATATTATTTCTGGTGCAGCAGCGCGTACAACTGGCAGGACAGAACTGATGATCTTAACTAAAATTCGAGCGTAATTTGCATTCCTAAAAAAAAATCCTACGGTTATTAAATCCCTCCGTATCTTTATGACCATTTTTAATAATATGTCAATGAAAAACTGGATAAAATTAATTGGATTGAGCGCTATGTTCGCCCTCCTGCTTATGGCTTGTAAACAAAAAGATTCTGCGGTACGTGATGCTGCCAAAGAAGGTCTGCCTGCTCCTGCTCCTACTACAGGTATTCAGTCACCTCTAAGTAACCCAGCTGCACCGACACTACCGAATCAAAGTACTGCGGCTCAGAATGCAGCCGGTGAGTGGCATTATACCTGCCCGAACGGTCACCCGGGCTCCGGGACCGCGGGTAATTGTGCGTCGTGTGGTACCGCTTTGGTGCATAACCAGGCTTATCATGCCGGTGAAGCTACTAATGCTACTACCGCTCCAGCTCCATCTCTCCCCAACCAACAACCGGAACCGGCTCAGAATGCGGCCGGGGTATGGCACTACACCTGTCCCAGCGGACATCCAGGTGGCGCCGGAACTGCCGCAACCTGCTCTTCCTGTGGAGCTACCTTGGTGCATAACCAGGCTTATCACAACTAAGACAAAAGTTCTAAGACGTATAACCGAAGAGAGGATCTTGTTGGCCCTCTCTTTTTTATTTTTATAATCTTACCCGAACTTTTTTTCTCAGTTAATTTTAGGCCCTGAATTAATTACAGTGCAAACCTTTACATCCCAGGATATACAACTGGCCAAAAAATTATTATTGGCAGGCAGTCTGGTCGCTATTCCGACCGAGACAGTCTACGGACTGGCTGCGTTAGGCCTTGACCCTGTAGCTGTACAACGGATATTTCAGGTCAAGGGCCGCCCGTCTTACGATCCGGTCATTCTTCATGTGGATACCATGGAGCGGATTAAGCCAGTAGTCACTGATTTTCCTGAACCTTTGCTCACCTTAGCCCGTCATTTTTGGCCAGGGCCATTGACCTTATTGTTGCCCAAGTCCGATCTGGTTCCTGAGGTGGTTACCGCCGGGCTCCCGCGGGTCGGTGTACGTATCCCAAATCATCCCATGACTTTAGAGTTGCTCAGTGCATTACAAGTGCCTCTAGCTGCACCCAGTGCTAACCCATTTGGTTACGTGAGCCCTACGCTTCCTGAACATGTCTGGAGGCATTTTGCCGGACGTATCGCTATGATCTTGGACGGTGGGCCGTGTCTGCAGGGCATCGAGTCGACCATTGTGGGGCTAGAGGCCGGTCGTCCGGTGGTGTATCGGCTGGGTAGTTTGAGTGTGGAACTAATAGAATCAACCATAGGCCCGGTAAAGCTGGTCACTCATTCCTCATCCCAGCCGGAAGCGCCGGGTATGCTCACCAGGCATTATGCCCCACAAAAACTAGTCGTGGTCGTTGGTGATCTTCAAGAGATGAACTTTTACAAGGAGGACAAGACCTGCGCTATGATCACTTTTACTGCTGACCTTGGCTTGGGGACTCGGTCGGTCTGGTTATCTCCATCCTTTTCTTTAGAAGAGGCAGCCGCAAATTTTTACCGTACTCTCCAATCCTGGGATCTGGATGCCGGAATCCATACCCTGGTCATTGAAAAATTTCCGGAAACAGCGCAGGGGCGCGCTTTAAATGATAAATTACGCCGTGCGGCAAAACTATAGAACTGAGCTGTAATTCACGGAAGATGGTTATGCTGAAATAGTCCCTCCTGCCAATCGAAAATAAAAGGAATCTATTGTCTGCGCTGCGGTAAGAAAAAGTTAGATCCACTTTTCCAGGTATTTGGAAAGGTATTCTGGCTGGTGGATTATTTTTTGACATCCTCACCTCATTATCGGCAGTTTATCGCCATTTGGTCCCTGCCGAGTTTTGGGCAATGATAACAGTTTTATCAACATCCTATCTGCACCTGCGATACGGATGCTAATACATATTGTGGAGCCAGCTATTCAAGGCAATTTTTGTTAATTTTGTTGAAAGTGGATTTCATGGACCTTACAGCGTTACATAAGTTACTTAAACACCAACAGCCGGGTTATTCTTTGGAGCAAGCCTTCTATGTGCATGAGGAAATTTTCCAATTTGAGTGGGAGCACATCTGGAAGAAGTATTGGTT
>JAYRWN010000264.1:0-6193 GCA_041917975.1 Saprospiraceae bacterium | reverse complement strand
TTTTTAAAAAATGAATAAACAAATAATTCGAAGAAAGTGGAATCAAAATTCTTCTCACATCGCTTTTTTAAAGTAAGTTGATTTCCTTCCGGCTAATTTTTAAACAACTTATCAAGTAATTTTCTAATTTTATCAAACTCGGGATTGCACACTCTGTTATAGAATGAATAGTCCGACTCTCCAAAATATTTTGGTTTCCGATCAGTCCTATCATAATCATCAAAAAGAAGCATTTACTATATTTTTTAAACTGACAACGCTAATTAAAAGATGTGAGTTGTAAGAGTGTGGGCGTGAGTGTGGGTGTGGGTATAGGTTAATCTATTAGTCCGGGGGAAGGCTTTTGACCTGTGCTAACCCAGGCGCGCAGTAAATCAAATGCCTGTCCGGTTTGCCGGGGTGTAAAGTTACAATGACCCTGACCGTTGGTGTATTTTACTGTAAAGAGGGCATTTTTGCCCTGGTGATGGATCATGTTTTCAAAATTTACCACCCCGTATTGTGGAGGAATGAGCTGATCATAGAGTGTGTGCATCAGCAACACGGGCTTCATGATGTTCCCATGACGGTCGTAACGATCAAAAATGATCCCCTCATCCACGGTAGCTGCCAGGCGCTCTGCGTGCTGATTTACCAGCAAATCATCCGGAAATCCGGAGTACACCGTATTCATATTATCAAATGGATTGCCACCGCTTTTTTCGGCCAGGTCACGCAGAACGCGTTCGTTAAAAAACAAAGCAAACGGTAAGTCATCTGGCTTAAGCTCAAAGTTGCGGGCAAAGGCAGTGGCTAAGCTAGAATCCTTTTGAAATATCCGTTCCTTCCAAGCCATGACCTGGCTAAACATCTCCGTTGGCTTGACGGAGGGCAACGGGGTATCAAGGTCAAAAATCTGCTGCAAAGGTCGCACAATACCCGGAAAAAGGCCATTGAACGTGGCATACATATCAAATTCTTTGCGGCATTGTAGGTACGGCCGGCTGGACAACGGACACAACGGCAAACCGCCCAGGTAATACTGCCCCAGATATTCAATAGTAGCTAGGGTGATTCCCCCTCCCATGGAATGACCGACTATAAATACCGAGTCCGGTTGGCCGTAGGTTTTGATAAAATACTGCCGCAAACGTTCCGTATCTTCCAACCCTTCGGCCATGGCAAACCCCTGAAGGCGGTAATCGGAGGCGGCTACAGCATAACCGCGCTCCAGAAAGGGCTGCATGCCCACCATCCAGGCAGGATTTTGGCTTTGCAAAGGTCTGGTACCCATAAATTCATAACCATGGGCATACATCACCAATTTATTTTTCCAATTTGCTGGGAAAATGATACGATAACCCACCCCATCCAAAGCGCCACTATCTACCGGCGTCGCTATAATTTGGGCATTTATATCCTGGCAAAAGAAACAGCCCAAGACAATAAACCACAGATAGATCTGATTCATCAAGATATTTTTTATTTCTGTAAAAATACCTGGTAAATATATTTCAACACGGGCAGGTTACCGTTTCTTTTTATTAATGGCATTTCTCCGCAAACCTGAACCCGGAAATTGATTTTACAAACCTCAGTTTACTGACTATTTTTAGTGTTTATTTAGTAAAACGGATTAATCCAAAAACAATGTATAAAACGCTTTTTCTTTTATTTATCCTGGCCGCCTCTCTGGAGGCACAACCCATTCGACGGGTTAACAACCCCGGAGACACTTTACACTCGGTCCGGATTAGGCCTGACCGGCGCATCCAACTCAGTATTTATGCTCCCAAAGCCACCGAGGTCACGGTGATCGGTGATTTTCTTACCGAATATAAAGCTCTGAATTTGACTAAAGAGGAAAACGGTGTGTGGTCAATATTAACCAACGTGCTGACACCGGATGTTTATACCTACGATTTTATGGTAGACGGTGTAAAAACATTCGATCCGCGAAATCCTGCGTTTAAGGAAGGCGAATATGGGTTATCCAATTTATTTGAAGTGCCGGATGATACACCGGCTTTTTGGAGCGTGAGACCAGTGCCTCATGGCCAGGTGGAAACAGTCTGGTTTCCCTCATCAGTGGTAAAAAATACCGGACGCATGCATGTGTATACTCCTCCCGGCTATGAGACGATGACCGGACCATTGCCGGTGTTGTATCTGCAACATGGCGGCGGAGATAATGATGCCTCCTGGAGTACAGTAGGCCGGGCGAATTTCATCATGGATAATTTGTACGCGGAAGGAAAAATCAAACCAATGATTGTGGTTATGCCCATGGGCCATCCCACACCTGGATTTCACCTCGAGCCCGGCCTGGATTCCGATCCATATTACCGCCAATTATTTGAGGATATTATGCCTTACATGGAGAAACATTACGGGGTCTCCGGGCGACGCGAAGACCGCGCTTATGCCGGTCTTTCCATGGGTGGCCTGCAAGCGCTGAACATTGGTTTGTTCAGCCCGGAAAAATTTGGTTATGTACTACCGTTAAGTACCGGTTATTTTCCTGATCAGATAAAAATCTTAAAAGAAAAGCATCTTAGCCAATTAAAAAACCCGGCCATCAACACTTTAAAATTATTTTGGATAGCCATGGGTGGTGAAAAAGATATTGCCTATACCAATGGAAAAAACACTTTAACCTTATTGGATGAACACGGCATACGTTACCAAACAAACGATTTTCCGGCGGGTCATACTTTTTTAACCTGGCGACGCAACTTATATGATTTTGCCCCTCTGCTTTTTAAATAGATTTTTAAATAAACTTATGGCCAAACATAAAGTTACTTCAGTCGATGAATACCTCGCGGCTGCGCCACCCGAAGCGCAGGAGAAATTAACCGAACTGCGCGCATTATTGCGATCGGTGGCACCGGCAGCTCAAGAAGTGCTGAAGTGGAACACGCCGGTGTATGAAGAGGGGCGCATCCTGTTCGCTTATTCAGCATTCAAAAAACATCTGAATTTTATGCCTACACGCCGTACGCTGGATCATTTTAAAAACGAACTGACCGGTTATGTTACCGGCCGCGATACCGTTCAATTTCCCTATGATCAACCTTTGCCTGCCGAATTAATTTTAAAACTGGCCCGGCACCGTGTTTGGGATGTACGTGAAAACGGTTCGCTATGGATGGGCTAATGAGGCGTAGATTTTATTATTTGTGTGTTTGTGGATTTGTGGATGGGGCGACCCTCCTTGTTTAAATATTTATTGGCCATTATATGGTTTATATTTCCTGGATGAAATATTTGAAATCCCACCCTTTAAGGAATTAAATAAGGTGGCTGAGACGGTTTGGAAAATATGGGACTCTCCCGGGTAATTGATAAAATGCCTAAATTATGTATGGTGAATCCTGTCGACCCCTGAAGTTATTAATCCTTCCTCGTGAGAGCCATTAAATCAACCCTAATAGTATCTTATATAGGCTATATTTAAATATTATATCTATTTTAGTCTATAAATATGTATTATATCCTTTTTAGGATATACCGGTGTTCGGTACCGTACCAGGCAGACCGTAAAGTTTTGGCCGGAAGACCTTCTCGGTATGTCCAAAAGATCATACTTTTGGACCATTTACAGGTGCATGTTAATGATTTACAATGCTAAAGTTTCATTTTTCAATCTATCGCGTCTTTTTAGCAGCAATAATTCCAAGCCTGATCCTGCCGTTTTTCGCGTGTAAAAGTGCCTCCCCATCCCTGGAAGAGGATATCCTGGCGGAGATGAGGCGCTCAGATGGTTTGTTTGCCGTGGCGTATCAGGACCTGGAGGATAGTACGCATCAGTTGTGGATCAATGCCGATTCGCTGTTTCATGCCGCCAGCACCATGAAGACGCCGGTATTGTTTGAGCTGTACAAACAAGCCGGGGAAGGGAAATTAAACCTTCAGGATTCCATTACCATCAAGAATGAATTTTACAGCATCGTGGACAGCAGCGTATATGGATTGAGTGCTGCTGACGATTCTGATTCCACCCTTTACCAGCGTATCGGTCAAAAGGAAACTATCTATAACCTCGCTTACCTGATGATCATCCGCAGCAGTAACTTGGCAACAAATTTATTAATAGAATTAGTCAGTGGTCCGGTGGTGACGGCCACCATGCGCAGTTTGGGGGCCCGGGATATGCTGGTGTTGCGCGGGGTGGAGGATGGCAAAGCGTATCGTGCCGGTCGCAATAATGTCACTACTGCCAGAGATTTATTGACCTTGTTTAAGGCCCTGGACCAGCACATCCTGGTGGACAGTTTAGCCAGCAAAGCCATGATTGAGGTACTCACCCATCAGGAGTTTAAGGATGGCATTCCGGCCAAATTACCACCGGACATAACGGTGGCACATAAAACCGGATGGATCAGCTCAGCCCGCCACGATTCAGGCATTGTATATTTACCGGATGGGCGTAAGTATGCCTTAGTGTTATTATCAAAAAACTGGACCAGCGATAGTCTGGCGGCAGAAGTTCAGGCCAACATTTCGGCGCGGATATTTCGGGAGTATAGGTAGAAGAACATTAAATATATTTTATCCAGGTAGCCTTTGAAGAGCAATATAATATTAAATGAATGTCCGGAAAGATACCAAAAATGTTTTAGCCCTAAGTTGTAATCAAATGTCTTTTCTGTATCTTGGTCTCTTTGATTGCCTGGCAGTCTCATTTTGATTTTGCCTTTTGTCCTTTTGTCCCCGCCAGGCGGGGTCTCCACTGCGCTCCGACTTGCACAAAAGGACCAACCTGCCTGCGTTATACTTGACAGGCAGGCCTGACTGCGCCGAATTATGCTCGGCAGACAAGAAAGTCAAGACTTTATCCATTTCTTAACGCTAAAAAGCAACCAAAAATCCTAAACAAAATAAACTCGCCAAATTATACCAACTAGATAAACAACTATTTAGCAAAATATGAACCTCTTGCTTTGATTTCGTTGAGGCTCAAACAGTATTTTGTTTTTAACGAATTTTTGAACGCTTTTTAGCTAAAATGGATAAGGTCGAATTGCGATATATTAATTACCTGACTATGAATTATTTAAAGGTTAGAAATGGTATTGTCCATTTACTTAGCAAGTTTAGGTATGTTCCGGATATTCATATAATATTATTCTTTTCCCAAATACTTCTGCCTCAATTTCATTCCGGGTATAGAGTATTTCCTTAATTCTTTAGCGTGTCCTTTCCGATTAGTGCTACTCTAAGCTGAACAAGCCGGATCCAAGCGGATAATATTATTTAGCTGGGCAAAAATTTTAAACAGCGACTAATTAAAATTGGTCAACCTAATTATTCAGCCAAAATGATCAAAATATTATCGCCAAGATACCCCTACGTCTTTTGGCTACATTACAAGAAATTAATTACAGTGAATTTCAATAAATCACTGGCTGATTTTTTGGTCCATTCAAATTAAAAAGAACCAAATAGAATTAAATGCAACTCATGGTTTAAAATGGTCAGCCAACACAGTTTTATATTCCGCAGGATTATGCACCCAGGGAATGTGACCGCTGTGGCTGATAGAATGCACTGTGGCTTGCGGATACCTATTTAATACATAATTTTTACTCCCGCCATAAATGTCCTGATCTCCATAAATTATCGTCACCGGAAAATCCACTTTTTGGGGTGTAATCAAGGCTGGAAATTTAACGATTTGTGGTCGGGTTTTATTGATTGGTTCGGCACGCAATAAGGAAAGGTCTGTGGCAGTGGCTTTCTCCGCGCTGAATCCCTGGTGATAATTGGACAACACCTGTTTAAATAAACACTGGTAAGCCCGGTCGCTCCCCAATTTACCAAGCTGACTGTTTACTCCCATTTTTATCCACGCCCATGATGTAGACTTTGCCCGGTTCAATTGCATAACTTCCTGTTCAGTTTGTTTCCACTCTTCACCGGTGCCGGATCCCGGGCTGCATAAAAAAAGGCTGTGTAGCCGTTCAGGATACGTCTGCGCATAGATTTGGGCGTAGAGTCCGCCCCAAGAGTGCCCCCATAAATGAAATTTATCAATCTTAAAATGTGCAGCTATCCGGTTGATATCACTTAGGAGGCTGTTGAAAAACCCTCTAAATATATTTTTTAAATATATAATAAAAAAACAATATATTTAAGAAAAAAAAGGGAATATGTTTAATAAGAAGAAGGGGGAAGAGCAGGGGAGTATATGGGTGGTAAAAGAAAATAT
>JAYRWN010000263.1:0-1813 GCA_041917975.1 Saprospiraceae bacterium | reverse complement strand
GGGGTGAATATCTTTATTCGACGGGTGGTCCCTCTTCTTTTTTCGACCAACGCTTTCGTAAAAGCCGCAAAAAACAGGTCTGTTTGCCATAACCCTTAGGTTTTAAATTGATCGCCTTTGGTTGCTCTTGGGTTGTGTTGAATATTATTTTACTGCTAGTTTGGTTTAAGCCATTTTTTTATGCAAATTGTGCGGAAACTTAGTTTATCATCAGTATAAGGAATCCTTCTCAAAATGAAAATGAAATACTTCGGCTTTTTGCTTCTATTCAGTTTAACTTATCAGCATTTGGCTGGCCAGGAAATTGATTTGTTGTTAAAAGGGGGTACGGTTATTGACCCAAAAAACGGCATCAATCGCATCATGGATGTAGCCATTGATGATGGAAAAATAGTGCGTGTGGCCCAGAATATTCCGGAGACCGGTATTTTCCGGGTGGTTGATGTGCGGGGACTTTATGTCGTTCCCGGTCTGATTGATATTCACTCGCATAATTTTTACGGCACCGAACCGGATTCATACCTCAGCAATGGATACGCCGCTTTAGCGCCCGATCCCTTGACGTTTCGCACCGGAGTGACCACTGTGGTGGACGTCGGTGGCGCCGGTTGGCGCAGTTTTGAAACGTTTAAACGTCAGACTATCGACAATTCAAAAACCCGCGTGCTCTCCATGTTAAACATCGTCGGCATCGGCATGAAAGGAGGAGCTTTCGAGCAAAGTCTTGGCGACATGAATGCTGAACATACCGCCCGAGTCGCCAAACAATACCCTCAGCACATCGTCGGGGTTAAAGTGGCCCATTACGCCGGCCCCGATTGGACGCCGGTAGAACGGGCTGTAGAAGCCGGAAAACTGGCCAACATCCCGGTGATGATCGATTTTGGCGGTTACAAAGCTGAGCCGTTATCTATCCAAACCCTTTTTTTTGAAAAATTACGTCCCGGAGATATTTTTACCCATACCTACGCTCATGTGGAAGGTCGTATTCCCATCGTGGATGAACAGCGTAAAGTGCGCCCGTATGTCTTTGATGCCCAAAAACGCGGTATTATCTTCGATGTCGGTCATGGCGGAGGAAGTTTTGTCTGGAACCAGGCTGTGCCCGCCCTGGAGCAGGGCTTTAAACCCAATACCATCAGCACGGACCTGCATACCGGCAGTATGAACGGGGGCATGAAAGAACAAATTAACGTGATGTCAAAATTCCTTAACCTGGGTATGACCGTCCAGGAGGTGGTTACTTGCAGCACCTGGAATCCCGCTCAGGTCATTAAACGTCCTGAGTTAGGCCACCTTTCCGTTGGTGCTGAAGCGGATGTGGCCGTTTTGCGCTTGCTTGAAGGGTCCTTTGGATTTATCGATACGCGGGGGTGGACCTATCCTGGAAAATATAAACTGGACGTGGAACTCACCCTCCGTGCCGGTGAGGTGGTGTGGGACCTCAATGGCATCACCCGGCCCCGCTGGGAACGTTAACCGACTTGTTTATTATTTTGACTAAAACACCTAATTAATTTGGAACAGAAATACAAAAGCCTTCTCATCGTCAGCGGTGTATTATTGACCTTGTTTGTAGTGCTATTAATCTCGGATCAAATGCAGTGGGCTGGCTTAGCCCTGTTTTCTTTTTTCCTGGTGTTATCATTTGCCTTACAGGGGCATCCTTTTATTAAAGGGTTTTCCTTCACCAGCATCATTTTTGCTGCCGTGTCCTTGGCTATGTTTTTTCCGCAGTATTTTCAGAGTGTTGGAGATTTTAAATTAACCAAATTAATTACGCCTCTTATCCAAATCATCATGTTTGGTATGG
>JAYRWN010000262.1:0-9966 GCA_041917975.1 Saprospiraceae bacterium | reverse complement strand
TCGCTCTACATCATCCCAGTGTTGGCTGACCATTTTCATAAATTCAGCCTTGTCCATAATTAATGTTTATAAATTTGTAAGTTCAGGTTGTACCTCAAATATATTACTTTTTTTAATATGCGACATACTGAAATGCACACTATTAAAGTGATTAACAAGAAATAAATAACTTCCATACATCCTAAGTATTTTAATTATGTAAGTTGTAGCTCTAAGCCTTACCGTTATACTACCCTTTCAGGGCTAGGTTTTACTAAAAGGTTATTTAGATTAATTAATTCTGGACCATCTCAAGAGAAAAGACGAAAAATAATCACTCCTCATTACTTTTTTAATTTCTCATGTATCCTGTTGATAAAATTAACTCCTGCGTTTTGCATGTCAGTCATCAGTGATTCGATGATCATGGGTGCTTATTTCAGCATCTTTTAGCCGATGGGTGAGCGGTAAATCACTAACAATGTCATTTTGGTGAAATGTTTAGTATAAACCGGAGGAATGCAGGATGGGATTAGCACCCTGCGGTTAATCAAGGGGTTTCACTTATTCCTCCTTCCAGGGCTCATTAGTTTCCACCTCCAAAATTCTTAATTCCTAATTCCACATTCCTAATTCCACATTCCTAATTCCACTACAATCGTTTCACCCGGATATTTCTGAAGCGCAACTCGTCCCCATGTCCTAAAAACCCGATATACCCTTGCTTGCGGTCCAGGCCGGAGTGCTGCTGATGGTCCATGGCGCCATGAGGTTGAACCGCAGCCCGGAAATCCCCCTCAGTGATCACCACCCCATTCAGGGTGACCCGGATGTAAGACCCCCGGACATAGATTTCTTCTTCGTTCCATGCTCCGGTGGCTTTTAATGCCCCGCGTTTAGCCGGCATGATCCCATATACGGAGCCGTGGTATTGGTAGGGGCGCAGGTTTTTATAGATCTCGTGCTCATTGTCCAGGACCTGAATTTCCATCGCCTGATAAGCGGCATCACCACTCAACGGTGCGCGGATGCCGATGCCGTTATTCGCCCCGGGGGTGAGCTGAAACTCAAAACGGAACACAAAATCACTGTACTGTTCTTTGGTGTATAAATTACCCGCTCCACCACCCTGTGGTTTGACCAGGATGGTGCCCTGGTCTACGGTATAATCCACTTTATTACCGATCCAATCCTCCAGGTCACGGCCATTAAACAACGACTCAAAATCATCCGCTTCTTCCTGGCCGGTCAGATCATGGTTAGCCCGGGTGAGTTCTTTGATATAGAGGTTTTTAAACGCCAAATCGGTGCCATGGGCCTGGAGTTCAATAAACCCGGAAGGAAAAATGGGCATCTGGCGGTCCCAATAATTCTCCAGCGTCACTCCATCCGTCACCAGTACGCCGTTTAACCATACCCATACCTGTTCACCCAGCATACGGATCTTGAAGGTATTCCACTCCCCCACCGCGTGGTCAGCTACCATCAGGGGTTTGGCGGGATTTTTCTGGTTGTTGTACAGACCTCCGGAGCCTACCTGGGCGCCTGCATCCACGCGTGCAGTGTCCCAGATTTGCACCTGGGGTGATCCGCGGAGGTAAATACCGCTGTCCCCATCCTTGGTGATCCGCCAGTCTACCAGCAATTCAAAGTCGGCGTACATTTTTACGGTTTGTAAGTTATTCCCATGTCCGCTAAAGATGATCATCCCGTCCTGGACGCGCCAGTTGTGCTTTATACTTTCATTCGCTTGTTTTTGTTTCAGGGCCAGACTATCGGCGCGCATCCGCATGCGCTGGAGAGGTTCGGCGGCCAGACCCTGCCACCCGGTCAAATCACGACCGTTAAATAAACGCTCATATTGCTCCACTTTAACCGGCATGTTTTGCAGGTAATCTTTTGCTTGGTTGGTCAGCCCTGACTGGGATGTCGGAAGCTGGGAAATGGCTTTTTCCAGGCAGATGGATACCGTGGCTCCATATAACCCGCCGGAAGCATCGCCACCGGGTAAAATGTTGCGCACCACCGCCTGAGCCGCTTCACTTTTCACTTGCGGATGATCCAGGTAGGCAGCGATGGTCCACAATCCAGCGTAAGTTTTTAAATGGCCCAACGCCATCAAAGCCTGACCTAAGGATGAGGCGTCGGTCAATAAAGGTAGCCAGGATTCAAGCCGCAGCCGTTTTTCATCGGCTGGTGCCTCCATTCGGGCCAAAGAGCGCAGCCAGGTGCTCCATATCGCAGTTTTATTTGATTCGGCGATTCGCCCATAGACCTGCTGCACCAACGGCGTGGTGCGCAGATCGGACCAGCCAGCCAAGGCCATAGCCAACGTGTCCAAATGCTCGACCGGCGCAAGTGACATCAACATAACGCCGGAAGAATAGTTGCCGATCTTCTGCAATACCGGCATAAAATGTAAGGCCGGTTGTCCATCCTGCAGGGCAGAGGCAATCAGTGCCAATTTTTGACCATCCGGAAGAGCGACGTTTTGCAGGGCAGCTTGTAGCAAAGACCTGCGTTCAGGCAATGATTTCATCCAGGCCACTAAAGCCGGGACCTGCCTGGGTTGCACCAGGGCGGGATAGGCTTGCCAGGCTTCATCCACCAGCGGAGAAGCCGGTTGATTGATGGTGGCCCAGACCAAATCGGCCTGAGCAGCCAATGGCCGCCGGGCCAATAAACGCATACCTATGGTTTTGGCTGCCGGTGACAGGTTGGTCCAATGTTTAAACCAATCGTCAAGCACCCGTTCATCCGCATCTCGTTCAAGGATTTGTTCCCATGTAGCCTGAACCTCAGGGTTGTCTGGACCAGCTGCTAACAGCCGGTGGAGGATCTCTTGGGCACACTCCGGCCCGGATAGCTTAGCCCAGGCTTGCCACCCGGCCACCTGCACGGCAGGAGATAACGTGGCTTTTAAGCGGTCTTTTATGGCCCGTACCGTCTGGGCATCTCGAGGGCCTTGTCCAAGGGCACTGAAAATAGCTGCCTGATCGGCTGCCTTTGCCCGGTCAAAAAAAGCCAGCCACACGTCTTGGGATTTTCGGCCCGGTATCGACTGGGCGATGGTCAACAGGGCAGCCAGGTCCACCGTTTTATTACTATTGGCCTTGGTCAACAGAGGCAAGGCGTCTTGTTCCAGCTTTTGAGCCAAAATAGTCAGGGCCTGAATTTTATCGGCGGTGGAGGAGGTGCTCCGCAAAAGCTGGGTGGTCAGATTGATCAGGATAGTTTTAGCGGAGGTGGCATCGAGGTGTTGCATAAAAACCAGCGGCCAGCGAGCCTGGCCCTGCAGGAGGTCCGCCGAAAAAAAAGTCAGGTCTTCACTGCGTCCTTGCCGGGCCAAAGCCATTTTGGCGGCTGGGCGGATGGATTTATCCCCGTTTCTCACCAAAGCCCTTAAGGCCTGCAATTGTGTGGGAGTGAGTTTGATCTCCGCGGCCAGTTTTAACTTTCCGGCCAATGCGGGTGATTCCAGTTTTAGTCCGGGACATTGATTGACGTTTAGTTTTTGCACCAGAGTCACCGCTAACGGCCACAAGTAAGCTTGGTGTTGAGCTCCGTTTTGCCAGGCCATGAGACTATCCAGGGTAGTTTTTCCTCCGGTGTAAGCCAATTGCTGCCACCAGAATCCTGCCGACTCCTCCGGTGTATTAATGATGCGTTGCAACATGGCTTCTTCCATCCAGTAAGCCGCGGGTTTCAGGTCTGCCATCGAGGCATAACGCGAAAAAGATTCTATGGCATAAGCGTATCGGTTGGAGTCGGTGGTGTACCCGCGCAGCAGTTCATTCCAGGCCGGCTCACCCCAGGCTTCCAGGCTTTCCATCATCCGGGTCAGCTCCGCCTGATTACCCGCCGGCATACGACGCACCAACACATCCACCCGGTAATCCACCGGCCAATGGTCTTGGCTCAACCCTGGGACACCCACCAGCCCTATGAAAACAATTATAAATATTTTATTATACATATAATTCTTTATATCAATTAATTATAAAATCCTTCATCCTTATCCCTTTAGTCCTTATCCCTTAGTCCTAAACTCTTAGTCCATAACTCTTAGCCCTTAGTCCTTAACTCATAGCCCTTAGTCCTTATCCCTCAGTCCTTAAAATACTGCCATGGTCCGCGCATCGGCTGATGAATGAGGGCATTGGCTCCTTGATCATGTGGAAAACAAATGCGGTCCGGATCAAAAACCAGGTTGCGCCCTAAACGTAAAGCGATGAGGCCCAGGTTGACCAAAGTCGCAGAACGAAAACCTTTGTCTTCGTCCAGCGCAAATTTCCGGCGGGTGCGCACCGACTCACTGAACGTGGTCACCGTCGGTTCCGAAGGAGGCAGGCTGGCGATTAACTGGTCCTGATTTTTTAAGGTACTGCGCATGCCCCGATATAATTTTCCGGCCGGCCCTTCTATGAACGCGGCTTGTTTGTCTTCATTGGCGCCATCCAACACAATCTGGCAACCATCGGCATAGGTGTAGACAATACGGCGCCAGATTCCGACTGCATCATGATGTTGCTGGGGGGCATCTATTTCTATAAATATGGGACTGGTGTGGTCTTTTTCCAGCAGATATTGCACCGGGTCCAGATAATGCTGGCCCATGTCACCTAACCCTCCGCCATCGTAGTCCCAATAGCCGCGAAAACTGCCGTGTACACGATGGGGGTGATAGGGCTTCACCGGCGCCGGTCCCAGCCAGAAATCATAATCCAGTTCTGCCGGCACCAGCTGAGGCGTTAAATCGGTCCGGCCCACCCAGTAAAATTTCCAGTCAAATCCGGTTGAGGTGTTCAGAGTGACTTTCAGTGGCCAGCCAAAGGCACGCTGCTCCACCAGTTTTTTGATTGGTGCGACCGGCGTATTCATGCCATAAAACCCGTCTTCAAAACGAAACCAGGTGTTGAGCCGGAACATGCGTTGCCGTTCCTGCACGGCTTTGACCACCGCCAGACCTTCGCCGATGGTACGGGTCATCGGCTTCTCACACCAGATGTCTTTGCCGGCCTCCGCTGCAGCAATAGCCATGAGGCCATGCCAGTGTGGGGGCGTAACTACATGCACCACATCTATGTCTTGTTGTTGCAGCAGTTCCCGGAAGTCGTGATAGGTTTTTATGCCCGCTTCCACCTTGGCCGCAGTGGATGCCAGATGGTTTTTATCCACGTCGCAGATGGCTACCAGACGTCCGGCATAGTCAAGATGTGCCTGGCCCATCCCTCCGACGCCAATGATGGCTTTGGTCAATTGATCACTGGGGGACAAAAATCCTGGACCGCCTAACACATGGCGGGGTAAGATGGAAAATACGCCGGCGGTGATCGCAGCCTGGCGCAGAAATTGTCTTCGTTTCATAAACGTTGATATTAAGGCCTGAATGTAAGGAAAAATTACTTTTAGCTGAGCAATTAAAAAATACATTCGCCATTAAATTAGAAGTCGCCTGCCAAGTAACTTTTATGGCCATTGGGAAGAAGAGCGCGGCTTTGCCGAGGTCAGGATTCAAGTCAATAAATTATAGGTAGAATGTCTTTAGTGTATTTTTGATTCTATTAATCCAATTTTTTTTGGTTTTTTGGAAATGAAAACTCTGAATTTATGCAAACATTCCGCACCAGACCGGTTTTTTCTGTCCTGGACATCCAATCTAACCATAAAATAATAAATATGTTAAAAGATTAAATGGAAAACACCTTTAGTCAATTATTTATTCAAATAATTAAGGTTATTTCCTAAAATTTATTCCTTTAGTACCTTATCAATAATATGTTGACCAAAAATGCAAAATATTTAGTGTCATGTCGACCGTAGCGGAGACATCTAACATCCGTACAATTGATTTATCCTTTCGTAATTAATAGTTTATTTATTTAATTGAGTACAATATGAAGGATACGATTCTATTAAAATTATCGGTCGACTCAGTCGAAATCACATTAGTTACTTTTTGTAACCTCTTTGTTCCGGCTTGTTCGGCTTAAGTGTTCAATTATTTAGCTAAATTTTTCAATCAGCTGCAACTATTAATATTTACCATTTGGTTATTCACGGATAATAATCTTATCAAAGGTTTTAAAATAATATTGATATGTTACGCTATTACTATAATTAGAAACATGGATATTTCCATAAATTACATACTCAGTATGGTTAAATAACCAAATATTTATTATTAGTTATAATTTGGGAAAGCCATATTTAATCGCTGTGTTAAATATGGCCGAGAGTACCTGGTAAATTAATCCTAAATAATTTTGAATTCGTAAATGGATTTTTTCATGCATGATTTTGGCATAATATAAAT
Organism: Saprospiraceae bacterium; assembly: GCA_041917975.1. Classification (GTDB taxonomy): domain Bacteria; phylum Bacteroidota; class Bacteroidia; order Chitinophagales; family Saprospiraceae; genus JAYRWN01. The sequence continues at coordinate 3,671 of JAYRWN010000262.1, read as the reverse complement.
TGTATTTTATTCATTTTTTTCTATTTGTATTTATGATTCAAGTAATTTTTACAAATAAAAGTCTACCTATAGCAATTATCATCTTGCAGGTTATGATTAGTTATAAATCAACTAATATTATTGTTACCTGAATAATAAAAATAGATGATAGGCAGTTTAGGTGAACAACTATGAAAGCTTATCTGCTAAATACCCTGATCATGGTTTATATATTTTAATTGTATTCAGCTCCTCGCTATCTAACACCTGAAGGAAATAAATACCAGTAGAAAGCGCACTGATGTCCAGGCTGATTTCACCCGTTTGTGGTTGACTGATTTTCTGACAAGCCCTGATCTGACCGGCCAGGTCCACCAGTCGAATTGATTCTGTTGATTTTTCACCAAATACTACCGTTAATTCGTTTTGGTGAATGAGCGCATAGATATCCGGGGCATTAGCGGCCATGCCATACCTCGAATTCCGGATGACTTCAAATTCTTTAATACAGGTGGTTTTGCATCCCAATCGATCAAACAGGTCCAAGGTAAGAGTAGCCTTGCCGGCCGCAGGCCCGGGAGTTAAGATAACCTTGGAAGGATCAAGTTTATTTTCTTTAATACTCCAGTCTTGCCCAATCAGCGTCCATTGATAATTGAAGGGTGGAAATCCTTGTGGGGAAAGCACGCTGCGCACTTCCGTACCTATCCCGGCTTTTATGCGGGAAGGAGCTACTATCGTGCAGGCCAAATCCGCCACCACATCGAAGGTTTGCATAACGGTGGACGTATTGCCATAACTATCGGAGACGATCCAGGTTCTGACCACCCGCGGTACATCCGTACAATAACTGATAAACTCATCAAAATAGGCTAATTCTATCGGTTTATCCGTACACGTTTTCACCTGTGGCCGGGGCACTCTCCCGGCATTATAATTACTGGCGGAAATAGAGTTAAACGGCACCGGAATTATTTCCGGAGTCCCTGTAAAATTAATGGTGATGGTGGTCGTGCAGAAATCTCCGTCTTCAGTAACCGTCAGAGTAAGCGTTTGACCGAAATATTGCGGATCGGCTGGGATAGGATTGGGGACTTCATTACCTGCCTCGTCAACAATGGTAAATTCACAATCTAAAGAAATAACCAGGAAATTATCCAATTCATTGAATGCCTCACAGCTGGGAATAGTCAGGGTGGTTCTTTCCTCACAGGCTAATAAACAATCCTGGCCACGAATCACTCCAAATAAGCAGCCACTCAACCATAAACTAAATAAATATTTCATTTTCCTTTATCTCTTAATGATCAAAATAAATTCCCCTTAAAACTCAATCGAAAAAAATAAATTTTCTCCTTCATTGCGTATGTGGTAAGATTCAGTGCATGAAGTGCCGGTATTTTGGGTAAGCGGTATTTTCAAAATAACAGCATATTGGCGCACCAGCGCAATGGCGTCTTGGCGTACCAACTTATCCGCATTTGACCAAGTCCGGTCTCAGGGAATAAGTCTAATTTGCATGGCCTGGGTAACCATAAAAAGGAATCGATCTGCACTCCCGGGGCTGAAGTCCGTTCGGCAGCAAAAAACCGCTTATCTTTAAAACTGTAAAATCCATTGGTATGTGCAGAATCATCACCTTGATCATCCTCATCTTGTCCGGCCCGACCCAGGCGCAAGTCCGTTTCACCATCCGCATGCCCCGGGCGGAACAACATCAATTTCAGGTGACCATGACGCTGACTGCGCCAGCCCATCTGCTGGACGTTACTATGCCCACCTGGACTCCAGGCTATTACCAATTCCTGCATTTCGCCAAAAACGTCTCGGGCTTTGCGGCGACCGCTTCCACCAGCGGTCAAGCCCTGTCCTGGACCCAAATCAATGAGCACACCTGGCGCATAGCCACTCAACCGGGCCAATTGCTGGCCATAAACTATACGGTAACCACCCTGCGTCCGTTTGTTGCCCAACCGTATGTGGACACTGCCCGCGCGTACATCGTGCCCACCGGCGTATGCCTTTACCCGGAAGGTCGTCTGGAGGAAGCAGTAGAAATAACCGTGGATAAACCCGCCGCCTGGCCGCACATCGCCACCGGCCTGGCCCCGGTCAGCGGGCAGCAGTACACCTACCGGGCGGAGAATTACGATGTCCTCTACGACAGCCCGCTATTGGTGGGCCGCCTGACCCAGCTGCCTTCCTTCGAAGTGCGCGGCGTGCCGCACCATTTCTGGGCCTGGAATCCGGGGACTTTTGATCAAAACGCCTTCATCGCCGAGCTGCAAAAAGTCGTCACTGCCGCTGTGGACCTCATCGGGCACATCCCTTATGAACAATATGTATTCATTGGCATCGGCCCGGGACGCGGCGGCATCGAACACCTGAACTCCACCACCTTTAGTTTTAACGGCCAGAACCTGCATCAGGGTGAGGAACGCCTACGCATGTTATTTTTCCTGGGACATGAGTATTACCACCATTATAACGTGAAGCGCATCCGCCCCCTGGAATTAGGACCCTTTGATTATACGCGCGGCAGCCGCACGCGGTCTTTATGGATCTCCGAAGGGCTGACGGTCTATTACGAATACCTGATCGCCCGGCGGGCCGGCATCTGCAGCGACGAAGAACTGCTGATGGCGCTGCAAAAAAATATCCTGGCTTACGAAGACAAACCCGGCAAACAACACCAGAGCCTGGCTGAGGCCAGTTATCACACCTGGAGTGACGGACCGTTCGGCCGCACCGAGGATGAGGTGAACAAAACCATCTCCTACTACGACAAAGGACCGGTGGTGGGTTGGCTCCTGGACCTGGCTATCCGTCAGGCTACCGGCAATGCACGATCCCTGGACGACGTGATGCGCACCTTGTACACGGAATATTATCAGAAACAAAACCGGGGTTTTACGGAGGAAGAGTTTAAGTCCCTGTGCACCGCCGTCAGCGGCAGCAACCTGGGCGAGATCTGGGACTACGTGAACACCACCAGGGACCTGGATTATTCTAAATACCTGCATTATGCCGGCCTCACCATTGACACGCAGTGGCAGGATGTCCCCGGCGCCTGGCTGGGCGTTACCGGCGCCTGGCGTGCGGACAGCCTGCGTATCAGCCAGGTGGAGTACAGCTCCCCCGCCTGGCAGGCAGGCCTCAGACGTGGCCAGGTTATTCTTTCTGTCGCTGGTCAAAAACCCGTAAAAGAGCAGCCTCTGCTGCAACTCATGGCCCAAAAGCCGGGTGACCGGCTCTCTCTCAGCCTGTGGGATGGCATCCAGCACCGTGAGCTGACCATCGTCTTGGGTCTCAAAAAGGCCCGGTCGTTTAAAATCACTCCCCAGGGGATTAAGGATGAGCAGCAGGAGAAGGTTTATCAGGGGTGGACAAAGGGGTAATCGGCATATTAGCGCGTTGGCGAATCGGCGCATTGAGCGAGTTAGCATACCGGCACATTGGTGTGTTGGTGCTTTGGCGCACCAGCGCTTTAGAATAACCGCACCTTAGTCTATCAGCACCTTTGCATCCTGGGGTCTCAGCGCTTTAGCACCCGACCCGCTACGGCAAACGTTTCAATAAACTTTCGGCCCGGCGCAACAGATGGGTGTACATATTTTTTAAGTTGTCTTCCATCTCAGCCTGGGTGGTCGGATGACGGTCATGTGCAGACATAGTGATAACATCAGCTTGTG
>JAYRWN010000261.1:0-7511 GCA_041917975.1 Saprospiraceae bacterium | reverse complement strand
TTAAGTTAAGTCCTACTATTATAATTTTTGACTTAATTTATAATTGAGTTTATTGAGTTTAATGCTTAAAAATCAATAAATTAGCACAAGAATCAATCTTTATAAAAAAGTATGCATTTCTACGATGAACCTTATTTATTTCTGGTATTTAGCTTTTTTGCTTGTCAACAATTTAATCAAAAAGATACCTCGCTTGTCGGAGAGTATCCCATACAACCGGTAAGCTTTACGCAAGTACATTTTGATGATTCTTTTTGGGCGCCACGTATGTCATTGCATCGGGAAAAAACTTTGGCTTATACTTTAGACCAATGTGAGCAGACCGGGCGCATCCGTAATTTTCAAATTGCCGCCGGAGATACGGTTGGGGTATTTTGCACCCAATTTCCGTTTGATGATTCGGATCTGTATAAAATCATTGAAGGGGCCAGTTATGCCTTACAAGTTCAGCCTGACGCAAAATTGGAACAACGGATCGATAGCCTGATTCGCCTCATTGGCCGTGCCCAGGAAGAAGATGGCTATTTGTATACGAACAGGACCATTATGGGTGAAAAAGGACACGAATGGGCTGGCACGGAACGCTGGGTGAATACGGATAATTTAAGTCATGAATTATACAACCTCGGGCATTTGTACGAAGCGGCAGCAGCCCACCATACGGCTACCGGTAAATCAACACTGCTGAATATAGCTTTAAAAAGTGCGGATCTGGTGGATCGTGTGTTTGGATGGGGCAAACTGGAAAAATGTCCCGGGCATCAGGTCATTGAGATTGGGTTGGCGAAATTATACCGGATCACTAAAGATGAGCGGTATTTAAAGTTAGCACAATTTTTTCTGGATGTGCGTGGCCCGGATAAAGGGGAATACAGTCAGGCACATCTAAAAGTGGTAGAGCAACGGGAGGCGGTTGGTCATGCTGTTCGGGCTGCATACATGTACGCTGGAATGGCCGATATTGCGGCTCTAACCGGAAATGCACAATATATTCAGGCCATCGATGCTATCTGGGAAGATGTGGTTACTAAAAAAATATATGTGACCGGAGGAATAGGCAGCACAGGGGCACATGAGGGGTTTGGCCCGGCTTATCATTTACCTAATTTCAATGCGTATTGTGAGACGTGCGCTTCAATAGCCAATGTGTACTGGAACCACCGCTTATTTTTAATGCACGGTGAAGGCAAATATATCGATGTAATGGAACGCACCCTGTATAATGCCGCCGTGGCCGGCTTGGGTTTAAGCGGTGACCGTTTTTTTTACCCCAATGTGCTGGAAGCACGGAAAAACCGTGAACGCAGCCCATGGTTTGCGTGTGCCTGTTGTCCCAGCAGTGTTGCCAGATTTATTCCTTCCATTGCCGGTTATCAATATGGGCAAAGGGGAGAGGACATTTTTGTGAATTTATATGTGGGAGGGACTGCAACCATCACATTAGGAAATCAAAAAGTCAAACTAACCCAAAAAACCGAATACCCTTTTTCCGGTACAATAAAGTTGTTCGTAGAACCTGATCAGGCAAAAAAATTCGTGTTGAAATTAAGAATACCTGGTTGGGCACAAGGAGAAATAATTCCAGGCGGGTTATACCAGACGACCAATCCTTCCGGAGAAATTACCCTGACCCTTAACGGGCGAAAAGAAAAACTAAAAACGGATCAAGGTTATGTAACCCTTCAAAGGAAATGGCAAGCGGGTGATGAGGTGGTGCTGCAATTACCTATGCCGGTTCAGGTTGTGACGGCTCTGGACTCGGTGGAGGATGATCGGGGTAAAGTTGCTTTGCAGCGAGGGCCTTTAGTTTATTGTCTGGAGGGTCAGGATCAAACGGATGAGCGCGTAAACAATTATTACCTGACTCCCGGGGCATTCCGTTACGACATGCATCGTGAGGAAAATTTGTTGGGCGGAGTTACGTCCATCACCTTCCCGGTACAGTTAGCGGAAGCGCAGCAAAGCGGACCAATTAAATATACCGAAATAACGGCCAAAGCTATACCATATTATGCCTGGGCAAACCGGACTAAAGACAATATGGTGGTGTGGATGGCCCGGGATTCGGCAGCCGTGACCCCTGTTCCCTGGCCTACCATAGCCAGTCAAAGTAAAGTCAGTGTTTCAGCAGATCTAAAATCTACCGCTGCCGTAAATGATTTATTTTTTCCAAAAAGTTCCAACGATCACAGCTATCCTTTTTTGCATTGGTGGCCCAGATTTGGGCAAAAAGAATGGATTCAATACGATTTTAAAGACCTTGCCAGAATAAGCCGCAGCGAAATTTATTGGTTTGATGATAGCCCGGAAGGAGGTTGCCGGATTCCGCAGAATTACCAACTGGTTTATCAACAAGGTGGGCAGTGGAAAAAAGTTAAAAACTCAGGTAATTATGAAATAATAAAAGACCAATGGAACATAGTCGAATTTGAACCAATAGAAACCAAGTCTATTCGTTTGGAACTAAAATCGCAAGACAGTGTTTCTGCTGGTATTCATGAGTGGGTGATTAAATAAAGGAAGTGATTTACGTCATATTGCCTGCATAAGTACTTTGATGACCCCCAGGGTTTTGGACAAATTACACAAACACTTTTAGACCCTTGGGTGACCAATTTTGGCGTCCGGCAGTTTTATTAACGATGAATATCAAAAGATGGTAACAGGTATTGCACAGCATGGTTTTGTTTTACTATTACTGTTATGGGGATGTGCCCGACATCCTCTAACCTTTTTAGATGGAAATAGCCCTGAACCGGATTATGGGCAGCTTTCGATGTGGGCCGCTCATCCTGCTAAAATAGACGCCGCGGATAGTTTGCTGCAAGGCGTACAACCACGTGCTACCACTCGGGAGGTGGATATTTTTTTTATTCATCCCACGACCTATATTGGGAAACGTGGAGAAAATAAATGGAACGCCGAATTGGATAATGAAGCGCTGAATTTACGTACGGATAATTCCACCATTTTATTTCAGGCCAGTATTTTTAATCAAGTAGGACTTGTTTATGCACCGCGTTACCGCCAGGCACATCTTCATGCTTATTTTACCGAGGATCATGAATCAGCTAATAAGGCTTTTAATTTTGCCTATCAGGATGTGCGTCAGGCCTTCCTGTATTTTTTATCCCACCATCATCAAGGACGTCCGTTGATCATAGCCTGTCACAGCCAGGGAACCACTCATGCCAAACTCTTGTTGAAAGAATTTTTTGATGGCAAGCCGTTGCAGAATAAATTAATTGCCGCATACCTGGTGGGCATGCCGGTGGAAAAAAATTATTTTACGCACCTCCCGCTATGCGAAGAGTCAACTCAGACCGGCTGCTATTGCTCGTGGCGCACCTTTAAACAAGGTTTTGTGCCAAAAAAAATTAATTATAACGATAGTATTGCGGTGGTGAATCCTTTAAGTTGGACTACCGAACAAGTAAAAGTGGATAAAAATAATAATGGCGGTACAGTTTTGTACAAATACGATCATCTGCATCCGCATCTGGTCGGTGCACAAATATACCACGGTATACTTTGGGCAGATAAACCTAAATTCCCCGGCAGTTTTTTATTGTGGCGGCGTAATTACCATGTGGCTGATTTTAATTTTTTTTATTTAAGCACCCAACAAAATGCCATAAGACGAGTGGAAGAATATTTCCAACAGAACCAGATGAGCAAGAGCGGGAGCTCAAGGTGAGGTGCAGTTATTAATTAATTTTTACCTGGTGGGGTGATTTTTTTACTCAACGAGTATAAACCAAAAGATTATGTCTTTAGTTATTCGGCCCGAAGAGCCTAATGATTATGATTCCATAACCGTACTTTTAACGGCTGCATTTGCACAGGATGCTGAAGCTAAATTAGTAAATAAACTGCGTAAAAGGCTCGATTATAAACCAGAACTGGCCTTAGTGGCTGAGCAGGAAAATATGGTTGCGGGTTTTATTTTGTTTACTCCGGTCATCATTCGGAATGTTGCCGGTGTTGAACACCAGAGTTTAGCTTTAGCTCCGGTAGCTGTTTTGCCGAAATTTCAGCAAATAGGTATTGGCAGTGCTTTAATTGTGCACGGACTGGAAAAAGCGGTCCAAATGGGTTATTCCTCCGTGATTGTATTAGGGCATGCACATTATTATCCGAAGTTTGGATTTAAAAAAGCTTCCTGCTGGAACATCCAGTCTCCTTTCCCAGTGCCAGATGAAGTGTTTATGGCCAAAGAATTAACTGAAGGCGGTCTGATGGGTGTAGAAGGCCTGGTGATCTATTCACCGGAATTTTTGGAGTTGTAAATGGTCTGGGTTATAAAAATATGATCATTCAGGCCCTCTTATTATTTATAATTAATTAGATAAACAATTGGATAAAACCCGGCCTACCGTTTTTGTGTAGGAAAACGGATTCAAATTGACTGTATTCTTGGAGGGAATTTCCAAATTATAACACCCATTCACAATATTTTATTCATACCTTTTTATTTCTTAACCAAAGTCAATGCATGAACCCCGGGGTTGCTTTACCCTTGCAGTAAAAATTAGATTATGCAAAAGTTATATGCACGTTGGTTTGGAGTAGTATTTATCCTGTCATTTATTTCTTATGCCCTGGGTATGGGCCTAATGGATGTTTTGCAAGACTCTAAAATGCACCCGCAAGAATTATTGAACCTGGAATGGAAGGTAAAGTGGGGATTCATCCTCTGTGCTGTCGTACACACCGGTTGTAATCTTGGTTTATTAAGTATAATGGTTACGTTGCTCAGAGGTAATTATGCCGTGCTGGCTTCATTCTATGGCAGTTGTGGACTGGTGAGTACAGTGTTATTGGCTCTGGGTGCTGCAGTGCTGGTATTGCCTTTTGAGATAGTTCGTGAAGCGCAGGAAGTTGTCGAGGGAAATGCTAATCAGGGAGTACTTTTATGGACCGGATTGGCTGTAAAAATGAATTTTTATTTATACCAAACCGGGATGACCATCTGGGGCATTGGTGGCTTATCCCTTGCCTATGGGTTTTGGCAATATCGCTTGGTTCCGCGAGTTTTTCCACTTTGGGCAGTGGTGGGATATTTAGCGTTTCTGATCGGCACACTCCTGGAATTTTTTAATTATCCGGTGGGAGTGTGGTTATCCATTCCAGGCGGATTGTTCGAGCTGGCACTTAGCGTGTGGGTGATTTTTAAGGGATTTAATACGACCATGAATCCGCCTGATGGACTAGCCGGAATTAAGATTTAGCAGCAAGACGTTTGCGGATTCGACTTAATGATTCCGGTTTAACACCGATATAACTGGCGATTTGGAATTGGGGCACTTTCTGAAAAATTTCTGGTTGGGTCTTCAATAAACCCAAATAACGTTCTTCGGGGGTCGCGGTATGGTAAGCAGACATCCTCTGCATAGCCGAAGTAAAAACTTCTTCCATGATGGTTCTGGAAATAGTTTCAAAACGCGGAAATTGTTTGAACAAAGCTTGGGCTTTTTGTTCATTGCCTACCACAACAGCGGTGTCTGCTACGCAGTACAAATTAGTATTGGCCGGTTCCGCGGAATTAAAGCTGTTCCACGAAATAATCCATTGTTCTTGGCCATAGAAATTAGTAGTAATTTCTACACCATCACTCAGCTTATATTGGCGCACAAATCCTTCCAAGACAAAAAAAGAATCCTGATTATAATCACCCTCATGAAAAATAAAATCACCGGCTTTAAATTTTTTAATAAATAAACTGGCAGTAATGGCTTGCTCTTCCAAAGGCGATAAGCTGGTAATTTTCTTAAAGTAGTTAATTAGTTGATGGGCCATAGAGAAACATTTTTTAATCCTGGTTGCTAAATCAGAAGGGACGAATAAATATTCTGGGACAACCATTCCGCAGGCAACATCTTAACAGAAAGTCCGGCTTGACTACGTTGTTAATAGACGAGCATTGAATAAAGATTTTAACCTGTTGTTAATTTGAAAGTTTTGGAGATGATTTTAATAAAAATTCAGCGATATCTGCTAAATCCTGGGGTGAGAGTTGGAGGGCTGTGGCGCCGGGCATGAGGCTGGTGGACAGGGGCTTGCGCGAGGAAATATCCCGGGTAGGGAGACGCTGATGTGTATTGCTGACGTCTTTAATGGTGAGATAATCTGCTCCTTCGGCGAGGATAAATCCCAGGTAAGAAGCTCCGCTTTTTAATTGGACTAACCAGGGTTCATAACCAAAGACTATGGCCGCATCAGGATACACGATGGCGTCCAATAATGCAGGCTTATCTAATTTTTGGCCGATAAAATATAAATCCGGGCCGATGTCCAGGCCTTGCCCTTGCCAACGGTGGCAGGCGTTGCACTTTTGTATGAACATATTTTTGCCGCGCTGGGCATCTCCGTTTATACCGGCGATGGTATTCAGATCAAGCCGTGTTGATGCGTTATCTCCGGCAAAATAACGTGAGGCCTGCAGGCGTACCGTTTGACTGGGATTATCGAAAATGAGGCGGCTAATGGATGGATACAATGTATCCGGTAACCGTCCTTCGGCTGCCAGGGCGATGAGCATGTTGGCACCGATCGTATCCCGGGCCATATCCTGGGCATTCCACTTGCGTTCATTAAAAGATTGTTGTTCGTCTAAAAGACGACTTTTCTTTATCCGCATTGCGGCGATCTGTCTTTCCAGCTCTGGATTCAGGTTTACCTTGTTCCAATCCAATAAGTGATGCCAGTCGTTGCTCTGGCGGAATGCCAGCCAATATTTAGCCTGATCAGCCACGTAGGCATCGGCATGATTGGCAAGCTGAAGCATGTGTTGTGCCGCCGATTTCGTATTAATAAAAGCCAGGGCGGTTAGAGCCTGGGTTTTTTGGCTCTCGGCTAACTTTGATGAATTTATCCGCGCAACTAAGTCGGGAATCGCAGAAGGTGGATGCAGCCTCCAGATCAGGTCGGCAAGGCTTTGGGGCCAATCTTCAGGCTTTGAATTGGCTGTGATAAATAAACTTTTCAACTCCGGATATAGAGAATCGGCATGAGCTTCTAACAGTTGGCCTACGGCTTCCAGATACCAGCGGTCCATAGCTCCTGCAGCGATTAACGATTTAATCACTGGCCAGGAGACTGTGATGGGATGACTGGCCAACGCTTGCAATAATTCCCGCCGGACAAAGTCAGAGGTGTCCCTGGCTAAAGTAGACCATAAGTCAGACGTGGAAAAGATAGAGGGCCGGAGAGCCCGCAATGCCGTTGCCCGCAGTGCCGGTTCAGGGTGAGTAGTGAGCACGTCCTTTACCGCCGCTTGACCACGTGGTCCCAAGTCAGCCAGCAACCACACAGCCCGGGCTTGAACAAAGGGGTTGGATGAGCTTAACAATTCGGCAACTGGTTTTAGTGCATCCTGTTGCCGTTGGCGCAATTGTGCGGCTGCCTGATGGCGTACATTTATGGCCGGGTTTTGTAAAGCGACAATCAATCCGGGTATCGTGGTCAGATCCAACGTCGGATTGATCAGTTTTTTACCTTTTGGGGTGATG
>JAYRWN010000260.1:0-2210 GCA_041917975.1 Saprospiraceae bacterium | reverse complement strand
TAATGTTAACAAGTATCTGTCCTCCTGGACTTTGCCCGATAATACATTTACCAGCCAGAGGAAAGTTACCTTAAAACATCTGCTCAACCATAGTGGGGGGCTCACTGTACATGGTTTTCTCGGTTATAGTCCTGACCTGCCGGTGCCTACCTTAACGCAGGTATTGGATGGATTGCCCCCGGCCAATTCAGCCCCAATACGCGTGGATAAAGTGCCTGAAGAAAGTTTCCGGTACTCCGGGGGAGGTTATTGTATCATGCAACAAATGATGATCGACAAAACAGGAAAAACCTACCCTGAAGTGATGGAAGAATTGATATTAAGTCCGTTGGGTATGCAACACAGCACCTATCTGCAACCCTTGTCCGCTGTTTTGTTAACTCAGGCGGCCACCGGGTACTTGCCGGACGGCTCGATGACGAAAGGGAAGAGGCATACCTATCCGGAGATGGCGGCTGCGGGGCTTTGGACTACTGCCGAAGATCTGGCCAAATTTGCCATCGATATTTATGATACCTACCATCAGCGGACGAATAAGGTACTTAAACAATCTACCGTCCAACAAATGCTAACCCCATTCGTGGCTGATTTTATTGGTCTCGGTATATTTCTGGATAAAAAGGGTGATAATATATACTTTGGCCATGGCGGATGGGATGAAGGGTTCTCCAGTGAATTAATCATGCATAAAGATAAAGGTCATGGCGTGGTGATTCTGACTAACAGTAATCATCCTGAATTTATTTCAGAATTAGTCCGGGCTGTGGCGGTCACTTACCGATGGGAAGACTATGTACCGACCTATCAACGCGTTAAGACAGAGCCGGCTGAATTAAACCAATTAACCGGTCGCTACCGGATTGGTGATGAGGAAGTCATCACTATTTATCAGGAAGGAAATAAATTATTGCGTAAATTTTTAGGTCAGAAGCCCGTGGAGTTGGTTAAGATTACCGATACAACATTTATTACTTCCGAAAGTATGCGCCCTGTGCAATTCAGTCAAGATTATACTGAGCTATGGTTACGCGATCCGCAAAGAGACACGGTAAGTAGTAAATTTACCCGCATGAAGGATGATGAAAAATTACCGCTGGAACTAGTATTGGAAGGAAAATATGCGGAAGCGTTGCAAGCCTATCAACTCATCTTAAAAAGCAACGGTAAGGCGCCAAAAGATCTGGAGAATTTGATTAATCGGAAAGGGTACGATTTATTAAATGGTAAACAATTGGTTGCATCCAGAGAATTGTTCAAAATTAATATGGAATTATTCCCACAGAGTGCCAATACATATGACAGTTATGCTGAAGTCTGTTATGTGCAAAAAGATTATGCCGAAGCGTTGAAATATTATCAGTTGGCTTATAAAATGGATCCTGAAAATGTGAATGCGCAAAGGGTGATTAAAGAATTAACGGAGAAAAAATTGGCGCAGTAATTTCTGACCTATTAAAAAGATATTTCTGTATTTTATTTTCTAATTCATAAATATTTATTAGTAGTATTTGTGTATTTGTGTATTTGTGTATTTGTGTATTTGTGTATTTGTGTATTTGTGTTTAATGGGTAAAAAGTGAATTTAAAACCGGATTAATTCCAGTACGTTTTTACGGTCAGTAAACCAAATAATTGTCGGGAATAATAAAAACAAAATTGTACCAACCAAAACCCGCAGGGATAATGAATCTATAAAAGAATAAATCCAGGTGCTGGCTAAATACAACAGCCAGGCCAGGGCCATATAAGCAATCATGCGTCCAATGGCATAGGGAATGGGGAAATATTTTTGGCCTAACAAATAACTCGCTACAGTCATAAAAATAAAACAGGCCAGGGCAGCATAAGCTGAGCCCATAAAGCCGATGCGGGATAGCAACCACATATTGACGGCGATGGTGATGACCGATCCGCCTAAAGCAATGTAAGCGCCGATGTAAGTTTTATCGCCCAGTTTATACCAGATGGAAAAACTGTAGTAGATACCCAAAAGCAGGTAGGCGGTCAGGGTTATAGGGACGATACTCAGGCCGCTGCGATAATCCCGGCCGATCAGGTATTGAATAAGATCCATATAAACGAGGATGCCCACCAGCACCCAACTTCCCACCAATGTGAAGGCTTGGGCGCTTTTGGCATAAATGAGCCGGGAGTCTTTGTGATCGGCATGATTAAAAAAAAACGGTTCGGAAGCGTAATTATAAGCCTGG
>JAYRWN010000259.1:0-4197 GCA_041917975.1 Saprospiraceae bacterium | reverse complement strand
TAGTTGGTGATAAACAGCGCTACCTTTTAATGTTTTAGACCAACGTCTATCCACCTCTAAACGAGGTTGCCGAAACGTAATGATCACCTCACGGAAACTGTGTTGATCAAGTTCATTGGTGAGGATGTCATCTACGTATTGAGCTACACTGGCGCTGAAGCTAAAAAGTACACTGAGACTAATGAGCCGCCACCGGAAAAGGAAACTAGACATAACAAATAAAAAAATTTGGGTAAAGATAAATGGATGCTGGTATGATGTAAATCTTAAGCCAGAGTGACTTAAGAAAGCCCGGGAATCTCTAAATTCGCCCCTGTTATGCGTAGAAATCATTTGATCGGTAGATATATAGGGGTAGAACGCGGACCGCTCCTCATTTGTTTTGGCGGAATGCATGGTAATGAACCGGCTGGGGTCAAAGCCATCGAATTGATGATAAAAATGTTGGAGGTAGAGCCCATCACTAATCCTGACTTTCGTTATCGCGGTCGTTTTTTAGGCATTCTGGGTAACCCTGAAGCTTACCGCCAACGCAAACGCTATATCACAGAGGACTTAAACCGGATGTGGCGTGATTCAACGCTCGCCCACTTGCAAAAAACTCCCTCTGCTGAATTAACGTCTGAGCAAGCGGCAATAAAAAACATTTTGACATTAATCATTCGCGAACTGCAGATTTATCAACCGGATGAACTGATCTTCTTAGATCTGCATACTACCTCCAGTACCGGCGGAATTTTTACCCTTATTCCAGATGATGAACCAAGCGTCCGTTTGGCCTTGGATTTACCGGCACCAGTCATTGAAGGTATGTTGGCCGGTTTGGAGGGGACTACATTGCATTTTTTTGAACAAAACCGCTTTAAAATGCCGGTCCGACGAATATCCTTCGAAGCAGGTCATCATGATGACCCCCTCTCTATCAACCGTTGTATTGCTGCCATCACCTGCTGTATGCGCGGAGCCGGAGCCGTCCAAACCCACGATGTAGAAAGTCAGCATGTAAAAGTTTTGCGGGATTATTCCCAGGGACTACCAAAACTATCTCAATTGGTCTACCGGCATGCGATTACACCGGATGACGAATTTGTCATGCGTCCCGGTTTTGAAAATTTTACGCCCATTCGGCAAGGGGATATATTGGCGTATGACCGAATGGGCCAGGTTACTTCACCCATGGACGGAAGAATATTGTTGCCTTTATACCAAAAGCAAGGGAGTGATGGTTACTTTTTAGTCCAGGAGTTGAATAACCACCACATAATTCATTAGGTATGGCCCTTCCATTCATTTCCGAATCTAAAATTGACGAAGCTTTAGCCTGGTTAGAAGAGCATTCTGATGAAGCTAATGTATTTTGGAATACTTGCCTGGAGCATCACCCGGCGGTGGAAGCTTACCTGGATCAGGAAGATTTTATCTTGCTAACCCCAGAGGAAACAACATTTTTGGTTTTTCTACTCACAGTGGTTTTTAAAAGTGTTGGGCCCATACCACCTATCGAGGCGGAACAACTGTTGGCTACAGAAAACCAGAATTGGGACGAAACCTTGGATAAGCTTTCCCTGGAAGCCCGCATGGACTATTATTTTAAAGATTACCCACAGGAGGATCTATTGGCTTTCGCGGAGGATTCCATCTTTGATCCGGATAACGACTTTTTATCCAAAGAAGGTCGCCTCCCATTATTTGTAGTTGTCAAAACTATACTGGATGCCATAACAGCATCAGCTTGATCACGTAGAAGATGTACTAGAAAGAAAATTATAACAATTTATACACCACAACCTGACGCCCGGTTTGTTTGGAAACCAGCCAGATCATGTGGGTACGTTTTTGTTGGTTATTTGGTCCTTGAGCAGTGCAGGGATTTATCGGGCCCCAGGCATGATTGGTTTTATTGATATCAATAAATTTTCCTACAAAGTTTTCGCGCAGCAAGGTGGTTTTACCTTTTTTCGCAGACCGGTCGATGGTGATTTCAATGTAATCATTTTCAAAATCTACGATACCGAAAAATGAATTGTTGTGGTAAACTTGATTGGTATTGCCACAAGCACTTAGTTCGAAACTGCCATCGGCGAGAATATTGGTATTGTTGGAAAAAACAACTCTGCCATCTTTGATGAAGTCATAACGTTCAAAGGGACCAAACCACAAACAATAGTCCGGGTTTTGTGGACTGACCCATGCATTGGTTATGTCGGCAGGAAATACCGGAGGTATGGTCGGAATAACAATATCGGGGGGTGCCGGGGCAATAAAATTCGGGTTATTGACAAAAAAGGAAGGATCTTGCACATCCACATTTACATTCAGCCGACCACAGTCGTTATCTTCGACAGTCAGGTTAGCCATGCCGGTGATGTTGTTAGGCATCTTTACTACCAGGCCGAAATCAGGGTAAAAGACGGAGGCGCTATCATCCAGAGGGCGGTTATTTACGAATACTTTGCGCCCGTTAAGCTGATCTAAAAATTTATCATCATTCGTGCGCAACAGGACTTCACTGCCGGCTGCAATAACTGAAGAGGCTGACTCAATGGAAAAAGGCGTATTGCATTCCGGATTGCAGCTGGTGAACAGTATTATACTGCCGGGGATACTCAATAGTAGAAGGACGAATTTATTCATCGTATAAGGTTAAATAGGTTTACATGTTATTCTTTAACGCATTAAGCAGTACATCTGTTTTAGACTGCAAATTATTTGCCAATGGTTTTAACTGTGCCCCAGCCTTTTCTCCTCCTTTACTTACAGTTTTGACCTGGCGTACTCCTTTCATGGCATAGTCCTGGTACGGCCTGATAATCTCCGGATTGATGATTCCCAGGACTATAGGATCATGAATCTCTTTAAAAATTACGTCAAACAACTGCAGGGCATCTGCATCCATTGATGGATTTTCCCAATAATGTTTAATTGCGGCCAAATGACTCTGATGGTTATTATATAATGCATCCCGGGCTTTGCTGTAGGATAAACAGACTTTATTAAACTCCACCAGGGCTCCATTGTTCTTAAAGCCATCGCTGACGTGGGACATCCAGTTATTTAAATCTTTGAGTTTAGATACATAATCCAACAGTTCTGCTGAAAAGCGGTCGAAGGTTTCTTTTTGCTGCAGGTATTTTTTCTCCAGGGCTATGGTCAATTGATTCATCAGCAGCGTTAGGGAATCTTGCAAGGTGTGTAATTGACTACTATACCAATGCAGAGAATCGCTTAACTTCCGGTTATTGCTGGCTGCTTGTTTCAGTTGATTATCCAGGCTGGATACCTGCTTTTGTAAACCCTGTTGTTTATTGCGGAAAAAGAGCACCGTGTCCAACAGTTGGCGATCCATCTTGGCGATCTGATTTTTAGTCAGTTTATTTTCTTTATTCAGTTTAGCTATTTCGTCATCCAGCTGGCGTAATTGGAAGGCGGTGAGCGAATCCAGGCTACCACTCACTACATAGATTTCAATGGTGTATTTTAAGGGATCTACCGGCAATTTGCCATCCAAAGGTCGCAAAACCTTATAGGATGATGGAATGATTTCAATCTTCGGCTCCAGATTACGGGGAATTTTAAACGTGAAATGACCACCATCTACCGTTTTAAAAGAGCCGTAGTTGCGCACATAAATCTCGATGCCGGCCAGGCCATTAGTGCCGTTCAGGGCAGTTTTTTCGATGACTCGCCCACTGACTTCCAATACTCCTCCCGGTTGTTGGGCATAACCAGGATTCCACAGAATAATAAACCCAATGGGTAAAATGAAACGGGAAATAAAATTAAACAACATGGTAATCTGGAGTGTCATAAAACAGGAAAATGTACTTTTGCTAAATTCAAATTTACTTAAAAAAGTTCAATAGCGAACCAGTCTACTGACAATGTCATAAACTGACAGACCCTTACATGTTTCGCCGGTAACGACCACCCACTTCAAACAGCGCCTGGGTTATTTGCCCCAAACTGCATACTTTCACTGTTTCCATGAGCACTTCAAAAAGATTAGTTGGGTGTAAGGCGGCCTCTTTTAAAGCAGCGAGACGATGGTTGGATACATCGGGTTGCAGCTGCTTCAGTTGCTCGACAGAAGTGATTTGTGCCTGTTTTTCATCTTCCAAAGCCCTGATCACCTCTCCCGGAATGACGGTGGGAGATCCTTCTTTGGATTGAAAAGTATTAACGCCGACGATGGGATAG
>JAYRWN010000258.1:0-5019 GCA_041917975.1 Saprospiraceae bacterium | reverse complement strand
CTGGATTCTCCGATCGCTTTATGGAAAAGACCTTTTGCAGAAGGTATTGTCAAAAGTGAATGCACGGATACACCACCGGCTGAGAATCCGAAAATCGTTACATTGTTCGGATCACCTCCGAATGCGACAATGTTTTTTTGAATCCACTTCAATGCTGCAATTTGATCCATAAAGGCGTAGCTGCCTTTAGGCTCTTCCGGATGTTCTTTGCTCAATGCAGGGAAAGCAAAATGACCGAGGCGGCCAAGGCGGTAATTAATGGTAATCAGAATAACACCTTGTTTGGCAAAGGCATCGCCTGCTGTGCCCGCACCGGCTCCACTACCTCCAGTAAAACCACCTCCGTGAATCCACACCATCACCGGTAATTTTGATTTTTTTGTAGCCGTTGCCGGTGTCCTCACATTAAGGTAAAGGCAATCTTCCGCTGAGCCTTCTGCAATCGTTCCCGGAGCAGCACCCCATCCACCCTGAGCACAATTAGGACCGTACTTGCTCGCATCGCGAACTCCAGTCCAGGGAGTTACAGGCTGTGGTGGGCGCCAGCGAAATTCTCCTACCGGAGGCGCTGCAAAGGGAATGCCTTTGAAACTGGACACATCCCCTTCGGTTACTCCGCGAACCACTCCGGATGCAGTTTTAATTTCAGGGCTTCCGTTTTGCGTAGTGGATGTTTGCGCCAATAAAAAGTTACAAGCGAATAGAATTACAAGTGCGATTGATAGTTTCTTAGTGATCATTTTTTTGAAATTAATTTCGTGATGACATAGCTGAAAATATATTCCGGGCGGCTTCCGCATCCGTTTTGCTTACAGACTTCTCAATTAATGCAAATACTTCTTCCAATTGATCCTTGGTGATCCCCTGTCTCATCGTCAGTCCTAAATGTGAAGCCAGCATTGGCTCCACACCACTACCCAATGCGATGAGCACCGACACCGTGGTCAGCTCGCGCTCGGCAAACGTGAGTACATCCCTTGAAAAAAGATCTGCGAACAAATGTTCTTTTAAAAACCGATCAATCTCCGGACTGAAAGCGCCATAGCCGCTGGTAGGTTTTTCAATCGGACCGTCTGACGGGCGACCACCCAGTTTTGCGAGGTTCTTCCAGCCGGTCTCGTATTTATTCGTGTCGTATATGGGAGTAGCTTCTCTTCCTACATTGTCTTTGATGCCTTTTGCTTTTCGCTCGTCAAGCGCAGCCATTAAAGTATTAAGTCCTTGTATGCTTCTTGGAAATCCGCAATACGCGTATAAGTGAACCAAAACTTCTTTGCACTCATTGATGGTAAGACCAGCATCAAGTCCGGTATGTAGTGCTTGTTTTAGTTGCACTAAATTACCTTTAGCCGTGAAAGCGGAAGTCAATATGATTGCTTTTTGTTTTTCTGTAAGAGATTTTGCTTCTGGCGCAGGCTGCCCAAGTGCAACCTGACAATGCAAAAAAAACAATGAACAGGCCGTCACATAAAATGTCTTTATTTTGATCATGTTAGAATGTTTTAGCTTAATCACAAATCATTTATTATCATTTGTCCTAAGCCCAATTGTTGACCAATCACCATTTATGTTTACCGTTCGGGCATGAGGTGCCCGCAATGTGAATGTTACTGAGCCACCATCACTGACTAGCGGAGAAATAATATTTACCTTAAACCCAACATTTTGTTGTGCAAACGTATTTGCGTAACATAAGATTTCAAGCAGCATCACAAGATTTTTTTTAGTCATCATGATCACTTATTTTATTGTCTTAGCGGTATATAATAGAAAACCCAACTTCCGCTGTTCATCCCACGTTTAGTCCTTTAATTATCGGTTAGCCCAGCTATCAAGTTGTTCTAAAGTTACATTGAAGTAACGTTTGTTCTTGTTCAGTGAACGCATTGACGCCATTTCTTCATCGCTTAACGCAAAGTCAAAAATGCTGATGTTCTCCTTGATGTGAACGGGATTTTTCGATCCGGGTATTACGGAGAAACCTTCTTGGGTATGCCAGCGAAGAATAATCTGGGCTATGCTCTTGCCATGTGCATCGGCAATTTTTTTAATGACAGGATCCGATAACAAACCTTTGTCTCCATGCCCCAGCGGATACCAACACTCAATAATGATATTATAAGGTTTTACCCATTCTCTGATGTCATTACGCTGCGCATAAGGATGACATTCTATTTGCAAGGCAACAGGCTTAATTTTCATGGCATCGACAATTGTGTGGAAGCGTTCTTTGCTGGCGTCAAAATTGCTGAGCCCTAAAGCGCGTACCTTCCCTGATGCAACGGCCTTTTCCATCTCTTTCCAGGCATTGATATAATCGCCTATAGGCTGATGAATATAAAGCAAGTCGATATAATCTGTCTGAAAACGTTTTAATATAGTGTCTATCGATGCAAGGGTTTTGCCATTGGCATAATCGGAAACCCATAATTTGCTGGTAATAAAAAATTCTTCACGCGGGATACCACTTTCTTTCATTGCTTCTCCAACGGCTCCCTCCACACGATATGCGGTGGCGCAGTCCACGTGTCGAAAACCATTTTTGAACGCTTCAAGGCATGCAGCCTTTGCTTGTGCGTAGGTGATTGCAAAAGTGCCAATTCCCAACTGTGGCATTTCGATTCCGTTGTTCAGTTTTAAAGTTGGCACATTAGTTTTCTTTCCTTGTGCGATAACATGATTGATGCTACCAAATAGTAGAATCACAACCATTAGTCGCAAGTAATTAATTGATGGTTTCATTTTATCTTTACTTTAAATTGCTTGAAAATTATTATACTCTCATTCGTTTAAACGCTTCACTAGTAAAGTGCATCTCGATTATTATTGACCGGGAGGGGTCATCAACCTGGTAAACGATAGCGAACCTAACTTCCAATTACCATTCAGTTTTATATACACTTCCGTGACCATAAACGGATTGGTGACTTCATTCCCGCCTACCACCGCCAGCAAGGTGATTCTATTTAAAAGGATGGCGGTGTTATCAATAATTTTCACAGATGCTTCATGGACATCCGCTTTCTTATACCAGATTCCACCACTGCCTATGACATTTATTTCCTGTTCTTTTCCCCACGATCCGCCCATGTGCACAAACATCGACTGGTCGTCAAAAAGGTCTTTAAGCTTATCTACATTCTTATCGGCCATCCACTGCCATTTATCTTTGGAGAGTTGAATGAGTTCTTGTTCAGCAGCAGTATTTTGACCAAAGGCTGGTATACTTGCAAAGACCAGGAAGAGTCCAAAAATTATAGTTTTCATAATAATATCTTTTAGATCTCATGGATTAATTTCGATTAATGTTTAATGACATGTGTATCGCGAACGCTGCTAAACGTGAGGGCCAGCATTTTCCATTCCTTCTTTTCCTTTTTGTATACCTCCGTAACTGTAAATTCAGTAATAACTTCGTTGCCCCGCACCATGGCGGTCAGTGTAATGCGATTCCACACAATGGCCGTGTCATCAACAAATTCAAGAGCTACATCCTTCACATCAGCCTTCTTATACCAGATGCTTCCGGTCTTGATAATTTCGAGTTCCTCATCCTTCTTCCAGGTGCCACTCATATGTACAAATTTTGATTTGTCATGGAAGAGTACGGCAAGCTTATCTACATTCTTATCGGCCATCCACTGCCATTTGTCTTTTGAGAGGTTGACCAGTTCCTGTTCTTCTTTGGTGTAGCTTGAAGAAGCTGGATTTTGAGCGAAAGTTGATAATACTGATATGATCAAAAAGCAGATTACGAGCATTGATTTTTTCATCGCGTTGAATATTATGTTTATTATGCTTAATTATTATTTATCTAATTTTTTTTCCTTTAACCATTTCGACATCAAGTCAGCTATCTCGATGTTGTTCAAATCAGAAAACGGAAAGTGCGTATTGCCTTTGATTCCGATTTCCGGCAAGTGCATTACGGATACTTCGCCACCATAATTATTTACTGTATCGCGCCACTTTCTCGCCATCTCAAGTCGCGCGCGCCAGCCGTCTGCTCCGGGATTAGGATCAGGCTTTGCCGGAATATTATCTCCATAGTAAATGATAATTGGAATTTTTGTCAACTTCATAAACTCATCCATTGGCCGGCCTATCGCTGCAACAGGTCCGGATGAACTTTCAACCGGAGCGGGCACTTCACCTTCTGGAAAAATGAAGCCACTGCCGGGTTCATATGATACAATCGCTTTTACATTTCTATTTTTTATTGCCGTCAACCAACCGAAACCACCTGAATGGGAATGGGTAACCAGAATACCGTTTCCGATTTTATCAAACAGCTTTGAGGTGGCATCAGAGATAATGCCTGGATCAAAGCCGCCAATGTTAGGCACCATCTGACGAAAATATTGATTAAGTGTTTCCGCATCTTTCGCGAACTGTACACCTGGAAAATAATCTGGCCAAATGCCGACCCGAAATGTACCAAACCAGGTCTGCTCATCTGGCACAGGGGTTACCGTTGCTGTTTCAGTACTGCGCCCGGCTCTTCCTCTTCGTGGTTGATCAAGGACATATACACCAAAGCCTCTCCTCAAAAAAATATTCTGAAACCCTTCGCGACCATCCGGTGTGGTCTCCCAGGTTTTTGAAAACTGACCGAAGCCATGCCAGAACACCAGCGGATATTTTTTCGCTTTCACAGGAACCTGGTAAAAGACGTAAGCATGATCGCCATGAAATGTTTGCCCCTCCGGTGTGCGCAAAATCGGGTCAAACGTGCCTGGATTTGTGATAACTGTGCCCCCCACCGCAAAACTTCCCTGTTCCTGAATGACCATAGGTTTCTTCTGCGCTGTACTGATGGAAAAAGTAATAATCAGAATTACAGTCACCAGTAAATAATTTAGATTGTATTTCATATTCAATTCGTATTCAATTTATTTTTTGTATTCCTCATCGGTTACTTCATGTAACCAAACTGTAGCACCAAGGTGACGATTGGTGATGGCCACCTGCACAAAACCAGTGTCGGCACTTGCCCCATGCCAATGCGGCACGTTCGCT
>JAYRWN010000257.1:0-4691 GCA_041917975.1 Saprospiraceae bacterium | reverse complement strand
GCTGCGCTCACCATGGCTATCGCCTTGCCCTATGGGCTCTGTTTTCCCTTTTTGAATTCATAAAAAAAGCCTGGCAATTTTTTCCTTTGCCAGGCTTTATCGTAGCCCATAGGGGAATCCCCGCTCGCCAGCGGCGGGGTAAACCTCGATTCTTTCGCTGCGCTCACCATGGCTATCGCCTTGCCCTATGGGCTCTGTTTTCCCTTTTTGAATTCATAAAAAAAGCCTGGCAATTTTTTCCTTTGCCAGGCTTTATCGTAGCCCATAGGGGAATCGAACCCCTCTTTCAAGAATGAAAATCTTGCGTCCTAACCGATAGACGAATGGGCCTTGTAACTAGTAACTTTGCTTTAACTTTTAAAGCAGGGCACAAAAATAATACCTTTCTTGAAACCCGCAATGCATAAAACCAATTTTTTTAGTGGCTTTTGATCAGCTTCACCGCACTCAGGACAGCTTGCTGGTGTTTTAATTGGCCTAAATAAAAACCTGGAGAAAGATTTCCCGGCACCAAAAACTCTTCATTGCGGTGGATAATGTGTCGCCACAAAACTTGTCCGGTTAGGTTTGTTAAAGAAAACTCCGCTGGTCCTTCAAGATTTGTTGGCCACTCAACCCTCAAACGCTGATTGAATGGATTTGGATACACCGTCCACGAGGTCTTAGGTTGTTCTGGTCGCCCCACCCCAACCGTTCGATCTAAGAGTTGAAATCCATCAATACCTCCTTCCACCAAATGACCTAAACCCGTTCCCGGCAGGTCAGATACAGTCACCTGAAACGTCCAGCCGTCTCCTAATTGTTGAGGCAGGGTATATTTTTTTTGCACCCACCCGGCTGTGGTCTTAGTGATGGATTCAAGCAACATCCTTTCCTGGCCGCGGACCAAATAGATATTCATGCTGTCATTTGGAGGCGAAGAGCCCTGCCACACCCCAAACCAAACGTACACCTCCAGAACCGGTTGTGCGATTCCGGTAAAGTTGATCAGAGGTGATGACAGAATGGTGGTTCCCTGATCAACATCAAAATCTCCCAATGCCCCATAACCATTGCCAGTCACGTAACAATTGTTCTCAAAATCACCTTCTATATCTTTTTCGGGATTAACCACATTATCCCCCAAATAAGTACCGATAGGTGTGGTTCGTTGCCATGCACCTGCTGACACCTGCCCGGTGACCGTCCAACCAAGATCCTGGGTAAAGTCATCATAATAACCTTTGTCCAGAATAAGCAGAATATCCCCAGACTGTTGGATTTGACGCGTTTGAAAAGTAGTTTTATAACCCCATTTGGCTCCATAAATGGCATATTGACCGGCCAATACCGGTAAACTTAATCTTCCATCAGCCCCTACAGTGGCTGAGACACTGACTTCTCCTTCTTTCATCAATAGTACTCCGTTAGGCACTGGTCGCCCTTCACGATCTTGTATCTGAATGTTCACCTGGTAGGAGACTTTAGGCGTAAGAGCAACGTTTTGCAGTAAATCCTGCCCGTAGTTAAATGGCAAGGTGAGCGTCACCGGTTCATAATCCGGATGATAATAGTCTACTTCGAAAGAGCCCGCTTTACCTATCCCGGTATTGTATTTTCCTTGGTTGAAGGAGGTGACAGGTATAGCCCGGTCATCTTTGATCTGGACCCGCACGCCATCCAAAAAACGCCCGGTTTTCGCATCGGTGATATGACCGGTAAGTAACGCGGCCGGCCTAAAATCCGGTTTAAATACAAACAACCCCGATTCAATATCACTGGCTATAACTAATCCGGAAGGTAAATAGGGATAAACACCCCAGCACCCATGATACCCTTGATCAGTCAATGGATAAGTGTCATAAGCAGCTATTTCTATTAAATTGTCTGGAACACGCGCATCCACGATCTTTACCCCATCCGTATAATAAGATATGTATAAAGCCTTTTGATGATAATGGACATTATGGGGAATTACCTGCGTTGATAAGGCATTTTTTGGCCGGTAACGGGACAAAAAACGGATATCAGAAGGGTTGGCAACATGATAACTTTCTACATAGGCGGTTGCTCTTTCATCTGTGGTAAATAGATACTTGCCATCATCCGAAATCCAGGCATTATGGGTAAAATTACGCCCGGTAGTACTAAACCCAATTAAGACCGGCTTCTTTGGGTCTTTTACATCAAAAACCGAAAAACCTCCGGCAAAAATATCCGAGGTATATAAGATACCATCCTTGGCGATGGCATCGTGACAATAATTCTCATTAGCATAGCCCACATATTGAGGTTGCTCACCATCCCGGACATCGTAAATCATGATGCCATTTTTGACTTGGCGTCCGCTTCCGGCCAAATAAGCATAACCTCGTTCGTCTATATACAGGTTATGAGCTGTAAGTTGTTGTCCGCTGAATACGGTGTCTCCCCTGTTGGATAACTGGGTAATCTGCGGTGCCCAGTAACGAAAAGTAATTTTATCCGGGGCTTCCTTCATATTAATGATTCCGATTCCATTCTGTCCTTGATCGGCGACCACGTAAATGTACTCCCCAAAATGTTTTATATCTCGCCACACACTGTTGTCTCCGGGCATAAACGCCACTTCCCTGGGCCGTTTAGGATCATCCAGTAAGTAGATCAATGTACCGTTATTGGCCCCGATGATGGCATACTCATGCCCGTTTTTATCCACATAACCCC
Organism: Saprospiraceae bacterium; assembly: GCA_041917975.1. GTDB lineage: Bacteria > Bacteroidota > Bacteroidia > Chitinophagales > Saprospiraceae > JAYRWN01. Next base: position 2,006 of record JAYRWN010000257.1, on the reverse strand, counting down.
AAACATCATTGTAAGCAGGACGGGATTTTACATTGGACAATAACTCCAACCCGAAATTCTGGCTCTTCATGTGCTGAAAAGATAGCAGCATTAACCACCAACTCCCCGTTAGTCGACCGAAGAATAACAACCATTGTTTAACGCTATAGGCATAAGTCATAGCAGACTTTTTCGGTAATAACGTATAATCCAACCTATTCATGTCTTTTAATTGGAACATTCATAGTACTGAGTCGACTTTTACAGACCAGGTGACCCTGACCATCTGTAATTTCGATGTCCCAAACCTGCAAAGTTCGTCCAATTTTTACCGGCCTCACAGTCCCGGTGACTATTCCCCCATCCACCGTGCGCAGGTGACTGGCACTGACTTCTACCCCCAGGGTTTGGGTGTTGGCCGGATCCCGGGCCGAAAGCCAGGCGGCCACACTGCCCAAAGTCTCTGCCAGCACTACTGACGCTCCACCGTGCAATTTATTGCGGATCTGCATGGTGCGTTCATCCACCGGCATGGTCGCCTTCAGGTAGTCCGGCCCTATTTCGGTGAATGTTATGCCCAGGTGGGTAACCATATTGGCATTCGGGCGTGAATTCAATTGCTCACAGGTTATCGGCTCAGTCCAAATGGTCTTTATCATGAATTTGTTTTTTCAGATAGGCCAAGATGTTATCTTTTTGTTCCGGATTAAATCGGGGGCCTGTTAAATATTTATTAAACCAGGTGCTCTGGCGTTTGGCATAATTGCGGGTATGTTGTTGTATTTCGCTCACCGCGGTTCCCAAGGTTTTTTCCCCATCAAAAACTTCAAACACCTCTTTATATCCAACGGTATTCAAGGCCGGATGGTCCCGGTAAATGCTTAAACTTTTTACTTCCTCCACCAGCCCGGCTTGCATCATGTCGTGAACTCTGGCATTAATTCTTTCATACAAAAGCGATCGAGGCATTTCCAGAACTATTGGGATCACGTTATAAGATTTTTTTGTTGGAGAAAGCTGATTTAAGAAAGATGAATAAGGTTTACCACTGGTTTCAACTATCTCCAGAGCGCGCATCATCCGTTGTGGGTTTTTTTTATCTACTACAGCATAATAATCAGGATCGTCTTTCTGTAGAGCGTTGGCCAAAAAATCCACACCATGTTCTTTATGGATGCGAATCCACTTTTGTCTGGTAGCCTCAGAAACCTGCGGAAACCTATCTAACCCGCCCATTAGGGCCTGAATGTATAAACCACTCCCTCCTGCCAGCACCACTACCCGATGATTCTTAAATAATCCCGCCAGCAAAGTTTCTGCGTCTTCGGCAAATAATCCCGCATTATAGGGTTGTTTAATACTGACGGAGCCGATAAAATGATGTTTCACCAGTTCAAGCTGAGCCGCTGAAGGCCTTGCCACCCCCACCACCAGTTCCTGATAAATCTGCCTGCTGTCGGCAGAAATAATTTCCGTGTTATATGCCTGAGCTATATCTATGGCTAATGCAGTTTTACCTATGGCTGTTGGCCCGGCTATAATGATCAGGTCAGGCATATCTTATGATTGGACGACAGCATAAGGTTTAAAAACAAGGATAAATTATCTTTACCGGCAAAATTAACCCGATTTTGCTGTATTTCATTTTAAGACCATTGATCCGGCTGGCATTGCAGGTGTATTTTAGAAAAATATACCTTCATGGCCTGGAGCATATCCCTGCATCTGGTCCTTTGATTCTGGCCTGTAATCATCCCAGCGCTTTTTTTGAAGGGTGTTTATTGGCTTGTTATCAACCGCGAAGTTTGTATTTCATGGTCAGAGGAGATGTATTTGTAAAACCCTTTTACCGCCGTTTGCTGGTAGCACTCCATCAGATACCCATCTATCGTTTTGTGGATGGTTTCGCCAATTTACGCCATAACCCGTCCACCATGGCCGCCAGTTATGAAGTATTGGCGCAAGGCAAAACCATATTGATTTTTTCCGAAGGTCGCACCATTTATGAGAAAAAACTTCAACCGATT
>JAYRWN010000256.1:0-2006 GCA_041917975.1 Saprospiraceae bacterium | reverse complement strand
GTCGTATTTGTAAAGGTCACGCATTAGGTCGGTGATGATCCAGCGGTTATAACTATTACCAACATTTTCATGATATTTTTGGTCCTGGTTATAAGAAATAGTGTAATAAGGCATGACTGCAGAGGCCATTTTGGTGGGCCCATTTAATTTAAAAGCTCCTTGGGTGAACGGTAGCATGTGTAGTTCAAATTGGCCGGCCGGATAAACGGCATATTTACCAATAGCATAATGGGCATCTCTACCTGACTCACCGGTTCCTCCACCCGGCCAATGTTTCACCATAGCATTTACACTTTCATACCCCCAGCCATTAGCAATGGTCCTTTCCGGGCTGGAATTTTGGAACCCATCAACATAAGCTCTGGCCATATCGGTGGCTAACACCGGATCTTCTCCGAACGTCCCGCTCACCCTGTTCCATCGCGGATCAGTCGCTAAATCTATTTGCGGCGAAAGTGCCGTGCCGATACCTAAAGCCCTGTATTCTATGGAAGCAATGCGTCCGAAATTTTCCATCAGTACCGGATCAAAAGTTGCCGCCAGGCCTAATGAAGATGGCCACATGGAGATACGCCCCCCGGCACCAGCGTTAAATTCTGCATTAGCGACGCTACCATGGCGCGGATCAGAACTGGTGTTGATCGGAATACCCATACCCAATCCTTCTACAAAAGCTTGAGCATGATTATTCCAGGTAGCGGCCACCTCCGGGCTTTGGACCATGGTTATTAAGACATGGCGTAAATGATCTTTATCTAAGAACCTCTTTTGGTCATCAGATAAATCTGCCGGATGTGCCCCACTTTCATCAAAAGGCTTACCGTTATAGGTTGCAGCCATAAAGCCACGACCACCGCCGGGTATGGCTTGATGCCGGCTGTATAACATCAGACCACCGATTTGCTCAATGCTCATTTTGGCGGCCAGATCTTTTGCTCGTTCATCAACGGGCAGTCTCCAGTCTTCATATTTATCTAATTTGCGATTTCGGTTCAGGTCTTTAAAAGCCAAACCATTCTTTTTAATAATTTTTATCCCTGAAGCCGGCGCATAACCAAGCGTGCTCCCGCCTCTGTTTTCGATAAGCTGAAAATTATTACCCCCAGAAGTTTGGTCAACTGAAGTTTGGTCAACAGAGGTGTAACTAAAATTCCCCACTATTAGAAATAAGAATATTAGCCGTTTATTTTTTTTCATTTTGTATTATTTAGACAATCACTAAAACTAGTATTATTTTTTTTCAAAAATGGATTATTTCATCCAGGTAACCTGCACATGCTGAGTTTCTGCACTGCTGGTACCGATATGAATAATAAATTCACCGGGTTCCCAAAAGTAATTTAATTCGTTGTCAAAAAATTTCAATTCGTTGGTGGTAATTTCGAACACAACTTCGGTTGATGCGCCGGGCTCTAATACTATTTTTTTAAAACCTTTCAATTCCTTCACCGGCCTGGAAATACTGGCTACTTTATCCTGAATGTACATTTGCACCACCTCCGAGCCACGCCGGGCTCCCGTATTGGTTACCGTCACCCTGGCGTTTAGGATTTCTTCCCCGTTCAGAGTGGTTTTATTTATCTCGACCGGGCTGTATTTAAACGTCGTATAGCTCAAACCAAAACCAAAAGGGAATAACGGATCGTTGCTCACATCCAGATATTTGGTAGTAAATTTATTATTTTCTTCCAGTGGCCGGCCAGTGTTGAGATGATTGTAGTACAGGGGTATTTGCCCTAGGCGTCGTGGGAAAGTCGTGGTCAGCTTACCTCCGGGAAATTGGTCGCCGAATAAAACATCCACAATAGCGTTGGCTCCTTCAATGCCTCCAAACCAAACATTTAATATTGCTGTCATGTGCTCAGCTTCCCACGGCAAGGTCAACGGACGGCCGTTAAACAACACCAGTATTACCGGTTTCCCGGTCTTTAAGAGGGCTTCTAACAATTGGCGCTGACTCTGAGGTAGATTTAAGTCACTCACGCTGGATGCTTCACCGCTGGCAT
>JAYRWN010000255.1:0-5436 GCA_041917975.1 Saprospiraceae bacterium | reverse complement strand
GGGGGAATTGAAAGTGTAAAGGGGGTGATACGTTGACAACCCGCAGCATCGCTAACAGTTACAGAATATAAACCGGCTGAAAGTCCATCAATACGATTAGAATTAATGATACCATTACTCCATTCCACAAAATAAGGTGGTGTCCCACCCCTTGGCCTGATTTCGATCAAACCATCGGAGCGACCTTGACATGATGGACTACGGGAATTAATATCATAGGCTAATCTATCCATTGAACTGGGAGGGCTTAATGCCACATTATAGACCCTACTAGCACCGGTGTTATCAGTAACTGTAAAAATATAATTACCTTGGGGAACAGGATTAGTGACGAAAGCCCCCCCTATTGTGTTTATTGAACCATTACCATTAGCAGGACCTGTCCACATAATAGAATATGGGGCTGAACCCCCAAAGGTTTCGATTGTGATAATTCCGGGTAAACCAGAACTGTCAGTGCAAGTCTTAAAAAATGCGCCCAAATTAGTGGGATTGGTGACGGTTATAGCACATCCCTCTGGTCCTGGTGGTTGTCCCGGATTGACAGGGACTACTACGCCCGGATTGCGCACAAATTCAAAAGGGTCAGCATTAGTTTCTACCACGGTCACGGCATAGTCTCCAGGTGCGCCACGCGCTATAAAACAGACGGAATAAAGTATGTCTCCAGCATTAAATCGCGTTCCGGAATCAAAAGTCGGGGATATCCATAACATCTTCATCCGGCCTAAAACTTGGTTGGGATTGAAGGTGAATGGACCGGCCATCGACGGATGGACGTTGCGCAGACCTACAAATTCTAAAGCCAAATGATTCCAGGCCAATGTCATTTCGGCGGACAACATGCTGTCGATGGCGCCGATGGTTAAATCCATACAGACGGTATCGCCCGGAGCGCCTCCTACACAGTTAAATCCGATATTGACTTGCTGGGCCCGGGTTGCCGGGGTCACAAAAATAGCCAGGAAGGCTATGGCAGTTAAACTGATGAATAACTTACAGAATTTCATGCGCTTATACAAACTCTCCACTGATTAATATTACCTCAGCTCCATTCATTTGTAACCGAAAAGAGCTTTTTCGTTTCCTCTATCAGGAAATATTTTTTTAAATCATAGTGTAAACGAGCGGTCGAAGTCATTATTGCAAAGGTAGGTGAAAGATTCATGTTAAAAAATCAATCATATTATATTTTTTTATAATAATATATAAATCCTTGAATTTTCAAACGGCGTTACTGGAATCCTGTTTTGTGCTGAAAAATCCTTTACCTTAGCACCCCGAAATCTAACGGAATTTTTATGTGGGCACGGCGGATTATTTGGGCCATGGTGTGGGGACTACTCTGGGCATCCTGCCAATCGTCATCGACTGCAGACCAAGCACCAACAGTCACTGCGGATACGCTTACTCTAACCCTGGAACCCAATGACAGTTTGCTGGAGCCAACCATCGAACCAGGACGCAACAGCTGGCAGCGCCCGTTTATCGTTCTCGACTACCTGGGCAATATCAATGATAAAACGGTGGCCGACATCGGGGCTGGTTCCGGATATTTTACCATCCGGCTGCCTTCCCGGGGGGCAAAAGTTCTGGCTCTGGATATAGATGGTCAAGCCCTGCGTACCATTGATGAAATTATCCATTTATCCAATTACCCGGCCAAATTCCGACAAAAAATAGAGATGCGCCTGGTCCCCGATGACGACCCGCAGTTAGCTGAAAATGAAATCGATGCCGCCTTAATCATCAATACCATCGCGTTCTTGCCCAACCGCCTCAGTTATCTGCGCAAACTACACACTGCCATCAAACCCAATGGCCAAATCCTTATCGTGGACTATAAAATGAATCGCATCCCGCTGGATATACCCAGGTCCGAACGGGTGGCGGCCTACCTCATCGAAGAAGAATTGGAAAAAACCGGGTTCACCAACATCTCGGTAGAAGAATGTCAGCTGGACTATCAATACATGATCAAAGCCACCTGCAATAAATCCTAACGAGGTTAATTACGCCTAACCTTTGGCTGGGTTGGATGAGTAAAACGGCCGGATTTTCCGATAAAAATTATAAGATTTAAGCTTAAAGGTTACTCCAGACCTACATAACAGTAAACCGTCTGTTGGCTGTGTCCCGGTGAAGCAGACCTTACATTTAAACATTCCTATATCTTGTTCATCATTGCATATTCAATCGCTGATAAACCTCAATATATTTTGTGTTCGCTAAACTATCAAGTATGGTTTGTTTGAATACATCTTTGTTCCTAAATTCAATATCGATGTAAAAAGTTTTTCCTTCATTTATCGTATAGTTAGATTTTATGTAAAACTCTTTTATTTTATTCTTTCCATTATCTTCAATTGTACCAAAACCCATATAAGTGTCATATTTTTGGGTGGCCGGAATCATATGATAATCTGCCCAAATTACATAACCATCATAACAGATTTTATAATTAGTTCCCCGGTCCCATGTTGTGTCTCTGTCATTAACGGCATAAATTTCTATTTGCTTCCATACTCCATCTATAATGGATTTTGTTTTAGTACCCACATATTTATATTTTTCAAAGTATGAAAATTTTTCTCCCTGCGCAGAACTTGTATCTGTGATTGTTTGTTCATATCCTTCAGGTGTTTTTTTGATGTCCAGGATTACACTACGAGGTTCCAGATTGTTTGTACCGTTTGAATTGAATAATACCTTCTCTGTTATTTTCTTCCCTTCATTTTTATAGGTGCCAATAGCAAATGACGCAACAGTATCATGAGTATTTATTCCAGCATACATAAAGTAATCTTCTGTATAAATTTTTAGTTGATTAAAACCATCCACAAGAGAGTCTATTGTATTTCCTTTAATATTTTTTGAAAGCAAATTGTATACGCCCGAAAAATTTGATGATTGCTCTTTTGACATTGTATTACAACCGAAAGTAACCAGAATAATGAGTGAGTATACTATTGCTTTCATTATTGATGATTTATTTCTAAAATGTACCTTTTGACTAGGCTATATCGTTGACTCACCATTACCTGATTTGGGGCTCGGATGTACTTGGTATTGAGAGATCGTTGAAAAAGGCAAACCTGTCAGAATTGTTATCACGGTTAGAGCTGACCGTCCAAGTTGGTTGTTAATTGATTTATTCATTTTTGTTTAAATTTAATTGTGGCTTACTCTTTTAGGTTTTCAGTTTCACCGATTTTTTTTAAAAGCCCGTGGTAAAGTGAGCCGAAGCTTTGGTTCTTTCCCAGATGATATTGATGGCACCCCCCTTTGTGGTAGGAACCACTTCGATCGTCATCAGCTCCACAGGGTCTATTAATTGTTCTACCTGCATAGGCACACGAAGGATATCGTGAGCAGAATCATAATCAGTACCCCATATATCGGCTTCCTTGTTGAACATGATGGTCCAGCCAGCTGGTGAAGGCATGGTAAAAATTGAGTATTCACCAGCCGGAAGTATTTTGTCGTTAAAATTTAGAGGATGATTTATAGTGATTTTGGTAGCCCGGTTGGCTCCCGTTCGCCAATGTCGGTTCCACGGCACTACTCCACCGAAAATGACCCGTCCCCTCATGGAGGGCCGGGTATAATCTATTTTTAGACTGGTGTTGCCAATAACGGCCCGCACAGAGTCGCTTTTGTTTGGCCATCCGAAAGGACCAAATTGTTCTTCCCTTCTTGCATAGGATAGAATTATGGAATCTAAATTCAGTTGTGGAACAATGGTTGCTTTAATATTATACGAAGAGCCGGTGGCATCCATTGAATCCACTTTACCCCTTTCGTTTAAGTAGAGTATGAAGGGACCCATCACCCGGCTGTCTGCGATTATCTTTCTGTCAGTTATCCTCTTCACCACGAACTTTGCGCCAGGAAGATCACCAACAACGTGATTGCCTACAATACTATCACCAACATTTTGGGGAACGTAATTGGCCAATAGGACAGGCATATGAACATAGGGCCAATAACTCATCATTGCTCTTCCTGCAAACTTCAGTTCAGTTATTCCGTCGACGCCCCTTTCTTCGATATAAGTGGAATCACCCCTATGATAAAGCCTGAAGGTTACCAGCAACACTGAGTCCTTTCCAATAACGGGCTTATACCTATATCCATCCATATATTGCAATTCTCCGTTAGGAAAAAACCTCCCTTTTATCTTGTTAATATTTGTATTGGCTCTTTGTACAACAGTCGCAGTAAAATCATTGCCTGTCAACCGATAATGGGTGATCTCGACAGTATCCTTGCCCAAAGTATAGATGATGTAGCCACTGTCTTGGTGCTGGTTCTGTGCTTTTAACAATAATGGAATGAAAAGCAGGGCAGGAAGCAGTAAAATTTTGGGTTGCACGTGAAAAGATTTATAGTGTAGAAGATCTAGAAGTACTTTAAAGCCATTACAGCTAACTAACAAATTCGCACAATAAGGTCGTTTTACCCACTTGAAGAGCACCCAAAATGAGGATGATCTTATCAGATCACAATGACATAAAGCAATGAATTCTAACGACCGTCTGGTCATTGCACAAGGGGTTAATAATTAAAGATACCTGATTTTAAATTACCATCAAAATTTTGGCTCAAAAATAAGATTATGCACCAGGCTCAATCAGAAAATGGTCATAGTCAGCAGTGTCTAGTTGGTAAAAACGATGTTGAGGGTAGGCGGCGGCAAAAGATGCCGGAGGCCGTGCAGACTTAGATTTCCATTTGATTTCATAGGCGTCAAAATAACCGTCTTTTTCTTCCAGGTAGTCTATTTCCGCCTGGTCATGGGTTCGCCAAAAATAGGCAGGACCAACATCCAGGCGGTAATGAACCAATTTACGTCGTTCAGCCAGCACATAATTTTCCCAAAGAGCGCCTTTATCTAAACGGTAAGCCATATCTTGAAAATTATTGATTAGTACATTGCGAATGCCATTGTCGTAGAAATAATATTTTTTGCCTTTCTTCAACTCATTACGGAGGTTGCGACTTAAAGCCGGTAACTTAAAAATGACATAGGTTCTTTCAAGTAAATCAAGATATTTTTCAACGGTTCCAGGGTCAATACCACCCACCAAGGATGCCAATTCATGGTATTTGACTTCCTGGCCTAATTGCAAGGCCAGGGCAATCAACAGTTTTTCAATCATTGATGATTTTCTTATTCCTTCAATTTGTAGGATGTCCTTGTATAAATAACTGCTGCTGATTTCCTGGAGGATCATTTTTTCATTTCCAGGGCGATTCACAACTTCCGGATACGCCCCAAAGATAAGTCTATGCATCAACAAACGCTGCTCTTCCCGGACCGAATGATAGTCCCTGAGTTCAGCATAGGATAATGGAAACAAATGGAACACCAGTTTTCGGCCGGTCAATGGTTCGTGCATGGAGTTCTGAAGATCAAATGCGGATGACCCACTG
>JAYRWN010000254.1:0-3012 GCA_041917975.1 Saprospiraceae bacterium | reverse complement strand
GTCGTATTTGTAAAGGTCACGCATTAGGTCGGTGATGATCCAGCGGTTATAACTATTACCAACATTTTCATGATATTTTTGGTCCTGGTTATAAGAAATAGTGTAATAAGGCATGACTGCAGAGGCCATTTTGGTGGGCCCGTTTAATTTAAAAGCGCCTTGGGTAAACGGAATCATATGCAGTTCAAATTGTCCCGCCGGATATACGGCGTATTTACCGATGGCATAATGGGCATCTCTCCCTGACTCACCGGTTCCACCTCCTGGCCAATGTTTCACCATGGCATTTACACTTTCATAGCCCCAACCGTTGGCAATGGTCCGTTCAGGGCTGGAATTTTGGAAACCATCAATGTATGCTCTGGCCATATCGGTGGCTAACACCGGGTCTTCTCCGAACGTCCCGCTCACCCTGTTCCATCGCGGATCAGTCGCTAAATCTATTTGTGGCGAAAGTGCCGTGCCGATACCTAACGCCCGATATTCTATTGAAGCGATACGTCCGAAGTTTTCCATCAATGCGGGATCAAAAGTCGCCGCCAGGCCTAATGAAGACGGCCACATGGAGATGCGCCCCCCGGCCCCTGCATTAAATTCTGCATTGGCTACACTGCCATGGCGGGGATCAGAACTGGTGTTTATAGGTATACCCATCCCTAATCCTTCCACAAAAGCCTGAGCATGATTATTCCAGTTAGCTGCCACCTCCGGGCTTTGGACCATGGTGATTAAAACATGGCGTAAATGATCTTTTTCTAAAAACCTCTTTTGGTCATCAGATAAATCTGCAGGATGTGCCCCACTTTCATCAAATGGCTTCCCGTTATAGGTGGCAGCCATAAATCCGCGACCACCTCCAGGTATGGCTTGATGCCGGCTATATAACATCAGACCTCCGATCTGCTCAATACTCATTTTTGAAGCCAGATCTTTTGCACGCTCATCTACCGCCAATCTCCAATCTTCATATTTATCTAATTTGCGATTTCGGTTCAGATCTTTAAAAGCCAAACCATTCTTTTTAATGATTTTTATGCCTGAAGCCGGCGAATAACCAAGCGTGCTCCCTTCTCTGTTTTCGATAAGCTGAAAACTATTATCCCCTGAAGTTTGGTCGACAGAGGTGTAACTAAAATTCCCCGCTATTAGGAATAAGACTATTAGCAGTTTATTTTTTTTCATTTTTTAATATTTAGACGATCAACTAAAATTATTAATAATTTTTTCAAAAATTGATTATTTCATCCAGGTTACCTGAACGTGTTGGGTTTCTCCGCTGTTGGTTCCGATATGAATAATAAATTCACCAGGTTCCCAAAAGTAATTTAATTCATTGTCAAAAAATTTCAATTCGTTGGTGGTAATTTCGAACACAACTTCGGTTGATACGCCGGGCTCTAATACTATTTTTTTAAAACCTTTCAATTCTTTCACCGGTCTGGAAATACTGGCTATCTTATCTTGAATATACAGTTGTACCACTTCCGAACCATGTCGGGTCCCCGTGTTGGTTACCGTCACCTTTGCTTTCAGGATTTCTTCCCCCATCAGGGTTGTTTTATTTATTTCAACCGGGCTGTATTTAAACGTAGTGTAGCTTAATCCAAAACCAAAAGGGAATAACGGATCGTTGCTCACATCCAGATATTTGGTAGTAAATTTATTATTTTCTTCCAGTGGCCGGCCAGTGTTGAGATGATTGTAGTACAGGGGTATTTGCCCTAGGCGTCGTGGGAAAGTAGTGGTCAGCTTACCTCCGGGAAATTGGTCGCCGAATAAAACATCCACAATAGCGTTGGCTCCTTCAATGCCTCCAAACCAAACATTTAATATAGCCGTCATGTGCTCAGCTTCCCAAGGCAAGGTCAACGGACGGCCGTTAAACAACACCAGTATTACCGGTTTCCCGGTCTTTATGAGAGCTTCTAACAATTGGCGCTGGCTCTGAGGTAGATTTAAGTCACTCACGCTGGATGCTTCACCGCTGGCATTTTGTGACTCACCCATGACGGCCACTACCACGTCGCTTTTTTTGGCTTGATCAACTGCTTTTTTCAGTAAAACTACTGCAGGCCGGGGATCAATTTCCACGAGGTTACCCCAGGGATTTAATTTTTTCACTATAGCCGGATCGTCATTAATATTAGCGCCTTTAGCATAAAAAATTTTTGAGGAGCCTACCGCATTTTCAAGGCTTTTACGAACTGAAATGGTTTGATTAGCGTCCCCGACTATCGTCCACGGACCGAACATTTCCTTCTGATTGTCCGCCAAAGGACCGACTAAGGCAATTTTTGCGGTTTTTTTAAGTGGTAAAATATTCTCTTTGTTTTTCAATAAGACGAATGTACTGGCAGCCGCGATCCGGGCCAACTTTCGATTCTCTGGGGTCAAAATATCTTTGGCGGGTCTGGCAGGATCACAATAAAGAAAGGGGTCATTAAATAGTCCCAACCGGTATTTTGCTTCTAAAATTCTACGGCACGCCTGGTTGATATCAACTTCTTTTATGCCGCCTTCGTTTAAAGATTTTTTTAATGTAGTTAAAAATCCTTCACTAACCATATCCATATCCAGTCCGGCAGTTAGAGCTAAAGTTGACACGTGTTGCAAATCGCCCATCCCATGATTTATCATTTCGCTGACCGAGGTATAATCACTAACGACCATACCTTCATAGCCCCATTGATGTCTCAACACATCTGTTAATAACCACTTATTACCAGTGGCAGGAATACCATCCACCACATTGAATGAACTCATTATGGATCCAGCCCCCGCATCAAGCGCTGCTTTATAAGGTGGAAGGTAGTCCTGGAACATCACTCGCCGGCTCATATCTACTGTGTTATAATCCCTCCCGGCTTCTGAAGCTCCATAAAGTGCAAAATGTTTTACACAGGCCATTATGGTATTGTTGCGTGACAAATCATTATCCTGATAGCCCTCTACCATGGCCCTGGCAATTCTCGCTCCCAGGTAAACATCCTCGCCGCTGCCTTCTGAAATGCG
>JAYRWN010000253.1:0-6362 GCA_041917975.1 Saprospiraceae bacterium | reverse complement strand
GTTACTATTCCGGTAAGCAGTTATGGGATTGAGGAACTGGTCATACAACATTTTAGTGAACGCAATGGCTACAGATTAAGGCCCTACCACCGTTTAGACGTTGGCCTGGCAGCCAATGGTAATCAAAACAAAACCAAAGGCATTCGACACAGTCTGATCTTTTCATTGTATAATCTTTATGGTCAAAAAAACCCTTACAATATCTTTTTCCGGCGGAATTCAGCCAATGGTTTAGATACTTATAAACTGTCAGTAGTAGGAACTGCATTCCCATCGCTCACCTGGAACCTTTTATTTTAGATGATGGGCGCGATAAAATGTTTAATCGGTTTTATCATAACCTCAATCTGGTGGGTTAGCAGTTGTGTGGATCGGGTGGATCTAAATTTACCGGAAATTCCGGATCTGGTGGTTGTGGACGGCGGAATGATTCTTGGACAGGATACCCAAACCCTCAAACTTACCTATGCCGACAGAATTAATAAAAGGGTTTTTAAACCCTTAACTGAGGCCTTAGTAACCGTCTGCAACGGTCAATTATACGAAGCCTACCTAGAACAGCAGCCGGGGGAATATAAACTTCCAGGTAAACTTATCCAACCGCAACTTGGCTTACCCTACCATGTAGAGATTAAACTGAAAGACGGAACAACCTTCATATCCGCTCCAGAAGTATTACAACCGGTTATACCAATTGATGCACTATCCTTTAAAGTAGAAACCCAGGATAAGATTATCAATACTTCCGTACAAGTAAAAAGGTCTTTGTTCATTTCCGCCGAGGTTACCATCCCGGAATCTAAATCTTATTATAAAATAAATTACGACCGGGTCTATATCGTCTCTGAATTTCAGTGTCATCCGCTTAAGCCAGTCAGTGCTTGTTATATATACGATTCATCGCAACTAAAACCACCAATCTTGATTAACGCATCGTTTTTTACCCCTGGGCAAACAGTTGGATTTACTCTTCCCGGCTTTGACCTGGACTATAAATTGGCAGAAAAAAATTCTTTTCGCATCCGTTTAGAGTCGTTGAGTTCTCAGGCATACCTGTATTATACGCAGCTTAAAATGGTGTTAAACAGTGGTCAGTCCATATTTGACATAGCGCCAGCTCAGATCAAGGGTAACCTACACACAGCCGTTGGGTCTATGGAGGTGTTGGGATATTTCAGGGTTGGTTCAAGACATGAAAAAGTACTTTTCACCACCACAGGAGATTTTTCCGTGCCAAATTTCCCGAACCCTTTATGCGGCATTCCGGGGATACCAAATTACAATAACTTAGAAAATTGCTGTGATTGCCTCACCCTGCCATATAGTTCCAAGATCCGTCCGGGTTATTGGTAAAATCAGTTATTAACCGTCTGAACTACATCCTTATAATTATCTTTGGTTCATGATTATTTATCAAATAGAACCGTCCTTAAGTGCCGAAGAATTTATCCGGGTTTTAGAGAGGTCTACCTTAGCAGCGCGTCGTCCGGTGGATGACCAGGCGAGAATAGAATTTATGCTACGACAAGCAGATTTGATTATTACCGCCCGGGCTGACCAACGCCTGGTCGGTGTCGCCAGGTCCATCAGCGATTTTGTTTATTGCACCTATCTTTCTGATTTAGCGGTGGATGAAGATTACCAAAGACAAGGCATCGGTAAAGAACTGATCAGGCAGACGAAAGCCCAAACTCCGCAGGCAAAACTAATTCTGTTATCGGCACCGGCAGCCACAGATTATTATCCGCGCATCGGCATGCATAAACACCCTTATGCTTATTATATAGACGATATACTCGAAATTAACTAACATGGCTGAGTACACTTTTTGGCAGCTTGGATTGGCTATGACCGGAGCATTTTTTCTTGGTCTGGGCAAAGCCGGGATCAAGGGTCTGAGTGTAATTGTCGTCACCATCTTTGCTATTGTTTTCGGGAGTAAATATTCTACCGGGGTTATAATGCCTTTATTAATCATTGGTGATGTTTTTGCGGTGATTTATTATCATCGACATACGCAATGGAGCTTCCTTAAAAAGTTACTGCCCTGGATGATGGCAGGGGTCCTGATTGGCGTTTGGATTGGCAAAGATTTGCCAGAGGAATTATTTAAAAAAGGAATGGCCTCTATTATTCTTATTTCCATTTTATTAATGGTTTGGATGGAAAAGCAGAAAAAAAGCATTATTCCACAACAGGTTTTTTTTGGTGCCGGAATGGGGATAACGTCGGGAATAACCACTATGATCGGGAATCTTGCCGGAGCTTTTTCTGACCTGTATTTTTTGGCCATGCGCTTACCCAAAAATGAATTTATCGGGACCGGGGCCTGGTTATTTTTTCTCATTAACCTTTTTAAAATACCCTTTCAGTATTTTGTCTGGAAAAATATCCATATCCAGTCATTATCCGTTGATTTGTGGTTACTACCGGGTTTAATTGCCGGATTATTTTGTGGAATCTGGATGGTTAAAAAACTGAATGAAGACCATTTCAGGACTTTAATCCTGGTTTTAACCGGACTTGGTGCCATGTTTATATTTTTCAAATAACTCCTTTCAACTTTATGACCGATCTGCTTTTAAAAAATGTCTTGATTTTTTGTCTTGCCATGTTCGTCAATACTCAGGCATTACCGGGGCAAATCATTTATACGACCAGCAAATACGGGCTGCAGATCATTGAGAAAAAAAAGTCCTATAAACAACTGGTAGAGCGTGATGGTCAGCAAGAATTAGTAGATGTTAAAACGCTGGTGCCCGAAGCGATAATTGATGTCCGCTATGCCACTAAAAACAACCTGATTGGCCAAAAAGTATATCCACGTGCCGAAGTTTTTCTGCGCAAACCGGCTGCCCTGGCCTTACAATCCGTCAATGAACGCTTAAAATCTCAAGGGTATGGCTTGGTACTTCATGACGGTTACAGACCTTATGCCGTTACAGAATTATTTTATGAAAAAATCCAAGACACCACTTATGTGGCTGATCCGCGGAAGGGATCACGACACAATCGTGGGATGGCTATTGACCTATCGATGTACGTTTTGGCGACCAGGCAAATGGTAAGCATGCCTTCAGCGTATGATGAAACTACGGAGCGCGCCTGGCATTCTTTTGAAAATACCAGTGAGAAATCAAAATATCACCGGGACCTGTTAAAAAAAGCTATGCTGGAAGCAGGCTTCGAAATATACGTCTGGGAGTGGTGGCACTATGATTTTCAAGGCTGGCAGCAGTGTCCGGTTTTTAATATCAGTCACCGAAAAATAAAAAAAGCTAACCGTGAATTACATAAAAAATAGTTATGAAGGTACACGAAGTAGTGATTATAGGTGCCAGTGCGGCAGGTTTAGCTTGTGCGGCCAGATTGAAGTTGAAAGGAATTCCTTATGCTTTACTTGAACAATCCATCCAAGTCGGTCAAGCCTGGCGTAATCATTATGACCGGCTCCATTTACATACTAATAAGGAGCATTCCGGGCTACCTTTTTTACCTTTCTCCCGTGAGGTTCCCAAATACCCCTCGAAACAGGAGGTGATAGAATATCTAGAGCATTATACCCAGGAATTAGGGCTGAATCCTGAGTTCGGTACGGAAGTCCTTCAAGTTAAGCAGTCCGCTGATACATGGCACATTGAAACCAATAAAGGTACTTATTCCGCCAGGCAAGTTATATTCGCTACTGGTTATAATCGTGCCCCCGTCATACCAAAATGGCCAGGTCAAGAGCAATTCCGTGGAAAAATCATCCATTCTTCGGTTTATAAAAATGGGGCACCATACCAGGGCAAAGATGTGCTGGTGGTCGGGTTTGGAAATTCTGCCGGAGAGATTGCCATTTGCCTGCATGAGCATGGCGCCAAACCTCACCTGTCTGTAAAGGGTCCGGTAAATATCATACCACGCGACATATTAGGTTTTCCCGTATTAAGTATAGGTATAAAACAAGCTGGGTTACCTTCTAAACTTGTCGATATGATCAATGCACCGTTATTAAGACTATTATTAGGAGATTACACCAAATACGGTTTACAAAAATTGCCTTATGGTCCCACCACCCAGATCCGAAAGTATGGTCGTATTCCGTTATTAGATGTGGGCACTCTCAATTTAATTAAAGAAGGCCAGATAGTTATTCACCCGGATATTGCTGAGTTTAACCCTGACGGCGTCACCTTTACCAATGGTCAGTCAATAAAAGTCCAGGCCGTAATTTTAGGTACCGGATATAAACCAAAATTGGATAAAATTCTGATTGATCACGCTGATCTTTTAGATCAAGAGGGAACGCCGCTGGTGAGTGGTAAACAAATAGGCCAAAAGGGCATATATTTTTGTGGTTTTTTTGTCGCCCCTACCGGTATGCTAAGAGAAATAAATCTGGAATCAGCCAGAATATCAGATGAAATTTCAAAAAATTACATCCATTGATGTCACCGAAGGAAAAAATGTATACCATTATTCCCGTGATCTGATCAGTTACAAACAGTCATTATGAACATTAGCATGATTAAATGCTAACCGAATCGTATACAATAACTTTAGACCACAGATGGGCATAATCATCGACAAATTTTTTATGGATGGGGTCAACCTGGTAAGCATCCTGATCCTGCGGAGACGCAAAAATCGTTAACCACGAAAAAGTATAAGTACCATCAATGACATCGCGGGACGTACCGGCAGGAACTCCAATTTGAACCATTTTGATGGATTTAACCTTTTTCAGTTTCATCAAACCTTCCAGTAATTTATCGCGATCCTGGCTGCTTTGAGGGTTTTTCAACCAAAAATAAACCTGGTGAATAAACATGGTTTTTAGCTTGGAATCATTCCCCAGCACGTTGAAAGAAGGTGATAAAGTACCAGCAGTCAAGGCCAAAGCCGATTGCTGAATAAATTGACGACGTTTGTTTACTGGCATGATATTAATATTAAGTTGTTATCGATCTTTGACCAATAGGGTTAGTCCCGCTGCCACCAAAAAGCTTACTCCCCCGATGATCATGGCATAAACTGGATCGCCCTGAAAAAAGGTGGTCAAGAGAAATCCAAGAATAGTCGCGGCAACAATTTGAGGGATGACAATAAAAAAGTTAAAAACTCCCATGTAATAGCCCATTTTTGCCGCAGGCAAAGAGCCGGTAAGTATAGCATAGGGCATAGATAATATGCTGGCCCAGGCAATACCAACGCCAAACATGGACACCAATAGACCAACCGGCTTAGTCACAAAATAAATCGAAATCAGTCCGATAGCCCCGGCGATCAAGGCTACCATATGGGTCATTTTCCGGCCGTAATTTTTTGCAAAAACGGGTAATATAAAGGCGATCAGCGCTGCTACCAAACTGTAAGCTGCAAAACAATTTCCTACCCAATTTGCCCCTTGATTATAAGCTTCACTGGATGTATCAGTGGTTCCATAGATATGTTTGGTAACCGCCGCAGTGGTATAAATCCACATGGAAAATAATGCGAACCAGGAGAAGAACTGTACTAATGCTAACTGTTTCATGGTATTCGGCATTTGCACCAGGTCCGACATCATTTGAGTTAAAACATTACTACGACGATTCCGTAAAAAAAGAAACGCCATCAAAAACAACATCCCCGCTAACAACAATAAGGCCGCCAGGATATTTAATTCTTTCTCAAGCTGAAAACTGATAATAATAACCAAAATGGCTGCCCCCAGTCCACTTATCCAAAAGGCTAAAGAGCGCAACTTTAGGGCTACGGACGGATCTGACTCAGCGGATTCAGCAGTATAACTGGAGGGATTTTCAGCAGCTTCATAACGCTTTAGTTCATCAGGCGAATATTCAAAAGAACGCCAAACGGTCCATAACACTGCCAGTAAAAAAATGGATGCTCCTAAATAAAAAGACCATTTAACGGAATCAGGGACTATCCCTTCCGGCGCCGTGTTGGAAATGTTAAAAACATTAGTCAGGATATAAGGTAAGGCAGAAGCGACTACTGCACCGGTCCCAATAAAAAAACTCTGGGTAGCAAAACCAATAGTACGCTGTTCGTCCGGTAAATTATCGCCAACAAAGGCCCGGAAAGGCTCCATGCTGATATTAATGCTGGCATCCATCAACCATAAAGTACCAGCAGCGATCCACAACGCGGGTGCATTGGGCATGAGAATAAGTGCTAGCGAGGCCAAAACAGCTCCGATTAAAAAATAGGGCCGGCGTCGACCAAGCTTGGTCCAGGTTCGATCACTGAAATAGCCAATGATAGGCTGGACAATCAACCCAGTCACCGGGGCGGCGATCCATAAAATTGGAATCTCTTCCACAGAAGCCCCTAGGGTCTGAAAAATGCGGCTAACATTGGCATTCTGAAGG
>JAYRWN010000252.1:0-26795 GCA_041917975.1 Saprospiraceae bacterium | reverse complement strand
GTCAATTTATTTTTTTTTGTAATATGTTTAATTAAATTTGCCCTGATCAAAAACCGGCAGGCATGACTCAATACACCGAGGAGCATATTAAATCTCTGGATTGGCGGGAGCATATCCGCCTCCGTCCGGGGATGTACATTGGAAAATTAGGCGATGGTTCCAGTGCTGATGATGGCATTTATATCCTCCTCAAAGAAGTAATCGACAATTGTATTGATGAATATGTGATGGGTTATGGCAAGGTTGTCGATATAGAAGTGCTCGATGGTCAGGTCAATGTCAGAGATTATGGACGGGGGATTCCTCTGGGTAAATTGGTGGATGTGGTCTCCAAAATTAACACCGGAGCCAAATACGACTCTAAAGCATTTAAGAAATCTGTGGGCTTGAATGGTGTAGGAACTAAAGCCGTTAATGCCCTTAGTTCAAAATTTAAAGTTATAGCCGTCCGTGATGGACAGGCTAAGAGCGCTGAATTTGCTTACGGAGAATTAACAAAAGAGTCAAAACTGGAAAAAACCGACCAACCCAATGGCACCCAGGTTATTTTTCAACCCGATGACCAAATATTTAAAAAGTACCAATTCGACCGTGCCCACATTGAAAACCAACTATGGAATTACGCTTATTTAAATGCCGGTCTCAAATTAAAATTTAATGGCCAAACACTGGTTTCAAAAAATGGTTTATTAGACCTTTTGCAACATAAAACCGCCGATCAGGAACTGCGTTATCCCATCATTCATCTGCTCGGTGAAGATATTGAAATAGCTTTAAGCCATGGACAGCAATATGGCGAAGAGTATTATTCCTATGTCAATGGACAAAATACCACGCAGGGAGGAACGCATTTGATAGCTTTTAAAGAAGCCATCGTCAAAACCATCCGGGATTATTACAAAAAAGATTTTGACCCCAAAGACATCCGCGCTTCAATCATTGCCGCTATCAGCGTCAGAATCGAAGAACCTGTATTTGAAAGTCAGACCAAGACCAAGTTAGGCAGTCAGTCCATTGCACCGGAAGGAATGTCTATTCGTACCTTTGTTAATGACTTTATTTCCAAGGCTTTAGACGATTACCTGCATAAACATCCGGATGCTGCACAGGCGTTGCAATCCCGTATTCTTCAGTCGGAACGGGAACGCAAAGAAATTGCCGGGATAAAAAAATTAGCTAACGAGCGCGCGAAAAAAGCCAATATCCACAATAAAAAATTACGGGATTGCCGCTTCCATTATGATGAGAATAAGATTTCTGAAGAAAAGCGTCTGGCTACGTCCATCTTTATAACAGAAGGTGATTCGGCCAGTGGTTCTATTACTAAAGCCAGAAGTGTAGAGACGGAAGCGGTATTCAGTCTACGTGGTAAACCTCTCAACTGTTTTGGCATGAGTAAAAAGGTGGTTTATGAAAACGAAGAACTCAACCTCCTGCAGCATGCCTTAAATATTGAAGATGGCTTGGAAAATTTGCGCTACAATCGTGTGGTCATCGCCACAGATGCGGATGTCGATGGCATGCATATTCGCCTCCTTTTATTGACGTTCTTTTTACAATTCTTTCCCGATTTGGTGAAAGCCGGACATTTGTATATTCTTGAAACGCCTTTGTTCAGGGTCCGTGACAAACAGAAAACCTTTTATTGTTATAATGAAGTAGAAAAAAAACGCGCCATTCAAAGCCTGCGGGGCAAAGCTGAGATAACCCGTTTTAAAGGGCTCGGAGAGATTTCACCCCATGAGTTTAGTGATTTTATTGGCGATAACATTCGTTTACAACCGGTTATCCTGCAAAGCCAAACCAACATGGATAAGTTGCTGGAATATTATATGGGTAAAAATACACCGGATCGCCAGCAGTTTATTATTGAGAATTTAAAAGTAGAATTGGACACGGTAGAAGCCGAAACAGAGCCGGTGGGAGAGGTGGAACAAGAACTGGTTTAGGCAACCATGTTTATTTTACCTAGGCGTCGATTTATCTGGTTACGAAAATTATCTCTGGTTTTATTGGGACTATTCTTCTTTTACTTTTGGATGTCCCGGCAGGAATGGATGAAATTCAGGACCACGCCCAGAGAATTAGTAGCCTTGACCCAACAGGGCACTTCGTTACCGGTTTATTGGGGTTGGGCAAAAGATTCACAAAAACGGTTCATTTTTTACCTTTTAGCGGGAGCACACGATAAGCCTGTACTTTGTTTAGTTCATGGATCACCGGGCGCCAGTTCTGCCTGGTCTGCTTATCTTAGTGATGCCTCTTTATATCAACACTTCCGTTTGTTAGTCTTCGACCGTCCCGGCTTTGGTTTTTCGCAGTTTGGTGAGGAAGAAAAATCGTTATCTGGTCAGGTTGAGGCGCTTCGGGCAGTACTGGAAGTTATAAAAACCCCTGAAGTCATTTTGGCTGGGCATTCCTTGGGTGGTCCAGTCATCGCCAAATTTGTTATGCAATACCCTGATCTGGTTTCGGGGCTGGTGTTTCTTGCTGCGTCTGTTGATCCGCATTTAGAACCAATTTATTGGTGGCAAAAACCTCTGGAGCACCCTTTATTGAGTTGGCTTTTGCCTCCTGCATTCCGGGTAAGTAATAATGAAATTATCCCCTTAAGAGGTGAACTGGAAAAATTACAGATGACCTGGCCGAATATAAGCCAGCCGATATTGATTATGCACGGGCAAAGGGACCGCCTGGTGCCCTATGAGAACGTGCATTTTCTGGAAAATCAACTGTTGTATAAACCTGAATTGATCACTTTAAGGGACGAAGACCACTTTTTTATCTGGACCAATCCCCAGGCTGTAATTACGGCTTTGATAGATTTTTATCATCGCCGGATTGCCCCAAAGCATTTAAAATAAAGGTCCTGGCGGAGGTCAATAATTCAGCACTTTGATCATTTTTTATGGCTGAGCCAATGTGCAGGGTGATTTGTGTTGACCGATGTTGAAATGCGCGTTTGAAATGACTCCAGGTGGAATCCCCTTCATGCCAGATCAGGTCTTGATGGGCATAATCAATGGCCAAAGGGATGACGGCCACCTTCTCCTCAGCAGCAATTTCAAATGAGCCTTTCTTGAAGTCCCGAATTCCGGGTTTACTAAACGTGGTCCCTTCCGGAAAAATCAAAATGGAGCGCTCCTTTTGCAGAAAACGACGAATACCATCACGTGTGGCTTGGTGACTTTCTTTGTTTTTACGATCCAGAAATAAAATACCGGTTATCTCCGCCGCTTTACCCACTAAAGGGTATCCGGCTATTTCCGCTTTTCCTACTGGTATAACGACCATTTTTGATAAGATGATCACCGGATCAATTAAACATTTGTGATTGGATACCACCAGACCATGGTGTTCCGGTATGGTGCCCTGTACTTGTACCCTCAATCCGAGTATCTTTAGCGCCATAGTAGTCCACCGTTGACGAATGCGCAGTGCATGTGGTTCATTCTGCCCCAGAAATATTTGGCGACCAATAATAATGGATAAATAGCTCAGCATACTCACTATCAGTGCGCTTAGTCTCCAGTAAACCCGCCAATTTTTTAACATACCGTTTTACTCTTATTGCTTTCCCGGCCGATAAGTTTTTACCGCATTTCTTTTTACGTCCTCCTCATAAAAATTTACATCCTTGAACTGACCTTGAGAGTACATCAAACCTTGATCAGAAAAATGCGGCGAATCCTCATGACCATTTTGCCCTCCGGCCAGAAGTGATTTGGCTTTTATTCTGGTGCCGAACTGTACAGCACAAACAAAACTGTTGCCATTTACCCCGTAACGCTTTGTGGTGTTAGGAAACCGGCGTGAAGTATAAGAAGGAAGCATACCCCATAACGAAGAAGTCATGGCGACAGGAATGCTGGGTTTATCATCGTCAAAAGTAGGTCCGATGTTGGAGCTGATTCTTTGAAACCGGTTGATCTCACCCCAGGCTATTTTCCAGGTTCCATACCATTTTATCAGCTCTTGTTTGGTGGCCACCAGTGCATCTAAAAGCTCATCCGAACGATCGGATTGCACATAGCGCTGGGCCCGCTCCACTTGGTCCCCCGACGCGGAGGATTGCATAACAGCAGGCCAAATTTTCTGACCCCATTCTACCGCCAAAGTGGTGCTGATGGAGTTTGCCTGCGCATAAAAATCCCAGGTTGACAGCTCCGCGATGACCTCTGACAATGCCGGACTGTAGATCGTCTGCCGAGTAGTATAGGCTTTTAATAAAGCTGGGATAAGGACTTGGAAAGCTGGTAGGAATCGGTCATACCCAGTCGCAATTATTTTGTCCAGATCAAAACCGGATTGATTCGTTAACAATCTTACGGCATTTATCCCCCTGAAATTTTCGCCATCGGGCGCCATATAAGTTGGAAATGCCGACTTTGCCGGGCTGTTTTTGCCGGCAACCGTGAATGGTGTGGAATTACAATTCTGCAACCACCCGTTCACCGGATTGTAACTGTGTACCGTTTCTTTTACTTTATGCATCCCTTGCCATTCGGTAGCTTTAAGTGTACCATCAACCGGTTTAGACCAATCGTATATAGGATTACGGCGGGGCATAAAATTTCCATGCCAGTAAGCTATATTTCCATCTGCATCGGCATAGACCGTATTATTGGAGGGATTACCATGCAACGCCATGGTCTTTTCGTATTTTGCAAAAGAGGTTACTTTGGTTCGCTGCCAGCTTTGGATTAAACCATCCATGATGCGGTTTTGAGCTTTAAGGCTGCACCACTGCCCGTTTCTTTGGGCCAAAACGGGTCCATGATGGGTGTAGAAAATTTCAAAAGCTTTCTTTTTTAATGACATTCCTTCCTTATAAGCCAATTCTATAGTTTTCCGTTGGACCGGGCGCCATTTTCCGGCATAAAAATATTGCCAGTCAGCCTGATCCTTGCGGACTTTCTCCAGGTACATATCGGCAACATCAGCTTCGCTGGAGGTATGCATCCAGCCGCAAAAAGCGTTAAAACCTTGGTAAACAAAAAATTGTCCCCAGGTAACTGCGCCATAAGCATTTAAGCCCTGTTGACTAATGACGTGTACCTCCGGTCGAAAATAAAAAGTCACGTGCGGGTTAATGTATAAAATGGATTGCCGGTCGGTAGTCAGATTTGGGGCGATTGCAAACCCATTGGACCCGGCTGGATCTTGCTCATCGGGAACAGTACTTGCATCGGAGACCTGTATATTTTTCCCGCCATAAAATTGAGCCAGTTCGTCTATGGTCAGCCCTCCTGTGCTGATGGCTCCAATGCTGCCATCCGTCCATAATAAGGGCCACCAGGGCTCATACCTGTGGAGGATCAGCGATTTATCTTCCGGATGTGTATACAAATAATAGTTTAGCCCGTCTGAATACGCCTGCAATAATGTTTGCAACCATTTTGGACTGCGGGCATAATCCTTTTTTGCCTCATCCTGATCTAAGATTATTCTATTTAATAAATCATTATAAATATCTTTTTCGCCGTGTATTTCGGACAAACGTCCTAGTTTTTCCAGATAATTCATTTCGATACGTTGGTAGTCATCCTCACCCTGGGCATACATTAATCCAAACACCGCATCAGCATCTGTTTGTCCATAAATATGGGGAATACCCCATTGATCACGAATGATGGTCACTTTTTCAGCTTGATTTTTCCACCGCTGTATTTCGGCGGCTGTATACTGCTGACCTCTTAACCAAAAAGAGAGAAGTAAAAAGAAAACACAATGAATACGCATGCAAACAATTGATTAGGTGCCGAATATGGAGATAATTTTTAGTATTCCCTAATACCCATAGGTTGCTGTCATAAATTAACCGGTTGTAAGCTTAGAAAATTATTTGGGGGATTTATTTACATTTAGTTCTGAATCATTACTTAATAAGAAGATTTTTATGCAAAGTGTAGTTCATCAGGATCGGTCCAGCGCAGCAGGTGGTGGTAAAAATTTATTTGGAATTTCTCTTACAGCTTCCTTGGCTGGGTTTATTTTCGGTTTTGATACTGTGGTTATCTCCGGAGCCAATCTGCCTATCAAAGAGCTTTGGCATACATCGCCCTGGTTCCATGGGTTCTTTATCATGTCTATGGCCTTATGGGGAACCGTGATCGGAGCTATCTTCGGCGGTGCTCCAACGGAAAAGTACGGGCGAAAAAAAGTCTTGTTATGGATAGGCATTTTGTTCAGTGTCTCAGCCATCGGCTCTGCTGTGGCCCAGGATCCCTACACCTTTTCTTTCTTCAGATTCCTTGGTGGACTGGGTATTGGCGTCTCTTCTGTAGCTGCACCCACTTACATTTCAGAAATTAGTACACCAAAGACCAGAGGGCAGCTTGTAGCTATGTACCAGTTCAATATTGTGTTTGGTATCCTCATCGCCTTTTTGTCTAATTACTTTTTACAAGGGGTAGGTGGTCAAAACGATTGGCGCTGGATGCTCGGTGTGATGGCTATACCTTCTCTTTTATATACGGTATTAGTCTTAGCTATTCCTGAAAGTCCTCGTTGGCTCGTCTCTGCTAAAAATGATCAGATCACAGCCTTACGCGTCTTAACCCAATTGGGTATTACCAACCCGGAAACTGAGTTATCGACTATCAATACGAGTATTAAACACGAAAGCGGAGGTTCAGGCTTAAAAGTGGACTTTTTTAGCTCCCGCTATAACCGGGTTATCTGGTTGGCTTTTTTTATAGCTTTTTTTAATCAATGGTCAGGTATAAATTTTATTCTGTATTACGCTCCCGAGATTTTAGAGCGGGCGGGGCTGGCAACCAAAGAATCGTTATCGAACTCTATAGCCATCGGTGGGACAAATTTGATTTTTACTTTTGTTGGTTTGTATTTAATTGATCGGTTAGGTAGAAAACAATTGTTGATAATAGGTTCGATTGGGTATATTTTAAGTCTGGCCATGGTCGCATGGTGTTTTTACAGCAGCTCAGGACCAGGGTTGTTGTTGTTTTTTCTTTTAGTGTTTATTGCCTCCCACGCCATCGGACAAGGGGCAGTCATCTGGGTATTTATTTCTGAAATTTTTCCCAATAAAGTTCGGGCTTTAGGCCAATCTTTCGGAGCGAGTATTCACTGGATATTTGCGGCGTTTATTACCTTGATTACCCCAGCGTTTTTAGATAAGGATAATGGCATTTTTAAAGACAATCCATGGCCCATTTTTGCTTTTTTTGCCATCATGATGGTTTGGCAATTAGTTTGGGTTTTAACCAAAGTACCCGAAACCAAAGGAGTATCTTTAGAAGAGCTGGAAAGTCGCCTGATTAAATAAGGATTAATAATCTTTTTTCTCCGCCATCCTTTTAATCAATATAAAAGGTAAGCTGGTCCATATTATCATCACTGCACCCACCGCCAGCATGCCCGGCAAATTGCCTAAAAATTTTTTAAACACTGCGCCGGTGTATCCCATGATGGCGGAAATATCTAATTTTAATAACAATAGAATTCTGGAGAGGTCAATAGGATTTAATAAGCTGGCGCCTAAGGCAAATTTTTCCAAAGGGTAATCTTTTAACATTAATAATGAAATTAAAAGCAGTCCGTCATACAACACGGCAAAAATAATCCAGAGTACTATCGCCAGACTAAAACCTCTTATCCGGTTTTCATTACGTAAAGCAATAGAGAAGGCCAGCCCTGAAAATACAAAGGATAAAAAAATGCCCACCACGATCAGAATAATGAAATTTGAAATTTGTGGAGACACGATAATTCCATAAAATAAAAATGGAATACCTATGCCCAATAAGGCACTCAGCGATAAGGAAATACCCAATCCGGCGTAAAGCCCTAAAATAATGTTGGTGCGTTTCACCGGCTGTGCCAATAATAATTCGATGAATTCGCGACTGTTATAATAATACATCGTACCAAACATGGTGGCAATCAATGGACCTAAGATGAGGACCAGGTTCATCAGACTTACAATGACTTTATCTAATTCCGGAGTTAGTCTAAACAAAGCGATAGTCGTAATTAAATAGAACCCAACATAAATTATGGTCCAGCGTGACCGCAAAATATCCAGAAAAGTATATTTTAATATTTGTTTCATACACTGGAAGACGTTGAAGTTGTGTAAATCTTGCCTGTTTGAAAGTCCGGACCAGCTTCGTTGAGTAATAGGGCTATGGACCGCTCCAAATTTTCACCTGGATATTTATAACTCAGTTCGCCCGGCGTACCTTTAAAATACACCCGACCTTCCAATAAGAATATTATTTCATCAGCCGTTTCTTCTACCAAGGGCATAATGTGTGTAGTTAATAATATTAGTTTACCAGCCTGTTTTTCTTTTTCCATCCAATCTTTGAATTTAATTAAAGCTACTGGATCCAGTCCGGCAGTGGGTTCATCGAGAATGATCAATGGATTGTCATACATTAAAGCAAGGGTGAGATTAACTTTTTGGCGTGTACCTCCGGATAAATAAGCTAATTTTTTATCCAGGTGTGACTCTAGTCCCAAAAGTGTAATCAGTAGCTCCTCGCGGGTTTGCCTTGACCGAAGACTTTTTATCAATTGGATGACTTCCCTCACTTTCAGATTCTCGGGAAACCTGGCTATTTGGGGTAAATACGAAATTTTATCCCGGTACAGCCACTCATTATGTATATTCTGACCATTGATCGTAATTACACCGCCGTCCGGAATGACCATGCCCATGATACTTTTGATCAGGGTAGTCTTACCCGATCCGTTGGGTCCTAAAATAGCTATTACCCTTCCGTTGCCGGTTAAATTGAGGTCAATTTTTTTTAGTACATCAAGTTTTCCAAATCGTTTTTTTAACTGTTTTATTTCAATCATTTCAAGGGTTTTATGAGCGGAATCCGGTCCAGTAAATCGACCGGGGTAAGTGCAGGGTTTATTTTTTCCGCAAAATCAACAATATCAATAAACAAACTACGCAATAAGATGATGGATTCCGGTATTTGATTTAAGACATGGGAAAATAATTTAACCGGTCTAAAAGGGACA
The DNA here is from genome assembly GCA_041917975.1 of Saprospiraceae bacterium. Classification (GTDB taxonomy): domain Bacteria; phylum Bacteroidota; class Bacteroidia; order Chitinophagales; family Saprospiraceae; genus JAYRWN01. The sequence continues at coordinate 17,792 of JAYRWN010000252.1, read as the reverse complement.
TCTCCGAAACCATCTTTATTTAGGTCATAACCGCTATAGCTGCTCCAATAATTTCCGTCAAAGGAATTGTCATTAATATTGCCTTTTAAGGTCATGTCCAGAGTATTCGTCATAAAGTTATTTCCGCAAAATTCTGAGGAAAGGCACCCGCCGGTCACTTCCAGAGCCATACCGTTATTGGAAAATAAATTATGTTGAAAACTAATTCTGGATACCCCCTCAATGTGTATGCCCATCGTGTTTTTTTCGAAATGGTTGTGAGCAATATAGGCGTCGGTGATTTCTTTTAGCAGTAAACCGTATGAAGAGCGTCCCCAGTTTAAATTGAAATGATTGTTGATCATGTCAATGTTTTTCGAGAACATCACCGCTACTCCGGCCCCGTTATTCGTGAATCTGTTGTCCGTGTAGCGATCATTATTGGAAAACATATAATGTAATCCATAACGCAAATTTTTTTCACTGATGTTGCGATGTACCAGACTGCGATCTACAAATTCGAAATATATGCCGTCCCGATGACCGCTAAAATAGTTATCCGCTACAATCAGATCTGTGCAATACCAGGCATGCACGCCATTGCCTGACGAAGCTTCGTCTTTGGCTATACCTTTTACCGTATTACCTCTTACCTCAACTTCTTTGGCTTTCTGTAAATATATGGCAAAAAATGTGTTGATCAGCCGGTTATTCAGGATTTTAGTTTTGCGGTTTTCTTTTACCCGAATGGCGGATAATTCCTTGATATAACTGATGGAAATATTACGAATTTCTAGGTTGAGAATGGAGACGCTATCAGCAGTCACGATGATCCCTTCCATGCCCTCGGGCGGTTCGATGATGGCGCCGGCTTCTCCTTGTAGAGTTAAAGGAACATTTATCGTTAAGTTACCTTCCTTATAATGGCCTTTTTTGATGATTAACTGATCACCGGATTTTGCTGATATTAATGCAGAGGTTATGCTCTTTACCTTACAATCCGGGCATACCACAATCTCGGCTGCAGACATAATTTGTCCGTACACCAAGTAAAAAACAAGGATAGAAATGCGTAAACGATACATTAAAAAACCAGATTATTTACTGTGCATGAAGTTGCGGAATTCCGCCCAGGTAAATACTTCTGCCATATAATCTTTTTGAAAATTCAGCGCATCTTGTTGGGTTTCGTAAGCTAGCATGCCTCCGCCCATCGGACTGGATATGGAAGAAGAAATCACAAAATACGCACTTTGGGCAGGTATAAGTTTTTTGGCTAAAAAGTCACTGACCAGCAGAAACTTAAAATCTTCTTCTTTTTTGTCTTTGAGGAAAGCGACCAAACATTCTATGGCATCAAACTTATAGACCTTGCCTTTATTCGTGACGGCTTCTGCAGCAAACCGCTGATCAACAATGGTCATTTTGCACTCATCACATGGATCGGAGCCGAAGTCGATAGGTTTAGACTCAACCGAACACGCCAGAGGAACTATGAGCATGCTTAGTATCAGTAATTGCTGCTTCATTCTTTTTGTTTTTACGCAATAACCACCATGCTGTGAAAGCCAGCAGAATGGATAATCCAATCAAATATCCGCCAGTGGCGGGATACGACTGGGCCGTAAAATTAAGAATAGTTTTTGACCCGATCAATGGCGGTTGATAATAGGTATCTTCAAACTTCATGGGGGCATTTGCACTTAAATTATGGCCGTAATCATATTCCCATAAATAGAAGTCGTATAACCCTGCCATACATAAGAGCGAAAAAACCACCGTCCAGGTCAAATAAAGTTTTGCAGAACGGGTAAAGGCAATGATTAAACCTAATCCCATCATGCCCAGAATAACCCACGGAAAAAATTTGAGTTCCGGAATGCTGTCCGGTTCTATCGGCTTCATGCCAACATAGTGGTTCAGTATGTTAATATTTTGTAATGTTCCAGGCTCTTTTCCTCCTAATTTATTAATCCAGATAAGCATCTCCACGCCAGTGGGATATTGTGGGGCAATAAGCGCTATCTTCCACATGGGCAGGATAAAAAGAGAACCTAATGTTAATGTTGCGACCAGGAAAAGGATGACCGGAATATTCTTTTTCATTTTTATTATTTTTATTAAAATTGGGGTAGGGGGCTTCTCGATCCCTACCCCTGCCAATGAATATACACTATTGGACTATGTCTTCACCTACCGACCATTTCATGGGGGTGGATGAATTAGCCGGCCCGACCCGTATATAACCCTGCATCTCCTGATGCAAAGCTGAACAGAAGTCGGTACAATAGAACGGGTATACGCCTGGGTTTTTAGGCTCCCAGTACAGAGTTTCAGTTTGACCAGGCATGATTAACAACTCGGCGTTATTTGCGCCAAGTACACTAAAACCATGAGGTACATCCCAGTCTTGTTCAAGATTGGTAACATGGAAGTAAACTTTATCTCCAACTTTTATCCCTTGGATATTGTCTGGAGCAAAGTGACTGCGAATGGAGGTCATTTTAATATGCACTTCATTGCCTTTGCGTTCAACTCCGGCAAATTTTTCGCCTTTAGCAGCATAGGGGTGCGTATTTTCTTCGATCGGATAAAATTTCTTGGATTTAGGGGCAACCCGATCGGCGGAGATCGCAGCGGCATAATGCGGTTCACCTACCGTCGGGAAATCCAACAATAACTTCATTTTTTCACCAGAAATATCATATAACTGAGCCGATTGGGTTAACTCAGGGCCGGTGGGTAAATAACGGTCTTTAGTAATCTTGTTTAGGGCTACCAGATATTTACCTTGAGGCTTTTTGGATCCACCCCCTGGTACCATCAGGTGACCAACAGAGTAATAACATGGAGCACGGTCTATAACTTCCCAGGTGCCTACTTTCCATTTAACTACTTCAGAAGAAATAAAGAAGGTGGTGTAAGCATTACCGTTGGCATCAAACTCGGTATGCAATGGGCCAAGACCTGGATTTTTCACTACACCGGCAACGACTTCTTCATATTTTAAGACGGGAATCCCGGCTATGGTAGTATCTACTTGATTGCCTTCAATGGCTTTGATCATTTTTGAATAAGAGTGTACCGTCAAGTCGGCTTGCAGTTTTCCACTGCCGACGATATATTCTCCCGTCGGATCGACATCCACACCGTGTGGAGATTTCGGAGTCGGGAGGAAATAAACCAGACCAGGGCATTCTTCCGGTATCAACACCCGCACTTTGTCTTTCATGGTGGAGGTGGCGATATGAGATTTTTCATCATAGCGGTTATTGGCATATCTGGCCGGCATTTCTTTGAACTTGCCCTGGGCTATATATTCTTCGGCTTTTTTCCAGTTAATGGCAGCGATATAGTCTTTATCATTTTGAGAGGCATTCACTTCTAGTAAAGTGTTTTTTAATTCGGTATTATAGGTGGTGAAGAAGGACCAACCATGACTAACTCCCCGTCCGCAACGAGCTAAGTCGTAGTCAAAAGCAGGTAGAAGGACCTGAAAAGCGATATCCATGTGACCGCTTTCCGGTTCAACTTTAATGAAAGAAAGGGTGCCTTTGAATTTTTCGGCATAGCTGGATATTTCCACATCTTGTTGCGGAATGGGCACACCAAAACGAGTGCCTGCTACAACATATTCGGTATTTTCTGTGGTAAAGGGTGAACTATGGTTCCCTCCACTATTTGGAATTTCAATAATTTCGGCTGTTTCAAACGTTGTAAGATCTACCCGCGCTACCCGAGGTGTGTTATTTCCATTGATGAATACCCAGCGGCCATCGGTTTCTCCGTTGGTTTGTGAGAGGTCGGGGTGGTGGGCATCATCCCAGGGAATAAAACCATGGGATGTGTTCAACATCGGTTTGGTTTCTTCATTAAAGCCATACCCCTTTTCAGGATCTACCGAAAATACAGGAATAACTCTGAACAAACGACCGGATGGCAAGCCGTAAACGCTGATTTGTCCGGAAAATCCTCCTGAAAGAAAAGCGTAGAATTCATCGTATTTTCCGGGAGCTACGTAAACTTGTGCGGCAGCATCGCCCTGAATTAATCCAGCCCCTGTCGTAGAAGATTTTTGCGTATTACACCCGCTCCCAAGGGTAAAAAGCAGGGCCAGCAATCCTATAGAAAGCAATTTTAGATAAACCTGGTTTTTCATATAAAATATTTTAAGATTATGCGATAAATAAAGATGTTAAGGTCTTTTATTAGGCACAATATTACCGCGATAACGCATAGGTAAAATTGATATAGATCATCGTTGCGTATGATCAATTTCAAACATGAATTTGTGTTAAAACCGAAGATCCCAGACACTTTTGCAGTTTATTAATAAAAGATATCTTTGCCTTTTTTATGAGATGCTATCTATAACGTCTACATATGCCATTCGCGCCGTGCTTTACCTGGCTCAACAATCTCCGTGGGCTAGAAAGACAGGTATCAAGGAAATCAGTGAAAACCTGGATATTCCTAAGCCTTTTTTAGGGAAAGTCTTACAGGTTTTGGCTCGTAAAAACATGATTTCCTCACAGAAAGGTCCTGCCGGTGGATTTTATTTAACAATTGAACAAATGCAGAAAACCTTTTGGGAGGTAGTCAATGTGTTTGACAATCAGGAGATTATTTCCGGGTGCGTGCTGGGCCACCCGCATTGTGAATCGCATAATCCGTGCCCGATGCATCAGGTTGTTTTTAAGCCTAAACAACAAATATTAACGGTCTTCCAATCATATACTATTGAATCGTTATCTAAACTTACTAAAACGCAAAAACTTAAAATTTAATCTCTTCAATAAAATCGTACTTCTATGAAAAAATTATTTGTATTGTTATCCATCGCTTTCGTTTTTTTCATGTGCTCCCAGCCCAAAAGCGGAGATGCTGCAGCAGAAGATTCAACCACGCCTCCTGCCACTCAATCCGAAACGTCTGCTGACATTCCCGGGTTGGTTAAAGAAGTGACCCTAAATAATCCGCTGAATGAAGATATGATTGCTAAAGGTCAGGGTATTTATGATATGAAATGTTCAGCTTGTCACAAACTTACCGACCAGCGGGTGGTTGGCCCAGGGTGGAAAGGTGTTACCAGCAAACGTAAACCCGAATGGATTATGAACATGATCACCAATGTGGATGTCATGTTGGAAAAAGATTCTGAGGCGCAAAAATTGCTGGCGGAATGTTTGACCCGCATGCCTAATCAAAATGTTACTCAGGATGATGCCCGCAATATCCTCGAGTTTATGTTTAAAAATGATCAGGCCCAATAAACTCTAAGCGTTTTTTGAATGCAGAGATATTTTATTGTGGCTTTAGTGTTTTTTATACTAGCCGGAGTATTTGGTAGTATACTCCGGCTGGCTTTTATTTGGGAATTACCTTTTTCAGAATACCGTCATTTTATGCAAGCCCATTCGCATACCGCTATGTTGGGCTGGATTTATTTGGCATTAACTACCAGTCTGCATACGGTATTTGTAAAGTCAACCGCAGATAGCAAACTATACGGACGATTAGCCTGGCTGGCTACCCTGGCGGTGGTCGGGATGAGTGTCAGTTTTGTGATCTGGGGGTATGGCCCGGTGTCCATCCTCTTTACCTCCATCCACTTATTTATCTCCTACGTATTCTGTTGGCGGTTTTGGCATGACCTAAGAGGAGAATCCGGATTTGCTACGCGCTTAGCACGCACCGCGGTACTTTTTATGCTTTTTTCTACTTTGGGTGTGTGGCTATTAGGCCCGGTGATGTTTCTCATGCGCCATTCGGCCCTCTACTATGCCTTAGTTCAGTTTTTTTTACATTTTCAGTTTAATGGCTGGTTTTTATTTGGTGTTGCGGCTTTATTTTTTAGACTTTTGGAAAATTCCTCTATCAGTGGCCATCCCCGATATTTAAACTACTTCTATTGGCTGCTTTGCAGCGGGACGGTGCTTACCTATGCCCTGGCCGTGGCCTGGTCTACACCCAAATGGTGGATTTATTTAACGAATAGTATTGGGGCAACCCTTCAGCTGTTGGCCTTTGTTTTCTTAATACGAAGCTTAAAAAATATTGTCCCCCGCCTTAAACCCCACATCGACTTTCGTTATTTTATTTTATTCAGGGTTTCATTGGTGGTCATCGTTCTAAAAGGGATTATCCAGGCGGTGGTGATCTTACCCTTCATGGCTAAAATAGCGTACACCATCCGTAATTATGTCATGGGGTTTATTCATTTATTGATGTTGGCTGGGATAAGTTTATTTCTCATCGGTTATGCCTACCATCACCACTTCATTCGTTTACATGATCGCTGGAGTCCGCTAGGTATGTTTTTTGTTTTAGCAGGTATTTTATCTTCTGAGGCGGTTCTTTTTCTTCAGGGCACCATGCTTTGGATTGGCTGGGGGTTTTTACCTGCTTATTATTTTTTGATTTTCTTTTGCTCCGTGTTAATTCCGCTAGGAATTTCACTGCTGATCGTAGCTCATTACCGCCGGACATAACCAAATTTAGCGAACCATTATTCTATAAAAAAGTGGGAGAATAATACCCCCACTTTTAAGTTCCAATTGTATAAAAAAAATTACCTCGAAATGTTTTTAATTGTGAAAGATGAAGAATTTTTGTTTAGAAAGAATGGCCCCCCTGCGCATGGTTAATTGATAATACCCATTCTTAAATTCATTCACCGGAATTTGTACTTTTTGGATATTTTGTCCGTCGAATTTTCCCTGATAAACTATTTTTCCACTGAAATCACTGAGCTGAATTTCAGTTAAATCACTTTGTTTTTCTTCCGGTACAGCAATATTCAAAACTTGATCCACGGGATTCGGAAAAACACTAACTGAAACAAATTTTTCTTTACGTTGCTTTTGTGAATTACTTTTACCATCCGGTGAGAGGGGATCACTAACCGTCGAAGAGTCATCACCTGACACTTCCCCTGATGCCAGTGTGGTAAATGGAGCCCAATCGGAGGATCCGCTGGTCGATCCGTCCGCGCAGGTAGCTCTTACCCGAAAGCGATAGTGCCCGTTTGAACTTAATTTCATAGCCCAGTAAGATGTGTCCTGTATAGTTGCTGCTTTATAATACGTGGGCGTTGCAGTTCCGTTGCGGATTTCCAAAAAGAAATTTTTTACCGAATCCTGTATAATCCAGGATAAAAGTGCGGATGAGTCGGTAACCTCCAGAATAGATAGATTTTTAGGTTTGGGACATTGTTGAAAACTAGTGTCTCCACCGGTGGTGGAAAAATCAATCCAGGCGCTGGACCCGGCTGATTTTTGCACACACTCTGCCAATATTCTAAAATGATAGTTACCTCCGGCAGCTAATCCTTGAATTAATTTAAAGGTATCCTTTAATTCATAAGTTTTATTAAAGTGAGGTGTATGGTTTTTACTCTTTACGTCCAACCGGTAATTCGTATGCGAGGTATCTTTTTTCCAGGTCAAAAGCACTGTAGTATCCGTAACTTCACGCACCGCTAAATTGGTGGCTTTCTCACACGGCCCGGAATTCCCCTTATCGCCATCGCTTTGTCCTGGACCACCACTTTTTTCGCCGGTGGTTGTAAATTCTACCCATCCACTTTGACCTTTACCTTTATCACAGCTGGCTTGGACTTTAAACCGATACGTGCTGCCTGCTTCCAGCCCATTCACCTCCGTAGAAGTACCCGAGGTGGAAGTGCTCCACTTAAAATTTGAGGTTTGCGCACTTTGCATCACATCTACGTTATAACTTAGATGAGCTGAATGGCCCGACCAACTTAAGGTGGCGGAAGTTTCGGTGATGTTTGATGCATTTAAATCGGTTGGTTCACTGCATTTTTGTGCTAGCACGAATGGTATCAACATTGTGGACAAAACCAAGACCACGAAAGTTCTGTTTGCTTTCATTTAATCAAATCATTAAGACATTAAAAAACTCCAAAATAGATTGAAGGCTTAATGCAGTTGGTACACAGAACTTGGTTGGATGAGCAGAGTAAGGACGCTAACAGAGGGGATATTGCGTCTATAACGAATACAAAACTATTGTATTGTTCCCGTGGTAACAAATATTTTTATCTCCTATAAATTATTATGACATTTAACTCAACGTTTGATTTCTACAGGTATTACAATTGAAGCATGTTTGTTTGGTGCGGTCACTCCATTTAACATTTCGCACCTAAGTTCAAAAGTATTTAATTGCTGTTTGGTTAATACTTTTATTTTAGATTGCTCATGAGGTTTAAGAATTACTAAATCACTGCGATCGTAAAAATTATATCCCGAGAGATTACGCAAAATGTAAGGGGCATCCCCTTTATTTTCGATCGTAATTTCTGCAATGTCGGTATCCCCAATATAAAATGCATCAGTGAGCATCAGAGAATTTTTAGCTAATGCAGTGATCCACTGTTGTTCACCCACCAAAATATCGTTGTAGTAAGCCAGGGTACGCCGATTGACCAGAGCTTCTTTTAAGGCTTGGTCACTTTTTTCTTTTGCAAAAACCAGAGTTATCGGCCGGTGACCGCCTTCGGGTATCTGATATTGCCAGTCCACCAATCCATGAATATCCGAGTTGCCAATGAAGGTTAAGTTTTTATCCAAGGCTATCTGAATAGCCGCATCAGAAAAAGTGATGTCATTAACAACTTCAATACCGTGTAACAATTTATTTTGAATAAGATAGGTATGAAAATCTGTCAGTTTGGCTATGCCGTCTTTGCGTTGGGCTGACCAATTGGGGTGATTCCAGAAAACAAAAGCTCCCTGCCGATTAGCTTCCAGGTAAGCTTCCAGTGAATCACTAACATTTATTTTGTTGGCGTCTGTAATAAACAAGGCATTGGCATGCCCCGGAGGCATCCGCCGGGTTATTTCACACCCATGGATGATGAGTAAGTCATAAGCTTTAGCAAATTCCTTGGCAATCTGAAAAGAACGGTTGCGATCAGGATGGGGAATATCGGTTTTGTGAGGCTGGTATTCTATATGCTCCGTCAGCGATATGGCATCCAGGCCATCTTTCAACGCTTCTTCTACCCGGATGGTCGGCCATACATTGCCATCTGAAAATACCGTGTGAATATGCAAATCGCACTTCAAGGTCTTATAATCCTCCAGGTCCGGGAAGACAATTTTGCGCCCGTATTGGTGACTGTGGTCTTGGGCTGATCCCAAGCTTACCAAGCTCGTAAAAAGAACTATTAAAATAGGTGACTTCATGATTTAACTAGCTTTATGCAAATTGACTGAAACATTGTTAACATTAGGTTTAGCCCACTTTAAACTATTCTTACGGTTTAATTAATTTTTTCTGTTCCCTCTGCATGGGATTTAACTCTTTCGGTTGGGTCTTTTGACGGTATAGCTTAAATTTGGAAGGTTCCTCATCGGTAACTTTCCATGAGTTATTATTCTCGTCTATATCGGCTGTTTCTTTCCAGGGGTCAAGTTTTACATTGACCACAGGCTGTTTTTTGACAAAAAGTTTGGTGATTTTATTTTCATTTTTACGCCAGATTTCAGCTGGTATTCTTTCTATTTCTGTGGTGCCATCTGCATAGGTCCACTCCAGAATGATGGGCATGACCAGGCCGCCTTTATTCGAAAAATGTACCTCGTAAAAGTGTTTGTTTTCCAATAGGAGCTCCTGCGAATCTTTTGGGATAACTTCTCCTTCACTTATCCGGATTATTTGACGCGCGCTATCCTCGGTTTCCCAAGGTTGATAATAGTAATAAAAGTCACGTAAAGTGGTATCCACATCTACTGCAAATTTGATGGCGGTATCTTGTTTGTTACGCATTTTACTCAGGTCGGGAACCGGTTTTGTTTTCCGTTCTGTGAAGCTATTTTCTCTACGGGGTGGTGCAGATGCCCATTCAGGTGTAAAAGCGAGTACAGAATCAATACCTATGTCTACAGCGTCAATGGAATAAAACCAGCCTCGCCAAAACCAATCCAGATTTACGCCAGACGCATCCTCCATACTCCTGAAAAAATCGGCCGGAGTGGGATGCTTGAAAGCCCACCGTCGCGCGTATTCTTTAAACGCATAGTCAAACAGTTCACGGCCCATAATGGTTTCCCTCAGAATATTTAAAGCTGCTGCCGGTTTGGCATAAGCATTCGGTCCCAGAAGCATGACATTTTCCCCATCCGTCATGATAGGTTCCAGACGGTCTTTGGGTAATTTCATATAATCGGTGATTCCGGCTGCCAAACCGCGGGACGATGGATAGTTATTGTCAAATTCGCTTTCCGCTAAAAATTGTACGAACGTATTTAATCCTTCATCCATCCAGGTCCATTGCCTTTCATCGGAGTTAATGATCATCGGGAAATAATTATGGCCCACTTCATGAATGATCACGCCGATCATTCCGTATTTAGTCCGCTCCTCATAGGTGCCATCTTTTTCACATCGGCCGAAATTAAAAGCAATCATCGGGTATTCCATCCCATTGGCTGCTTCTATACTTTGGGCTACTGGGTAGGGGTAAGGAATGGTAAATTTAGAATAGGTTTTGAGCGTGTGTGCTACCACTTTGGTAGAATAGGGCCGGTAAAGACAGTAGGATTCTTTTGGATAAAAACTCATACACATGATTTTTTTTCCATCTGGCTGAATGTATGGCATGGCATCCCAAATAAATTTCCGGGAGGAAGTCCAGGCAAAGTCCCGCACATTTTCTGCTTTGAAGATCCAGGTTTTTTTAGCTGTGCTTTTGGTGGTTTCCCTGTTTTTTGCTTCTTCCAGGGTGGCTATTTCTACCGGCTCTTTGGCCGTTTGGGCTTTATTCCAGCGGGCTAACTGGGCGGGTGGTAACACTTGGGCATAATTTTGGCAGCTGCCGGTTGAACCCACTACATGATCAGCAGGAACAGTCATTTGGACGGTGAAATTTCCGAAGGTTAAAGTGAATTCCGCCGGCCCGGTAAATTGTTTATTTTGCCAGCCATGCACATCGCTATATACACACATTCTCGGATACCATTGGGTGACCGTATAAAGATCATTGCCATCTTCCGCAAAATGTTCGAATCCACCGCGGTTGCCATATTTCAGCCGGTCCACCAGGTGGAAAGACCAATCCACGTTAAACACAAATTTTTGCTGAGGCAACAATTTTGACGGTAGCTCCACCCGCATCATGGTCTGATTAATGGTGTATTTCAATGCTTTACCGGCCAAGTCGGTGACTTTACGAATATTGACGCCATAATCCTTCAGAGCTTCTTCAGGTGAACGCATTCTATCCAAATCTCTTTCGGTCATGGCCAGAGGCATAGTACTTTCGTTAAAATAGTTACTCATGCTATGCGGTGCTTTTTGATTTTCATCCAACTGCAGCCACAGGTAGGATAAGACATCCGGAGAGTTGTTAAAATAGGTGATGGTTTCCGAACCTGTCAACAGGCGTTTTGTCTCTTCTAACTCACATTTAATGTTATAATCCGCCCGCTGTTGCCAATATTTTACTCCCGGGGCTCCGCTGGCGGTACGATATTCATTTGCTGTGGGTAACATGGTTCCCAGGGACTCAAATTTATTGCCGTGGTTAGAGGTGGATTGAGCAAAAAGAGAACCGAAAGTTAATATGACCATGGCTATGGTCAGGTATTGGACTTTATTCATGATTTTGATTTTAAAAGAAAAGCAAAAATAGCATAATTCAATAAATGTTTCTGTTGTTGCAAATGAGTTAAAACCAAACAAACTACAATGGCTTGTTATGCAAAGACCTTATCATTCCATCTTATCTCATTTTTAAATTGGTGCAGTTCTGTCGTTTGGCTTATGACTAGAAGTTCAATATTGGCCATCTCGACAAAATCTTCCAAATAGGATATGGTAAGGTTTTGACTAAAACACGTGTGGTGGGCTCCTCCGGCCAGAATCCAGGCTGTTGCAGCTGTAGAGAAATCCGGATGAGCCTTCCATAGCACTCGGGCCACCGGTAATTTTGGCAAAGGGTGGTCCGGACTAACTACCTCAACAGTATTTACTAATAAACGGAAGCGGTGCCCTAAATCAATCAGTGAAGCATTCAGACCATTGCCTTCAGCAGTATTAAATACTAATCTGACCGGATCAGCCTTTCCTCCAATCCCCAGAGGATGAATTTCACAACTGGGTTTGTGATTAGCAATGGATGGACAAATTTCCAACATATGGGCGCCCAGCACTTGCTGGTTACCTGGCATAAGGTGGTAGGTGTAGTCCTCCATAAAAGAGTTGCCTCCGGGCAAACCGAAAGCCATAACTTTCATGGCCCGCACCAATGCCGCGGTCTTCCAATCGCCTTCTGCACCAAATCCAAAACCTTGGTGCATCAACCGTTGTACAGCAATTCCCGGAAGTTGATCCAAGCCATGCAAATCCTCAAACGTATCGGTAAAAGCAAAAAAATGCCCTTCGGAGAGAAAATGGGTCAGCCCCAACTCAATGCGTGCAGCCTGTTCCAATGCTTTACGTTTCCGTCCGTTAGAGGCTAAAGCGGAAGAAAGGGTGTATTCTTGCTCATAGTCCTTCAGCAGCCCATCAACCTCTTTTTTTGAGACACCTTCGATACGCTTGACCAGGTCACCTATACCATATCCATTCACTGAAAAGCCGAATTGGATCTGAGCGGATACTTTGTTGCCTTCAGTTACCGCTACTTCACGCATGTTATCACCAAATCGGGCTATTTTCCCGGTTTGCCAGTCATGCCAGGCTACAGCGACTCTAGCCCATTGACCTATGCCAGATAGAAGAGCCGGATCTTCCCAGTACCCCGCTAGTACTTTTCGCCTGGTATTCAGGCGGGTATTGATAAACCCGAACTCACGGTCGCCGTGAGCACTTTGGTTCAGATTCATAAAATCCATATCAATAGTCTTCCATGGAATATCCCGATTAAACTGGGTGTGCAGATGAAGTAAAGGTTTAGTCAAATGTTTTAGACCATTTACCCACATTTTTGCCGGAGAAAAAGTATGCATCCACGTAATTACGCCCACACAATTTTTATCCAGATTTGCTTCAAGCAACAAACGGGTTATTTCCTCCGGTCTGGTTAAGACCGGCTTAAAAATTATTTTGACGGGAATGTGTTTCTGGCGATTTAATTCCTTGATCATAGCAGACGCATTTTCGGCGACTTGCTGCAAAGGTCCTTCTCCATATAGGTGTTGACTGCCTGTACAGAACCAAACTGTAGCTTTTTTATAAGGATTGAGTATCATAATTTGATAGGTTATGGATTATTGACCGTAATAAGCATTTTGGCCGTGTTTACGATCATAATGTTTTTGAATTAAAGCATCTTTTAAACGGGGCAGGTCCGGGCGGATGGAATGCCCTATGTAGGCCATATGAGCTATTTGCTCCAGCACCGCACTGTTATAAAGCGCTTTTTTTACATCTTTCCCCCACGTAAATGGCGCGTGGTTGGCTACCAACACCATTTCAACTTCCGTGTAACTGATGCCTCGAAGGTGGAAATCATTGATAATTTGCCATCCGGTAGCTTGTTCATAGTTCATTTTAATCAGATCATCGGACATCACCGGGGCGCAAGGTACATCAACGGTAAGATGATCGGCATGTGTGGTACCTAAAATAGGAATGTCCATCTGGGTTTGTGCCCATGCTGTGGCATAGGTGGAATGGGTGTGGACTATACCGCCAATCTCCGGCCAGTGCTTATATATTACGGCATGGGTCAGGGTATCGGATGAAGGCCTTAGCCGCCCATCTATGGTTTGGCCTTCGTAGTCCACGATCACCATAGCCTCTGGAGTCAGGTCTTGGTAGGGGATCCCGCTCGGTTTAATCGCGAACACGCCCTGATTCCTGTCTACGGCGCTGGCGTTTCCAAAAGTAAAAAGTACCAGTCCTAGCGCCGGCAGTTGAAGATTGGCCTCATATACCTCTTCGCGTAAAGCCTTATAAATCATGGCTTGAAATTTTTTCTGAAATGGTTTCCCATACGGAACCTATCATAAGATAATTAGCATATAAATTATCGTATTGTTTACTTTTTTCCGGGTCAGGATAAAACGTTTTTTCAAAACCGCTACCCATTTTTTTCATGGCTGTAGGAATATTCGGGTGTACTCCGGCGGCAACTGCCCCGAACATCGCCGCCCCCAGAGCGCAGGTTTGCTCAGATTTGGCGATTCTGATCGGCATGTTTAACGTGTTGGCCATAATATCCATGACCAGTGGGGATTTTTTGGCCACCCCTCCCAGGCCAATAATTCCTTTGATCGGGATGCCTTCACTGATGAATCGTTCCACAATTTTTCGAGCACCAAAACACGTGCTCTCAACCAGGGCCCGGAATATTTTCGGTGCATCGGTGCCCAACGCAAGCCCAGCAATTAATCCGGTTAAGGTTTGATTGGCATCAGGAGTTCTTCGCCCATTTAACCAGTCTAAAGCGACTAAACCAGCCTCACCAGGGTGTAATTTGGATGCCTCCAGGGTCAGGTATTCCAATATGTTGTGCTCAAAATATTCTACCAGATCTTGTTTTTGGATGTCGGAAAATTGTGGATTGTTCCGGATCAGCATCTCTGCCGGCTGTAACAGGATTTTTTTAAACCAAGCGTACACGTCTCCAAAAGCAGACTGACCTGCTTCTAATCCTATCAAACCAGGTATAATACTGCCATCAACTTGTCCGCAAATCCCCTGGACACAGCGCTGGTCCAAGTCTTGCCGAGGAGCTACTAACATGTCACAGGTAGAGGTGCCCATCACTTTACTTAAATGGTAAGGTTCAATTTGTCCTCCTACAGCACCCATATGCGCATCAAAAGCGCCCACACTGACTACCACAGTGAAAGGCAGGCCTAGTTTTTCAGCCCAATGTTTTGTTATTGTTCCGGCTTTAACATCCGAAGTAAACGTCTCGATAAATAATCTGTCCCGCAACCCGGCTAAAAGAGGATCTAATTGGCTAAAAAAATCTTCCGGTGGTAAACCACCCCAATCCGGGTGCCAAAGAGCTTTGTGTCCCGCCGCACAGCGACTCCTTTTCATCGACAAGACATGTTCCCCTCCGGTTAACAGAAATGGAATCCAGTCACAATGTTCCACCCAGGAAAAAGTTGCTTTAGCAACCTGTGGGTCATCCCGGTATATTTTTAAAATTTTTGCCCAAAACCATTCGGAGGAATAAACCCCGCCTTCATAGCGCGTATAATCTACAGCTTGTGTTTTGCTTAAGGCATTAATTTCGGCGGCTTCCCTGACGGCCGTATGATCTTTCCACAGCACAAACATGGCGTTGGGATTATCCTCAAAACCCTTGTTCAATGCTAACGGTCGGCCGGCTTTATCTACCGGGCAAGGTGTACTTCCGGTCGTATCTACACCCAGTCCTTTCACCTTAGCCATCACCTCCGGGCCTACGTTTTGACCAATAGCTTGAATAGTAGCCATGAGACCATCAATATAATCCTGCGGATGTTGCCTGAACTGATTGATTTGCGGGTTACAATATAAACCCTGGCTCCACCGCAGGTAATGATAAACCGCGGTCGCTTTCTCCTCACCGGTACTCGTATCAACGAGCAAAGCCCTCACACTATCCGTGCCGTAGTCCAAGCCAATGACATAGGATTTTTCGACCATGTTGAGTCTGTTTAGGCCTCAAGATAAGCAATGCAAGCAAATATTGAACGAATTGCATTTCGAACAAATACCTAAGAATTTACTTAAAAATAGACAATGTTAAAATTGACCTTAATGTCACACATTATAAATTTTCACTATAAATTTATCTAAATAAATGCTCCTAATTATGCTAAGAACACTGAGTATATTTTATTTCCTGCTTGTTTTTATTATGCCATTATCTGGTCAATTAGAATGGCGTAAATCAGATTTTCCTAATCAATTCGGTGTTGTAAGGATAATGCATGACCAAGCAAAAGTTTATGCGGGCTCTAGAATTAACGGATTATTTGTTTCTAGTGATGGAGGTCAAACCTGGAGGATTGATTCAGCTGGTATTCTGCCGGGTTACATCGCAGGGCTGGCAGCTAACCGCCATTATATTTTTGCTTCTGAAGGCACCAGGATTTATCGGAAACAGCGTAATGCTGTGCAATGGCAATTGGTTTATAACCAGAGCATTAGAAGAGTTATCAATGATTTAGCTGCGAATGATAGCGTGATTGTCGCAGGGCGGGATAATGGATTAGTCATTTCTTTTGATCAGGGCAATCATTGGCAAGAAGTTACTGAATTTCGTGATATCATTTATTCAGTGGAAGCCAGTAATCAGGTAGTTCTCGCCGGTAATAATGATAGGTTGTATAGATCAGCCGATCATGGTCATACCTGGCAAACCGTATTACCTGGTCATCAGAGATTATCCACCGATATTCGCATTTTTGGCGATACGGTATTTTTAGGGTCCGGTGGCAATGGTTTGTATCGCTCATTAGACCTGGGCTTGCATTGGCAGCCAATATTTAATGATGGTAATATCATTACCTTGGACAAGGCCGATGATCGACTTTTTTACATGTCAAACCTGGAGTTTTTCGTGTATTTCAACCAGGCAAGATTTAGCTTACCTATTACCTTACCGGATAAGGTTGAATTTAGGACTATAAGTATTAATAACAATATTTTTGTTGGAGGAACCAATGATCAAGGCCTTTATACTGCTATAATTCCCCCATCTATTCCTTTGCCACCAACGGATACTTTAGAATTTCAGCGATTGAAACAATTATATTTTGCTTTAAATGGAGATCAATGGAAGGATACCACAGGGTGGAGTATCATTCGCAATAATGATTTCCCACCAACCGGGTTTGTGATGAATATAGCCAGGGGTGTGCAAATTCAGGACAATGGCCGGATTAAGTCTCTATCCTTGGAGTCCAATAACCTCACCGGCCAAATTCCGGATGGAGTATTAGCATTCGAGGAAATTGAGACTATTAACCTTGCAGTCAACACTATCACTGGCTCAATAAGCCTAGGTCATTGTCCACAACTTACCTTAGGTCATTTCGGGAGTAATCTCGTGACCAGTTTTGACTTTATGAGTTTGGCTAATTGCCCTAAGTTGGGTACTATTTACGGTTATGGAAATAAAATCAGCGATACATTACCAGATCCTCTGCCAGTTCAGACTAGTCTGGAAACATTCGATTTTTCAAATAACCTTATTTCAGGATTTTTATCACGCGGATTAATAAATTTTTCAAAGCTTAAAAATTTATTTTTATTCAACAATCAATTAACTGGACGAATACCGGCTGATTATGGACAACTTTCGAACTTAATATTATTGGGGTTGAGCCAAAATCAATTGACTGGCTCCATACCTGCAGAATTAGCCGGCCTGCAAAATCTTAAATTCTTGGGCGTCGATCAAAATAAATTATCCGGCTGTTATCCTGCAGAGCTTAGGCAGCTGTGTGGTAAACTGGATCTGACGTATTTTCAAATAGATCCAGGCAATTCTTTCTCTGCACCATGGTCCTCTTTTTGTGCTCAGGGATTGGGGCAATGTAAAGAAATTAATCTTGATGATTATACAGCCCTGCGCGCCTTGTATCTATCTACCAATGGTGATGCATGGATGAATCATACCAATTGGGATATTAGTACTGTACCTCCGGCTCTACCACCTACTGATATAAGTGGCTGGTATGGAGTGACCCTAGGAGGCTGTTGAAAAACCCTCTAAATATATTTTTTAAATATATAATAAAAAAACAATATATTTAAGAAAAAAAAGGGAATATGTTTAATAAGAAGAAGGGGGAAGAGCAGGGGAGTATATGGGTGGTAAAAGAAAATAT